>JBAQKO010000295.1:0-10818 GCA_049301075.1 Rhodoferax sp.
ATCCAGGACCCTGCGGACACCCACGCCCTTGACCAGGCCGAACGCTCGCGCAGCCTGCGCATCGGGCTGCTGGAAAACGGCTTCAACCTGGTGGCCTCCCTGCCCGCCGACGTGTTTCTGACCGAGCGCCTGGCCCAGTTGCAGCCCGACCTGATCATTGTGGACGCCGAGAGCGAAGCCCGTGACGCGCTGGAACATGTGGTTATGGCCACCCGCGACGCACGCCGCCCCATCGTCATGTTCACCAACGACAACGACAGCGCCGCAGCCCGGGCCTCTGTGGCGGCGGGGGTGTCGGCCTACATCGTGGCGGGCCTGTCCAGCGAACGCATACGACCCATCCTGGATGTGGCGCTGGCGCGCTTTGAACAGGAGCAGGCCCTGCGCCAGGAACTGGCCGACGCGCGCAGCGAACTCAACGAACTCAGCACCGCCGTAAAGGACCGCCAGACCATCGACCGCGCCAAGGCCCTGCTGATGCAGCGTCAGCAGCTCACCGAGGAAGCCGCCTACGCCAAGCTGCGCAAGACGGCCATGGACAAGAACCTCAAGCTCGTGGAAGTAGCCCAGCGCGCGCTGGACATGGCTGACCTGCTGGGCTAGACCCGCCGGCTACCGCCCGGCGGGCGCGTTCATTTGCCCTCTTCGGGCGCGGGTTCGTCGGAACCCTTGATTTTCTTGACCACGGTCTTGGCCGCATTGCCGGTGGCCGTGGCACCCCGCTCCACCCCGTGGGCCACCGCCTCGGCGCCGCGCTTGATACCCTTGGCGGCGGCATGCGCGCCGCGCTTGACACCACTGGCAGCGACCTGGGCGGCGTGCACCGTGGCCTTCTCCACCTTGGTGACCACCCCCGGCTCGGACCCTTTGGCGGGCTCCGCCGTTTCCTGCGCTGCGGCAGACGTCACGGTGGTGATGGCAGCCAGCAGCCACAGCGCAGCGATGTATCGACGATTCGTCATTGATGACTCCATTTCCTGATCTTCCAGAAGCCTGGATTCTGGCGCACGGGTGCGCGCAACCACTTCCTGAAAGTGCAAGGATAGGTAAAAAACGCACAGCGCATCCAACATCCTGCATTTGGTGCGCTGCACACTTTCAGTGCCTGCCGGTTGCCACCCTGCGTTTTTTGCACACAAAAAACCTGATATCCGGCGGAAATAAGTTGGCACGCTCATTGCGTTACTCCTACCAAGACCCCCTGGGGGTCACGCGACAGGCGCTACCTAACGGCGGGTAGCGCCCATCCATCCGGACAACGGCGTCCCCACCTGCACACGGCTTCCTGGCAAGCACCGTGCAGCGTGCGGACGCCTTTTTTGTTTTCTTTTCATTGGGAGCTTTGCCATGACCGATCTTCTGCAAGCCAGACTTAGCCGCCGCGCGGTGCTGCAAACCGCCACCGTGGGCGCCATCGGCATCACCCCGGCCCTGCGCGCCGCCGTGTACGCCGCCGGCTCCGATGCGCCCGAGAAAGCCGAGGTCCGCATCGGTTTCATTCCGCTGACCGACTGCGCCAGCGTGGTCATGGCCTCGGTACTGGGTTTTGACAAGAAGCACGGCGTAAAGATCATCCCCAGCAAGGAGGCCTCGTGGGCCGGCGTGCGCGACAAGCTGGTCACCGGCGAACTCGACTTTGCCCACGTGCTGTACGGCCTGATTTACGGCGTGCACCTGGGGGTGAGTGGCCCGAAGAAAGACATGGCCGTGCTCATGACGCTCAACCAGAACGGCCAGGCCATTACCCTGTCGAAGAAGCTGGCCGACAAGGGCGCGGTGGACGGCGCCGGCCTGGCCAAGCTCATGCGCACCGAAAAGCGCGAATACACCTTTGCCCAGACCTTCCCCACCGGCACGCACGCCATGTGGCTGTACTACTGGCTGGCGGCCAACGGCATCAACCCGATGCAGGACGCCAAGGCCATCACCGTGCCGCCCCCGCAGATGGTGGCCAACATGCGTGTGGGCAATATGGACGGCTTCTGCGTGGGGGAACCCTGGAACCACCGCGCCATCATCGACGGCATCGGCATCACCGCGGCCACCACGCAGGACATCTGGAAAGACCACCCCGAGAAGGTGCTGGGCACCACGGCCGAGTTCGTCAAGAAGTACCCCAACACGGCGCGCGCCGTCACCGCCGCCATCATTGAAGCCGGCCAGTGGATCGATGCCAGCCTGTCCAACAAGAGCCGCATGGCCGAGACCATTGCCGACAAGAGCTATGTGAACACCAGCGTGGACGCCATCAACCAGCGCATCCTGGGGCGCTACCAGAACGGCCTGGGCAAGACCTGGGACGACCCCAACCACATGAAGTTCTACAACGACGGGCAGGTGAGCTTCCCCTACCTGTCCGACGGCATGTGGTTCCTCACCCAGCACAAGCGCTGGGGCTTGCTGAAAGACCACCCCGACTACCTGGCGGTGGCCAAGCAGATCAACCAGATCGACCTCTACAAACAGGCCGCCACGGCCGCCAAAGCCCCGGTGCCGAAGGACGTGATGCGCTCGGCCAGGCTGATGGACGGCGTGGTCTGGGACGGCAAGGACCCGAAGAAATATGCCGATGGTTTCAAGATCAAAGCCTGAGGAGCACACCATGGTCAGCGCAGTTTTTCACTCCCCCCTGGCTGCGGCCAGCGAGAACGTTGCTATCAAAAAAGAAGCGCCTCACGCAGATTCCACGGCGGCTAGCAGCACAAAAACCTCTCAAAAACGGGCACCCGCCCGCCCCCCTTACGACTGGCGTGGCCTGGTGATGGCGGTGCTGCCGCCGGTGCTGGGTCTGGGTTTGCTGGTGGGCATCTGGGCGCTGGTGAGCATCAGCACCGCCAGCAGCATCCCCAGCCCGTGGGAAACCTGGCAGCAGGCTGTGGTGCTGTTCAGCGACCCGTTCTACCGCAAAGGGCCCAACGACCAGGGCGTGGGCTGGAACGTGCTCATGTCGCTGGAGCGCGTGGCCGTGGGCTTTGGCCTGGCGGCGGTGGTGGGCATTCCGGCCGGCTTTGCGATTGGCCGCTTTGCGTTTCTGGGCCGCATGTTCAACCCGCTCATCAGCCTGCTGCGCCCGGTGTCGCCGCTGGCCTGGCTGCCGATTGGCCTGCTGGTGTTCAAGGGTGCCAACCCGGCTGCCATCTGGACCATCTTCATCTGCTCCATCTGGCCCATGGTCATCAACACGGCAGTGGGCGTGCAGCGCGTACCGCAGGACTACATGAACGTGGCCCGGGTGCTGAACCTGAGCGAATGGAAGATCGTCACCAAGATTTTGTTCCCCGCCGTGCTGCCTTACATGCTGACCGGCGTGCGCCTGGCCGTGGGCACCGCCTGGCTGGTGATCGTGGCCGCCGAGATGCTGACCGGTGGCGTGGGCATTGGCTTCTGGGTGTGGGACGAGTGGAACAACCTCAACGTCAAGAACATCATCATCGCCATCTTCGTGATTGGCATCGTGGGGCTGATCCTGGAATACGCCCTGATCAAGGTCGCCACCGCATTCACTTTCGAGGAAGTCCAATCATGAGCAGCCTGAAATACATCGAGATCCAGAACGTCGCCCAAACCTTCAAGACCAAGAAGGGCCTGTTCCCCGCGCTGCAGGGCATCAACCTGACGGTGGCCAAGGGCGAGTTCGTGGCGCTCATCGGCCACAGCGGCTGCGGCAAGTCCACGCTCTTGAACCTGATCGCCGGCCTGACCACGCCCACGGAAGGCACCCTGCTCTGCGCCAACCGCGAGATTGCCGGCCCCGGCCCCGAGCGCGCCGTGGTGTTCCAGAACCACTCGCTGCTGCCGTGGCTCACCTGCTTTGAGAACGTCTACCTGGGTGTGGAGCGCGTCTTTGGCGCTGCGTCCAAGAGCACCGGCGCGCCGTCGGAGAACAAGGCGCAGCTGATGGCGCGCACCGATGCCGCGCTGGCCATGGTGGGCCTGACGGCTGCCGCGCAAAAACGCCCCGGTGAGATCAGCGGCGGCATGAAGCAGCGCGTGGGCATTGCCCGCGCCCTGGCCATGGAACCCAAAGTGCTGCTGATGGACGAGCCCTTTGGTGCGCTGGACGCGCTGACCCGCGCCAAGCTGCAGGACGAGCTGCTGGAGATTGTGGCCCGCACCCAAAGCACCGTGGTCATGGTGACCCACGATGTGGACGAGGCCGTGCTGCTGAGCGACAAGATTGTGATGATGACCAACGGCCCCGCCGCCACCATTGGCGAGGTGCTGAGCGTGGACCTGCCGCGCCCCAGATCTCGCGTAGCGCTGGCCGACAGCCCGCAGTACCTGGGCTACCGCAAGGCCGTTATCGACTTCCTCTACACGCGCCAGGCCCACGTCGAAAAAGCGGCCTGATTCCCCCACTCTCTTTTTTTAAAAAGTTGCACCATGGCGGCATTCCGCACCTTCCTCAAATCCGGGCATGCGCCCACGCTGTTCGCCTCGTTCCTGTATTTCACCTACTGCTGCGGCGTGTGGGTCACCAATGGGGCCATGGCGCCCTTCATCAAGGACTCGCTGCGCTTAAGCCCAGCGCAGATTGGCGTCATGCTGTCGGTGCCGATTTTTGCCGGTGCTGTCATGCGTTTTCCGCTGGGCATCGTGGCCCAGTACATTGGCCGCAAGAACGCCACGCTGGTGGAGATGGGCGGCATTGCCATTGCCCTGCTGTTTGGCTACTTCTTTGTGGAAAGCTTCAACGACCTGCTGGCCATGGGCGTGCTGCTGGGCATTGCCGGCGCCAGCTTTGGTGTGGCGCTGTCGCTGGGCTCGGGCTCGTTCCCGGCGCGCTACAAGGGCCTGGCCATGGGCCTGGTGGGCGCGGGTAATGTGGGCACTTCCATCTCGGCGCTGCTGGCGCCGCAACTGGCGCAGGCCTTTGGCTGGAAGGCCGTCTATGGCATGGCCGCAATCGGCCTGCTGCTGCCGGTTTCGGTAATGCTGCTGCTTGCCAGAGAACCGGACGACGTGGACAAGCACGCCAACTTCAAGGACCACGTTGCCTGCCTGTTCGAGAAAGACGGCTGGGGTTTCAGCATCATCTACGCCATCACCTTTGGCGGCTTCATTGGCCTGACCACCTTTTTGCCCAGCTACTACTACGACCAATTCGGCGTGACCAAGGTGCAGGCCGGCCAGCTCACCATGCTGGCCGCCTTCATGGGCGCGGCGCTGCGCATTTTTGGCGGCTGGATTTCCGACCACTGGGGCGGCATCAACACGCTGACCGCGGTGCTGGTGGTGATTGCCGTCACGCTGGTGCTGTGCGGCTTCAGCGGTGGCTCGCTGGTGGCCACCACGCTGCTGCTGATGACCTGCTTTGCCGCCCTGGGTGCGGGCAATGGTGCGCTGTTCCAGCTGGTGCCACTACGCTGGCCGCTGACCACGGCCGTGGCCGGCTCGATGATTGGCGAGATTGGCGCGCTAGGCGGCGGCCTGGTGCCCAATGTGATGGGCCTGTCCAAACAGTACGGCGGAAGCTACATGTGGGGCTTCTTCCTGTTCGCTGTTCTCGCACTGGCCGTGCTGGGCATGATGCGCTCCATGCAGATGCGCTGGACGCGCACATGGGCCGAGAAAGGTGGCCGCGCGCGGACCACGCCGCACTAAAGCGCGTAGTCCCGCTCCACTTTGGCAATGCGGGTCTTGAACGCGGCATACCACTTCTGGTGGCCCAGGCGCTGGGCTTCCAGGTGCTCGGCATTGGCCTTCCAGGCACGAATGGACTCCAGATCGGTCCAGTACGACACGGTGATGCCCACGCCGTCGCGCGCCGACTCCACGCCCAGAAAGCCGGGCTGCTGCGCGGCCAGCGCCACCATGCGCTCGGCCATGGCGCCATAGCCGTCGTCACCCTCGGTGCGCAACGAGGTGAAGATGACGGCGTAGTACGGGGGTGCGGGGGTGTTGGCGATGGGGTTCATGGCGTCATTTTGGCAAAAACAGCAAGAATTCGCGTCATGTCAGTAGGGGACGCCGTCCCGGTGAACGAACTTCCACTTCCCGTCAACAAGCAAGGCTTTGAGGTCGTCATCTGGATAACTGCCTTCGTCTCCTGGCGTTCTATCGCCGACCTCAAGGTAAACAACCTCATCCGAGGTCTCGTTCATGAGGCGATGACCATTCCCCGTTCCGGCTTTGAAACCCGCGCACATGCCTGGCGCTAGGCGAGTCAGACCTTCGTCGGTATGCAGCGTGGGGGAGCCTTGCAAGATATAGATGAACTCGTCTTGCTTGGTGTGAGCATGGCGAAGGGCTGAGACCGCACCAGGCTCAAGACGAGCGAGGTTGACCCCGAAGTTGGTGAGACCGAAGAGATCGCCAAGCGGATGCTTCTGCCTCCCGGACATGCGTGAAGCGAAAGGTTCGGGGTAGTTGGAAGGCTTGACGCGCTTAGGCGCCTCAGAAGCAGTGATGGCGGTTGGGTATGTGCTTTCTGCCATATGAACCTCGCGAGGTAGAAAAATGAGGGCTAACGTTCAGACCGTCACACCGTCCCAGTTCCTTTGCACAGGTCGCACACTAGTTGCCCAGATCCGCCACAGTAATTACAGTTTTGCGGCACTGTCCCTTCACCAAGGCACGTCTCACATTTTTCTGGTATCGGAGATCCTGGCGCGCCCGGAGGTATGCCCGGCTCGAACACTCCACCGCACGTGGGGCAAGTGATGGTCAAGTTCCCAGTTCCTTTGCACAGGCCGCACTCTAACTGCCCTGTTCCGCCACAGTAATTGCATTTTTCCGACATGGCATTTCTCCTTTCGCCTAACGTTGGCACCAACCAGCGCACGACATGCGTCGCGAAACGGCGGTTCTTGATTGTGCGTCCGTTTCAAGCAACGGGTGAAAGCGGCTCATGCGAAAAACCCGGCCACAGAGCCAAAGGCACATGTCAGTGCAAGGATGCCCCAGAGCCAAACTGCATGGCTGAGATCGCCTATCCCGTAGCGCAAATTCCAATGTTTTCGCTTCTCTTGCTCCTGCAAGGGCACGCCGTCGACACTTTGCCCCAAACCTTTCGCTGTGATTGAATAGGGCACATTTTCCGCAGGAAGTGCCACTTTCCATGCGTCATAGGCAAGCCAGGCGAAGAATAGGGCGGCCAGAAATAGAAGCCAACTCATAAGAGCTTTAACGTTGGTCGTGAGCGGGCCGCAACGGCGCACCCGAGATTAAAGAATGGCAGAAGCGCGTCCTGCCGTTGTGGGGCCACTCGACGAACCTGTTAACGCTCATTCCACCGCCTCCCCGGCAACAAATATGACTCGATCACGATTAGGCCTCCGACTGCCAGCAACACCCAAGGCAGATAGAACATAACAAATACGAGCGCCTGAAATCCCCAAGTCTGCGCGTAAAGATCGCTATCAGGTGGGCCTGCCAAGTACTCGACGGTACGAAAAACAAACCATCCGCCAATTGCTAAAACGATCAAGATCAACTGCAACATGGCCACAGGTAGTCTCGGCGCATCAAACCTCTTCGCACGAAGCAGCCCAAACAGAAGGACTGCAATGGAAATTGGCAAGACACCAGGACTCAGTGAGAACATTGCTGAGCGTTAACGTTGGCGCTACCCAGCGCGCAGCAAGCGCCGCAATCGGCATTTTTGCTGCTGCGTGTCAGTGCCGAGCAACCAGTTAAAACGCTCACTCTTCATGAGTAGACACGAGAGCATAGGTTTTAGGAAAACGTTTTTTGAAATCTGGAACTGCAGCATAGTCCAAAAGACCAACCACGCGAACCTTTGCTTTTTTGCCAGTCGCTACCAACGTCTTTGCAAAAGCATCGTCTCCCCACTGCACAAGAAGCGAATGGAAATGGCAAGCCATTTCGTCACTACCAGCACCCATGATTGTTGACTTCCCTGCGTATCTAAAGAAACGCTCCAAACCACCTGTGCTGGACTGTGCCCCAACGAGCCCTGAACGGTAGTCGTACTTATCGAACGTCTTGGCTTGGGAGCAGGCCCCCTCGCATCCAACAGCGGGGTTTTCAATCGCCTGTTTCGTCCAGTCTTGACACTCCTTGTCCCGCGGGTCCGCGGCGAAAGCCGCCGTACAAAGACACGCGCTAAAAAGAAGGACTTCCCGAGCAAGCATGTGTTTTAACGTTCGACTTACGCGGACCGCTCTAGGCAGGTCCGCTTGAAGGAAGGGCTGGGCATCAATGAGCGACGTGCGGCACGTCAAATGCCAGGATCGACAAGAACAGTTCCCGATTCTTGTCGTCTTTGTGAGCAAAACAGTATCGGAAGACAGTGTCTGTCGAACCAGACAACTCCCGCTTGAAATTCGTATGCGTCTTCGCAGTCTCTGAAATGGCGGTAAGCACGCGCGAGAAGTCTTTGTTTCGATTGAAGACAATCACTGCCACTTTTGTGTCTCTCCAAGACGTGTAGCCCAGCAGTTGATCTATGGTGTCAGTAAGCATCTTCGGTCCCGACCAGAACTTGCACTCAGCAATGAAGATGTTCCGCCCTTCTGACCGAACGAGGATATCGGTCTTGCCTTCGTAGTTGAACGTCTCGCCGGTTGCTTGACCTTCGTAGTGACCATTCAACTGAACCAAAAAGTGTGAGCGGATCGATTCTTCGTCCATTGTCACAAACGCCGAGGGGCTGCGCTCCATGACTTGGACCATGTTCTGAAGAACACCAAGAATGTGCTCGTAATCAGCACTGGACAGGGTTGGCTCCGGTTTGTATGGCGCCGAGGTGGCTGATGGCAACGCTGGTGCAATCTTCTTGCGCACCTCGGGCGCCGTAAAGGTCTGTTGCGTCCCAGGACGCTCTTTCATCTTAAAACCAAGGCCGCCGATAAGGTTACGATCGGCAAGCAGCTTTTGGCGGCGCGATTCGATTGCGGATCGAGCTTGACTTGGGAGCTGCGCTCGCAGTCCCGCTGTATTTCCGCGGAGGGTGGAAAGATGGCTCTGGATTTCGCTGACAGTGCGATCAATATCGGCACGTACTCTGTCGGCATTGAGATCGGCCCCGACAATGCGCAAGACGAGGATGTTCCCGCGTACCTCCGCCCGAGGAGGGCTCATCGTGTATGAAGTCGGCTGTATCTTGAATGCCTCCGCCTCACCCGTGAAAGGTATCTCCACCTCAACTTCTGTACCTGCGATGTGGAAGGCCCTGCTGCGATCAAAAATCATGCGATTCTGATCTCTGCTGACGTCAATCTTTGCCTCGCGTTGATCCACAACGATCTCGTCAGTAAGAAGCGACGGAATCTCAATCTGGAATTTCTGTTCAAAGTAGGCCGCAAGGTCGTCTACTGATGTGTTGAGCAGGCGGTTTCCGTCCACGGCCTCGATGGCCTTTCGCATCTCTTGCAACTGGTGTCGCTCTACGTCGTGCCAGCTGACATTGGAGAACAAGTATTCGCGATCGTTCATGTTGAAAGTCCTAAGTTCTTGACGTCCAACGTAAAGTTGAGCGGACGCCGTAGGCTGTCCGCTCGAACGACAGGTCGGGCGTCATGGTAACGGTCTATACACCCGTTTTAGGATGGGTTTGCGACCGGCAACGAATAGCCGAATCCAGATTTGACGACCCTCCAATGCCCTGTGGCCCCAATCAAAGTGGCGACCATAAGCGAACGTAAGGATGTGCGTCGTGTGTGATTCGATCCGTTGGTCTCCATCGTCAGGCTCGGAGCTATCAATGCTCTCAAACTGCCTTCGCGGCCATCGACCCGAAGAGTAAAGAAGCTCCCAGTGTGTAAGGATGATCGGCCGACTTGAGAGGTTTCGAATGATGACGTCGTTGCCCAGATCTGCGAGGCTTCTGAAGTGGTATGTAACCCCAAGCTGAAAGCGGTCGCGCCATATTTCCCATAGCTTGACCGCAGCAAGGATGGTCGAGAGGACCGCCCCCCACAACGCGATAACTATTGCGCTATCAACAGCCGCCATGTATGTACGTCCAACGTAGTGTATAGAGCAACACCTGCTCGATAAACTGGCGTGTGCTCAACATTCTGGTCATTCAATCTCTCTGAAAGCCTCTTGTAGCTTAGCTTTACGTGCGAAAGGTCCTACCTACACTATAGCCTTAACACCGGGGGAAACCTACCTCTACTGAGTACGGCTTCTCATACGTAGGCATGTGCGCGGCAGGAATATGCAGTGTCCGCACGACATGCGAGCACCACGCGGGCCAGCGCCCTATTTCGGCAAGAACAGCAACCAAAACACCAGCAACAGGTTGAACAACACCGACACCCCCAGCGCCAGCTTCCAGATCAGCGTGGGGTCGCGCGCCATCAGCGGCGTGCCGGCCGGGGCCGTGAGGGGGCGCGAGGCGCCGCGTTCCAGGGCCAGCAAGAATTCTTCGGCGGTCTCAAAGCGCAGGCGCTTGTCGCGGGCCACGGCTTTTTGCACCACATGGTCCAGCCACATCGGAATCTCCGGGTTGTGGCGGCACGGCGGTGTGGGGTCGCGGTAGTAGCGGCCCACCTGGTAGGGCAACACCTCGCCATAAGGCAGCTTGCCGGTCAGCAACTGGTACAGCGTGACACCAATGGCAAACAGGTCGCTCTGCGCATCAGGCAACTCGGCGGCCACGGCACTGCCCTGCGCGCCTGAGCGGCCGTCGAAACCCCATTGCTCGGGGTTGATGAAGCTGGGCGTGCCGGCGTGCAGTTCGCGCATGGATTCGGGTTCGCGCCCACTCAGCGCCACGCCCAAGTCCAGCAGGCGCAGCACGCCGTCTTCGCCTTGGTGCAGGTTGGCGGGCTTGATGTCGCGGTGGATCACACCCTGGCGGTGCAGGCGCCCCAGCGCCTGGAGCGCCTGACGCGCCGCGGCCAGCAC
>JBAQKO010000296.1:0-8451 GCA_049301075.1 Rhodoferax sp.
TTTCACTACCCTGACCCCATGAGCACCACCCCCACCGCACGGATCGACGGCGTGTCCGTTACCACCCAGGCCAGCGTTTACTTCGACGGCAAATGCGTCAGCCACGGCATCACCTTCCCCGATGGCACCAAGAAGTCCGTGGGCGTGGTACTGCCCGCCACGCTGACGTTCAACACCGGCGCACCCGAGATCATGGAATGCGTGGCCGGCGCCTGCGAATACAAGCTGGCCGGCTCCGACGTCTGGGTGAAATCCAGCGCCGGCGAACGCTTCAGCGTCCCCGGCAACTCCAAATTTGACATCCGCGTCACCGAGCCCTACCACTACATCTGCCACTTCGGCTGATCCCCCACCCGCCGTAACCGCCATGTCCAATACCATTCTCCAAAAAATTCCCGTCGGCCAAAAGGTCGGCATCGCCTTCTCCGGCGGCCTGGACACCAGCGCTGCCCTGCACTGGATGAAGCTCAAGGGCGCCGTGCCGTACGCCTACACGGCCAACCTGGGCCAGCCCGACGAGGCGGATTACGACGAAATCCCCCGCAAGGCCATGGAATACGGTGCCGAAAAAGCCCGCCTGGTCGACTGCCGCCCGCAGCTGGCCGCCGAAGGCCTGGCGGCCCTGCAATCGGGTGCCTTCCACATCACCACCGCCGGCGTGACCTACTTCAACACCACGCCGCTGGGCCGCGCCGTGACCGGCACCATGCTGGTGTCGGCCATGAAGGAAGACGATGTCAACATCTGGGGCGATGGCTCCACCTTCAAGGGCAATGACATCGAGCGTTTCTACCGCTACGGCCTGCTCACCAACCCGTCTCTCAAGATCTACAAGCCTTGGCTGGACCAGGCCTTCATCGACGAACTCGGTGGCCGCGCCGAGATGTCGGCCTTCATGACGGCACACGGCTTTGGCTACAAGATGTCGGCCGAAAAAGCGTATTCCACCGACAGCAACATGCTGGGTGCCACGCACGAAGCCAAGGATCTGGAAAACCTGAATTCCGGCATCAAGATCGTCAACCCCATCATGGGCGTGCCCTTCTGGAAAGAAGACTGCGTGGTCAAGGCCGAAGAGGTGAGCGTCACCTTTGAAGAAGGCCGCCCCGTGGCCCTGAACGGCGTGGAATACCCCGATCTGGTGAGCCTGTTCCTGGAAGCCAACCGCATTGGCGGGCGCCACGGCCTGGGCATGAGCGACCAGATCGAGAACCGCATCATCGAAGCCAAGAGCCGCGGCATCTACGAAGCGCCCGGCCTGGCACTGCTGTTCATCGCCTACGAGCGCCTGGTCACCGGCATCCACAACGAAGACACCATCGAGCAGTACCGCGATAGCGGCCGCCGGCTCGGCCGCCTGCTGTACCAGGGCCGCTGGTTTGACAGCCAGGCCATCATGCTGCGCGAAACGGCCCAGCGCTGGGTGGCGCGCGCCATTACCGGCACCGTGACGCTGGAACTGCGCCGCGGCAACGACTACTCGCTGCTCAACACCGAAAGCCCCAACCTGACCTACGCGCCCGAGCGCCTGAGCATGGAAAAGGTGGAAGACGCGCCCTTCAGCCCGCTGGACCGCATCGGCCAGCTGACCATGCGCAACCTGGACATCAAGGACACCCGTGCCAAGCTGGGCATCTATGCCCAGAGTGGCCTGCTGACCATGGGCCAAGACGGTGACTTCCTGAACCTGCACCACGCAGCCAAGAAGTAACGCACACGCCCCGGGAAACCAAGGGCCGCTGCATGCGGCCCTTTGCACATGCGCCTTAGCGCAGCCGCCGGCGTATGCGCAGCAAGCCGTGACCAGGCTGGTTGCGGGTCAGGTAGTCCGCGGCAATGGGTGGCAGCGCTGACGGCGTGATGCCCAGCGCCTGCAACCCCGGCACCTCGCCGGTGGCGACGTTGTCGATACGCATGGAATCGAGGTTGTCCCGGCTCATCAGCGGCTCGCCGGGGGCGAACTCCATGAGCCAAGCCTGCAGGCGCCCCAGCCAGTCGGGCAGCGCAATGATCGGGCGGCCCCGCCCCTGATTGACGCCACTGAGTTGGGCCGCCAGGCGCACCAGATCGGCCAGGGTGTAGACCTCCGGACCACAAGCCTCCAGTGTCCGCACGGCGGGTTCCCGCGCCGCAGGGCCCACGGGGTGCTCCAGGCTGCGCACCACGGCCGTTGCCACATCTTCCACCCACACCGGCTGGAAGCGCGCATGGGCGCCGGCCAGCGGCATGACAGGAAAGGTCTTCTGCAGCCGCGCAAACAGGTTGAGAAACCGGTCCTCCGGGCCAAAAACCACGCTGGGCCGCAGAATCGTCAGCTCCATCCCCGACTCGGCGGCGGCCATCCGCAACACCGCTTCGCCACGCCCCTTGCTGCGCAGGTATTCGGAAGGAGCAGATCCGGGGCGTTGGTGGTTGGCCCCCAGCGCACTGACGTACACCAGCTGGCGCACCTGCTGCGCCTGGCAGACGCGGGCCAATTTCTGCGGCAGGATCACGTGGACCTTGTCAAATGCGGCGGGCGTGCCGTGCAGGATGGCCACCAGGTTGACCACGGCATCCTGCCCCTGCGCGGCCTGGGCCAGGGCCGCTTCGTGGTGCACATCGAGCTCCAGCACGGTGAGCGACGGCAGGTGCTGCAGGTGGCTGGCGTTGCTGCGCCGGCGGGTGGGCACCGTGACATTCCACCCCTGGCGCACCAGTTTTTCACACACATGGGCGCCGATGAAACCCGTGCCCCCCAGGACCAGAATGTTGTTCATGGCCGCAATCTACCGCATGCGGGCCCCGGTGTGTAGATCTTTACCTACACCACCACCGGCTCGGGCTCCAGCAGAATGCCAAAGCGCTCGTACACACTGGTCTGGATGGCGCGCGCCAGCGTCATGACCTCGCCCCCGGTGGCGCCGTTGCCGTCGGTACCCGCACCGCGGTTCACCAGCACCAGCGCCTGCTTCTCGTAGACACCGGCCTGGCCGACCGTCTTGCCCTTCCAGCCACAGGAATCGATCAGCCAGCCGGCGGCCAATTTCACCGAGCCATCGGCCAGGTGGTAATGCACCACCTTGGGCTCGCGGGCGATGATGTCGGCGCACTGCTCGGGGGTGACCGTGGGGTTCTTGAAAAAACTGCCGGCGTTGCCCACGACGGCCGGATCGGGCAACTTGGCACGGCGGATCGCGCACACCCAGTCAAACAGCTGCTGCGCCGTGGGCTGCGTGCAGCCCTGTTCGGCCATTTTTTTCTCGATGTCGGCGTAGCCCAGAACCGGCTTCCAGACCTTGGGCAAGGCAAAGCGCACGCGCAAAATCAGGGCGCGGTCTTTCAGGCCCAGCACCTGGTGGCCACCAGATTGCAGGGTGCCGCCGTGCTTGAACACCGAATCGCGGTAACCAAAGGCACATTGGGCCGCGTTGAGCGTGAACAGCTGCCCGGTCTGCAGGTCCATCGCATCCAGCGAATCGAACCGGTCTTGCAGCTCCACGCCGTAGGCACCCACGTTTTGCACCGGGGATGCCCCCACGGTACCGGGAATCAGCGCCATGTTTTCCAGCCCCGGGTAGCCCTGCTCCAGCGTCCAGGCGACAAAGTCGTGCCAGATTTCGCCCCCACCGGCTTCCACGATGAAGGCCTTGGGGGTTTCTTCCACCAGGCGCCGCCCCATGACCTCGACCTTGAGCACCAGCGGCTTGACGTCGCCGGTAAACACCACGTTGCTGCCACCGCCCAGCACAAATTTCGGCGCAGCGCCCCACTCGGGGTCGGCCAGCAGGTCCCGCAGGTCGGCCTCGCTACCAATGCGCGCCAGGGCATGGGCCTTGGCCACGATATGGAAGGTGTTGAAGGGCTGGAGCGGGACGTTTTTCTCGACTAACATGGCAGGATTGTCGCATTGGGGTGCCAGGCACCCCGCGCAGGCCGGGTCGGTCATGGCCTTGTCATTCGAAACGCGCAACCCGGGACCGACATGGGTGGCGTACCAACCAGTGCTAAAAATATGCCTTCTTTTGATACCGTCTGCGAAGCCGATATGGTCAACGTCAAAAACGGTGTGGAAAACTCCGCCAAGGAAATCGCCACCCGCTTTGACTTCAAGGGCACGTCCGCCTCCATAGAGATCAAGGACAAGGAAATCACGGTCATCGGTGATGCGGACTTCCAGCTGGAGCAGATTCTGGACGTGCTGCGCAACAAGCTCACCAAGCAGAAAGTCGACGTCCGTTTCCTGGATGTGGGCGACATGCAGAAAATGGGCGGCGACAAGGTCAAGCGCGTGGTCAAGGTCCGCAACGGCATCGAGTCCGAGCTGGCCAAGAAAATCCAGCGCCTGATCAAGGACAGCAAGATCAAGGTGCAGGCGGCCATCCAGGAAGAGAAGGTGCGCGTCACCGGCGCCAAGCGCGACGACCTGCAAGCCACCATGGCCCTGCTGCGCAAGGAAATCACCGACGTGCCGCTGGACTTCAACAACTTCCGCGACTGATGAAAACCGCCGCCCTGACCCTCCTGCTGGCCGCCGGCCTGAGCGGCGCCACCGGGGCGCTGGCCCAGACGGTGGCCCTCTCGGGCATGCTCGGCGGCAAGGCGCTGGTCATCGTCGACGGGGCGGCGCCCAAGTCCGTAGCGGCGGGCGAGACCTACCGGGGCGTCAAGATTGTCTCCACCCAGGGCGATCTCGCCGTGGTGGAGATCGCCGGCAAGCGGCACACCCTGCGCGTGGGCGATGCCCCTGCCAGCGTGGGCAGCGCACCGGCGGGGGGCGATGCCGGCGGCAGCCGGGTGGTGCTGACCGCGGGGTCGGGCGGCCATTTCATGACCCAGGGCCAGATCAATGGCCGCGCCGTCCAGTTCATGGTCGATACCGGCGCCACCAAGGTGGCCATGAGTGTGGCCGAGGCGGAGCGCATGGGCATCAACTACAAGGCCGGGCAACCCACCCAGTTGGGAACGGCCAACGGTGTCGTGCCCGCCTGGCTGGTCAAAGTGGCCTCGGTTCGCGTCGGCGACGTGGTGGTGTACGGCGTGGACGCCGTGGTGTCACCCGCCTCCATGCCCTTCGTCCTGCTGGGCAACAGCTTTCTGACACACTTCCAGATGACACGCACCAACGACCAGATGGTTCTTGATAAACGCTATTAGATGCCGGCCGTGACCATCCATAACGAGTACGAATACGAAGACATGCTGGGTCAGTGGTCTGACCTGGAGTCGGGCCTGTCCGTCATTCTGAACAACCCGGGCAGCACCCAGGAGTTTGCCCACCGTGTGGTGCAGTACGACCGCTGGATGCAGGGCCTGATGCAGCGTGATCCGGATGTGGGCTTGTATTTGCTGTTTCAGCTCGCCAGCAACTCCCCGGTGGGCTACAGCGCATCCCATGCGCTGGTGTGCGCCACCCTGTGCCATGTCATTGCGTCCGAGCTGGGCGTTTCCCCCGGCGAGCGCGACAGCCTGGTGCGCGCCGCCCTGACGATGAACATTGCCATGACGGCATTGCAAAACGAACTGGCCAACCAGACCGAAAAACCCACGCCCGAGCAGCAGACCATTATTCGCGCGCACGCCATCAAGGGCTCCATGATGCTGGCCAATCTGGGAGTGTCAGACGAGCAGTGGCTCGATATCGTGACCGCCCACCACGACGAGACGGTGGAACGGCAGGACCCGCGCCTCAGCCCTCCGGCCACGCGGCTCGCCCGCATCCTCAAGGTGGTGGACCGCTACGCGGCCATGATCAGCCCCCGCCTGTCGCGCTCGGGGCGCAGTGCGGCCGAGTCGGCGCGTACCGTGCTGGCCAATGCCTCGGAAAAAAGCGATGAGATCGGCCATGCCCTGGTGCGCGCCGTGGGCCTTTGCCCCCCCGGCACCTATGTGCGCATGGACAACGATGAGCTGGCCGTGGTGGTTCGCCGCAGCAGCAAGCACAACCTGCCCTACGTGGCCATTGTCGGCAAGGCCAACGGCGAACTGATTCCCACACCCCGCCTGCACCGCACGGCCGACAACAACCTGCGCATCCGCTCGGCCCTGACGGCCTCCGCCGTGCGCGCCCGCTTGAACCATTTCCACATCCTGCAACTGGGCAGCTTCGCGGCGCAGACGCTGTAAGCCCCCAACGCCCCGCGGTTACGGGGCGATCGCGCTCAGGATTTCTTCTTGCCGAGCCGGGACTCGGTGCCCTTGACCAGGCGCCCGATATTTTCGGCATGGCGCCAGATCAGCAGCAGGGACATGACCGCCACCGCCAGCAGAATGCTTTTGTCCATGGCCCAGGCCACGCCATCACCAAAGATGTAGTACGCCGGTGCAAACAGCGCCGCCAGCAACGACGCCAGCGACGAGTAGCGAAACGCGTAGGCCACCACCAGCCAGGTCGCTCCCGTCGCCAGGCCCAGCACCCAGCTGATGGCCAGCAGCACACCCAGCGCCGTCGCCACACCCTTGCCGCCCACAAAGCGGAAGAACACCGGAAACAGGTGGCCAAGAAAAGCCGCCAACCCCACCAGGGCCACGGTGCCATCGCCCAGCCCGTAAGGCTCGCCAAACCACTTGACCAGCATCACCGGCAGCCAGCCCTTGAAGGCGTCCAGCAACAAGGTCACCACCGCTGCGGCCTTGCTGCCCGAGCGCAGCACATTGGTGGCGCCCGGGTTCTTGCTGCCATAGGTGCGCGGGTCGTTGAGGCCCATGACGCGACTCACAATGACGGCAAACGACAGCGAGCCCACCAGATACGCGGCCACCGTGGCCAGCACGGGATAAAAAGAAACGAGGGAATCCAAAACCAGTTCTCCTGACAGCACACCGTCAGCCCAACGCCAGCGGTGCAGGCCTCACTCGGCCAGTGCGCACTGTACCGCTTTTGCCGCCAGCAATTGCACGCACACCGCCGGATCAATACCCACCAGGTAACCCCGGCGCCCGCCGTTGATCCGGATGGTGGGCAGGGCCAGAATGCTTTCTTCGATGTAAACCGGCATCTCGCGCCGGGTGCCAAAAGGCGACGTGCCACCCACCAGGTAACCGCTGTGGCGGTTGGCCACCTCGGGGGCGCAGGGTTCGACCGACTTGGCGCCGATCTGGCGCGCCAGGTTCTTGGTGGATACCTTGCGGTTGCCATGCATCAGCACCACCAGGGGCTTGGCATCCTGGTCCTGCATGATGAGCGTCTTGACCACGGTAAACGGGTCAAAGCCCAGCACCTGGGCGCTGTGCTGGGCACCGCCGTGCTCCAGGTACTCGTACGGATGCTCGGTAAACGCCACCCGGTGCGCCTTGAGCATCTGGGTGGCGGGGGTTTCGCTGACATGTTCTTTTTTGGCCATGGGCGTTATTTTCCCCCGGCCATAAAAAAAGGGACCGAAGTCCCTTTTTTGGAGTGCGTCGCCGATCAGTTGACGGCTTTGGCAGAGTAACGGGCAGGGAACACCTGGTTCAGCTTGCGGCCGGTACCCAGTTCGTCACCGCTGTTGCCCACCACGATGTCACCGTTGCGCTGGGCTTCAGCCAGTTCGGCCTTCACTTGGGCGCGGGTCTTGCCTTGCGGGTCAGCCTTGGCAGGCGTGTAGGTAGCGGGAGCCACCTCGTTGAGCTTGCGGCCCACACCCAGTTCGTCGCCGGCGTTGGCGCTCACAACGATGTCACCGGTGCGCTGTGCTTCAGCCAGTTCGGCCTTCACTTGGGCGCGGGTCTTGCCCTGAGCCACTGCCTTGGCGGGGTAACGGCTGGGAGCCACTTCGTTGAGCTTGCGGCCCACACCCAGTTCGTCGCCGGCGTTGGCGCTCACGACGATGTCACCGGTGCGCTGGGCTTCAGCCAGTTCAGCGCGCACTTGGTCACGGGTTTTACCTTGCACGGAATTGTCAGCAGCCAAAACCTGGCCAGCAGCCAAAGTGGTGAGAGCCAGAGCGATGGCGGCAGCGTAAGCATTCTTTTTCATGATGAGTATCCTTTTAAAGTTGAAGATCCCGTTCGGGCAACCGGCGGTTGTTTGAACGGCATCGATGGGGCGTTTAAAGATGCGTCTCGTCGATGGGATGAACTTTAAAATTTCTAACAGCGAAGAGAAATAGCCATTCAGTCATCGGTCCGTTGCTAAATGCGAAATAATGGAGGCCTTGAAACGCCAACCTGAGGCTCTATGGACCGATTAATGTCAATGCGGGTGTTCCAGCGGGTGATCGACGAGGGGGGCTTTGCCGCCGCCGCACGGGCGCTCGACATGTCGCCCGCCGTGGTGACCCGGCTGGTTGCCGACCTGGAAGACCACCTGGGAACGCGTTTGCTGCACCGGAGCACGCGCCGGCTGTCGCTCAGTGATGCCGGTGAGACCTACCTAGGCCGGGTGCGCGCGATTCTGCAGGACATTGACGAAGCCGACCACATGGCCAGCTCGCTCACGCACGAGCTGGCCGGTGTGCTGCGCCTGCTGGCACCACCGGTACTGGCCACTTA
>JBAQKO010000297.1:0-2146 GCA_049301075.1 Rhodoferax sp.
GTGCTGGCCCAGGTGGGCCTGGGCGACCGGGGCGCGGACTGGCCGGCGCGCCTGTCCGGTGGCCAGCGCCAGCGCGTGGCCCTGGCGCGGGCTCTGGTGCACCAGCCACACCTGCTGCTGCTCGACGAGCCGCTGGGGGCGCTGGACGCGCTGACCCGCATCGAGATGCACCGGCTGATTGAAAGCCTGTGGCAAACCCGCGGCTTCACCGCCCTGCTGGTGACCCACGATGTGCAGGAGGCGGTGGCGCTGGCCGACCGCGTGATCCTGATCGAAGACGGCCGCATTGCGCTGGACGAGACCATTGCCCTGGCGCGTCCGCGCGTGCACGGCGACCCCGCCTTTGCTGCGCTGGAAAAACGCATTCTCGACCGCGTGCTGCAAAAGCCCGCAACCGAACCCGCCGCCCCCGACGCCAGTTGGCCCGCCCCACCGGCGCACGGCCTGCGCTGGGCCATTTGAGTCCGCAACCCTTTTTTTCAACAGACCTTCAAGGAGTCATTCATGTCCATCCAAGCCATCAACGTGCGCAACCAGTTCAAGGGCAAAGTGCGCGAAATCATCCGCGGCGATGTCGTCTCCGAAATCGACGTGGAGACGCCCTGGGGCATCGTCACCTCGGTCATCACCACCCGTTCGGTGGACGACTTGGCCCTGGTGGTCGGATCCGAAGTGGTGGCGCTGGTCAAGTCCACCGAAGTGTCCATTGCCAAGCTGTAGGCCCTGACGTGATCCGACTTGAAAACATCCATCTCGCCTATCCGGGCCCGCAGGCACCGGTCCACGCCCTGCAAGGCGTGGATGTGCACGTCCGCGAGGGCGAAATCTTCGGCATCATCGGCCGCAGTGGCGCGGGCAAGAGCTCGCTCGTTCGGGCCGTCAACCTGCTCAACCTCCCCAACCAGGGCCGGGTCCAGGTGGCCGGGCGCGACCTGACGGCGCTGAACCCGCCCGCGCTGCGCGCTGCGCGCCGCGACATCGGCATGGTGTTTCAGCACTTCAACCTGCTGTCCTCGCGCACCGTGTTTGCCAACGTGGCGCTGCCGCTGGAGCTGGCCGGTGGCAAGCCGGACGCCATCCGCACGCGCGTTAACGAACTGCTCGATTTGGTGGGGCTCTCCGGCCTGGCCGGGCGCTACCCGGCGCAGATCAGCGGCGGGCAAAAGCAGCGCGTGGGCATCGCCCGGGCGCTGGCCAGCAACCCGCGCGTGTTGCTGTCGGACGAGGCCACTTCGGCGCTCGACCCGGAAACCACGCGCGCCATTCTGGGCCTGCTGCGCCAGATCAACCGCGACTTTGGCCTGACCATTGTGCTCATCACCCACCAGATGCAGGTCATCAAGCAGATTGCCGACCGCGTGGCGGTGATCGACGCCGGGCGCATCGTGGAACAGGGCGACGTGATCGACGTGTTCACACGGCCCCAGCACGCCACCACGCGCAGCCTGGTGGACGAAATCCTGCCGCAGGAACTGCCGGCCAGCGTGATTGCGCGCATCCGCCACCTGGTGCGCGGCGAGCCCGGGCGCGGCAGCCAGCTGCTGCGGCTGGCGTTTGCCGGCGACGGGTCGGAGCAGCCGCTGCTGTCGGAGGTGATCCGCCGTTTCGGACTGGACCTGAACATCCTGCATGGCCAGGTCGACGAGATCCAGGGCCAGACCTTTGGCTCGCTGGCGGTGCACGTCCGTGGCGCCAGCGAGCAACTGGCGCAGGCCGTGGCGCACCTGCGCGGCGCCGGCGTGCTGGTGCGGGAAGAGGAGCTGTCCCATGCTTGAAACCCTGCTGCAAACCTTCACCCCCCAGCTGCTGGAGCTGTTCGTGGCGTCCCTGTGGGAGACGCTGGCCATGGTGGCCGTATCCGGTGCCGTTGGGGCCCTGCTGGGCATTCCGCTGGGCGTGTACCTGCACCTGAGCCACCCCGGCGGCTTGCTGGAGAACCCGGCCCTGCACCGCAGCGTGGGTGTCACGGTGAACGCCGTGCGCTCCACGCCTTTCATCATTCTGCTGGTGGCAATCATTCCGTTTACGCGATTCCTTACTGGATCGAGCATCGGCACGGCCGCCGCCGTGGTGCCGCTCACCGTGGCGGCAGCGCCGTTTGTGGCGCGGCTGATTGAAACGGCCCTGCGCGAAGTAGACCACGGGC
>JBAQKO010000298.1:0-6264 GCA_049301075.1 Rhodoferax sp.
CACCCAGCGCACCCGCCTGGCAGGCGCGCTGGGAGGCGGCCGTGGCGCGCCTGGGCCTGCCCGTGCACCGCCTGCCCAGTGGCGCCGGCCACGATGCCATGCAGCTGCACCGGGTGATGCCGCAGGCCATGCTGTTTGTGCGTGGCCAGAACGCCGGCATCAGCCACAACCCGCTGGAGTCCACCACCAGCGACGACATGCAACGGGCGGTCGATGCCTTTGCCGCACTTCTGGACACCATCACCCCATGACCCCCTACGCACAACTCGACGCCTGGATCGACACGCACTTTGACGAACAGGTGCGCTTCCTGCAGGCACTCATCCGCGTGCCCACCGACACGCCCCCTGGCAACAACGCACCCCACGCCGAGCGCACGGCCGAGCTGCTGACCGCCATGGGCCTGCCACCCGAGCGCTACCCGGTGCCGGCGGAGCTGGTGCACGCCGCGGGCCTGCAAAGCATCACCAACCTGGTGGTGCGCCGCGCCTATGGCGCCGGCCCCACCGTGGCCCTGAACGCCCACGGCGATGTGGTTCCGCCCGGCGAGGGCTGGACGCACGCCCCCTACGGCGGCGACATCGCAGACGGCACGATCTACGGCCGCGCCGCCGCCGTGAGCAAAAGCGATTTTTCCACCTACACCTTTGCCGTGCGGGCGCTGGAGTCGTTGCAACTGCCGCTGCACGGCGGCGTGGAACTGCTCTTCACCTACGACGAGGAATTTGGCGGCACCGTGGGGCCGGCCTGGTTGCTGCAAAACGGGCTCACCCACGCCGACCTGCTCATTGCCGCGGGGTTCTCCTACCAGGTCATCACGGCGCACAACGGGTGCCTGCAGCTGGAAGTGGCCGTGCACGGGAAAATGGCCCACGCCGCCATTCCCGATTCCGGGGTGGACGCGCTGCAGGGCGCCGTGCAGATTCTCAACGCCCTGTATGCGCAGAACACGCTGTACCAGCAGGTGTGGTCGCAGGTGGAAGGCATTCGCCACCCCTACCTGAACGTGGGCCTGATCAGCGGCGGCACCAACACCAACGTGGTCCCCGGGCGCGTCATCTTCAAGCTGGACCGGCGCATGATTCCCGAAGAAGACCCGCAGCAAGTGGAAGCCACCCTGCGCCAGGTCATTGCCGATGCAGCAGCACGCACACCCGGCGTCACCGTTGACATCAAACGCATATTGCTGGCGCACGCCATGCAGCCGCTGCCGGGGAACAAGCCCCTGGTGGACGCCATCCAGAAACACGGCGCCGCTATTTTTGGCGAGCCCCTACCCGCCATGGGCACGCCGCTGTACACCGATGTACGCCTGTTCAGCGAGGCCGGCATCCCCGGTGTGATCTACGGCGCCGGCCCGCGCACGGTACTGGAGTCCCACGCCAAGCAGGCCGACGAGCGCCTGGAACTGCAGGACTTGCGCCGCGCCACCAAGGTGGTGGCACGCACGCTGCTGGACCTGCTGACGGCGCCCGCACCCTAGGCGTGTGGCTACTGAAACAAGCGCTCCTGCAGAAAGGCCACGAAAGTGGCCGTGTTCAAGGCCAGCCACTGGCGCGCGGGGTACACCGCGTAGATCGGCGGCCCCGGATTCAGGCGGTATTGCGGCAGCAACTCGACCAGGCTGCCATTGGCCAGCTCGTGCTCGACCAGCAGGCGATCCAGAACGGTAATGCCCGCGCCCGTGCAGGCACTGGCAACCAGTGCCATGCCGTCGTTCGCGCGAATGCGGCCCGTGGCCCGAACCTGCATCACGGTGTCACCGTCCTGAAAACTCCATTCATCCCACACCCGTGCCCCGCTGATGTAGAGCAGGCAATCGTGCTGCGCCAGATCGGCAGGGGTTGCCGGCGTGCCGGCGCGCTGCAGGTAGGACGGCGCAGCAACCAGTACGCGGGGATTGTCGGCCAGCTTACGCGCCACCAGGGTGGAGTCCTCCAGGTGCGCCACGCGGATCGCCACGTCAATCTGCTCGGCCACCAGATCGGACAGGCGGTCTTCCACCACCAACGTGATCTCCACCCGCGGGTGGCGCTGGGTGAATTCCGTCAGCAGAGGAATAAGGTAGCGCTGGCCCAGTGGCCTGGGGCAGGAAATGCGCAGACGGCCACGGACTTCCTGCTGGAACTGGCCGGAGATCTGCTCGACGTTGGCCAGCGAACGGTCAATTTGCCGGGCTTCGAGCAGCACCACTTCCCCCACCTCGGTCAGCGTCAGTTTGCGCGTGGTGCGTTGGATGAGCCGGGTGCCCAGGTCCGCCTCCAGCTTGGCCAATTGCCGGGAAATGACGGACTTTCCACAGCCCAGGCGCTGCGCCGCCTTGCTGATGCTGCCGGCACTCACGATGGCGGAAAACGTGGCCAGATGTTGGGGGTTGAGCACGGGTGGATGCCTATTGTTGACTTAAAAGGAACAATATTTTGTCATATTGCATCTATGCAAGCAACGATTCAAATCCTACAGTGCAACCCAACAGCCTTGCGCTGCGTTTCATCCCCCACCCCGATCCAGGAATACCCCGTGAGCAATACCCCTCTCCCCACCCCCGTTGAGCCCCTGATTGACGCCCTGCAATGGCGCTACGCGACCAAGGGCATGGACCCCACCAAGATGGTGCCGCAAGACAAGGTCGAGCGCATTCTGGAAGCCGCACGCCTGGCGCCCACCTCCAGTGGCCTGCAGCCCTTCGAAATCATCGTGGTCACTAATGCCGCAGTGCGCGAAAAGATCAAGCCCATCGCCTGGAACCAGGCGCAGATTACCGATGGCTCGCACCTGCTGGTGTTTGCTGCCTGGGACAACTACACGGTCGAGCGCATCAACACGATGTTTGACCTGACCAACACCGTGCGCGGCTTCAAGAACGAAGGCTGGGAAAACTACCGCCAGATGCTGCTGGGCAGCTACCCCCAGCGTGATGCGGAAGTGAACTTCCAGCACGCGGCGCGGCAAGCCTACATTGGCCTGAGTGCCGCCCTGATTGCGGCCGCTTTTGAAGAAGTGGACGCCACGCCCATGGAAGGCTTTGATGCCAACGCCCTGGATGCGATTCTGGATTTGCGCGCCCGGGGCCTACGCAGCGTCGCCATCATGCCCATTGGCTACCGCGCCGAAGACCGGGATTGGCTGGTCAACCTGAAAAAGGTTCGCCGCCCCCGCGAGCAGTTCGTTACCGAAGTCTGACCCCTGCGGGGCGGCGCCCTGCCCTCAGGGACTCAACCAGTCCTTGAAGCGCTGCAGGATATCCAGATCCAGCGTGCGCACCGCGCCGGCGTTTGCGAACTCGTCGTACATCCAGTCCCCCTGCACCTGCGAAACACCGGCAGGCGGCAGGGATGGGTACGGCGGCTTGCCGTTCAGGGCCACGCGCATGAAGTCGATCCAGATGGGCAGCGCCAGGGTGGCACCAAATTCACGTCCCCCCAGCGATTGGGGCTCGTCGTAGCCCATCCAGGCCACTGCCGTGGTCGGGCCACTGTAGCCCGCAAACCAGCCGTCGAAAGCATCGCTGCTGGTACCGGTCTTGCCCGCCAGGTCCTGGCGCGCCAGCTTTTGCGTCGCGCTGGCACCGGTGCCCGAGACGGTCACCTCGTGCAGCAGGCTGCCGGTGACAAACGCGTTGCGCGCATCGATCACGCGGTCACTCTCCTGTCCCACCACCACCGGCTTGGCCTCAAAGAGCACGGCACCGCGCGTGTCGGTCACTTTCTGAATCAGGTAGGGTTTGATCTGGAACCCGCCATTGGCAAACACCGAGTAGGCCCCCACCATTTGCAGCGGCGTGACCGCACCGGTACCCAGCGCCAGGGTGTAGTTCACCGGTTGCCGGGCACCATCAAAACCAAAGCGCGGCAGAAAATCATGCGCGTACTGCGGTGTGATGCCACGCAACAGGCGCACCGCCGCCACGTTTTTGGACTTCGCCAGCGCCGTGCGCAGGGTGATGGAACCGTCGTACACGCCGTCGTCGTTCTGTGGCGTCCAGGGCTGGCCACCGGTTTCCTGCGGGGTCAGGGTCAGCGGCGCGTCGTTGACCAGGGTGCCAGGCGAATAGCCTTTTTCCAGCGCCGCCGAATAAATAAACGGCTTCATGGCCGAGCCGGGTTGGCGCCAGGCCTGGGTCACATGGTTGAACTGGCTGGCATTGAAATCAAAGCCGCCCACCAGTGCGCGGTACGCACCAGTCTGGTTGTTCAGCGCCACAAAGGCGGCACCCACCACGGGCAATTGCGTGATGGCCCAGCGGCCCTTGCTGTCCTGCGTCACCCGGATCACCGAGCCGGCCTTGAGCTTGAGCGCGGCCGGGGCCTTGGGTGCCAGCGCGGCAGCGGCCCAGCGCAGGCCGTCGGAGCCGAGTGTGATTTCATCGCCATTGGCCAGTACCGCGCGCACGACCTTGGGGCTGACGCTGATCGCGACGGCGGCTACCAGCTTGTCGCTGGCCGGGTGTTTTTGCAGGGTGGCTTCAATCAGCTTTTGCCGCTCCACGCTGCTGTGCGGTAGCGCCACGAAGGCCTCGGCACCCCGGTAGCCATGGCGCTGGTCGTAGGCCAGCACATTGCGCCGCACGGCGTCGTAGGCGGCCTCCTGCTCGGCCTGCACCAGCGTGGTGGTCACGACGATGCCCCGGGTGTAGGTGTCTTCCTTGAACTCCGCGTACATGGCCTGGCGCACCATTTCCGCCACGTATTGCGCATGGCCGCTGTACGACTGCCCCTCAGCGATCACATGGATGTCTTCCTGCAGCGCCTGCTTGAGTTGCGCCCCGGTGATGTAACCCAACTCGCGCATGCGCTGCAAAACCAGCTGCTGGCGTTGCCGGGCGCGCTTGGGGTTGACCACCGGGTTGACGGTCGACGGTGCCTGCGGCAAGCCCGCCAGCATGGCGGCCTGTGCCAGGCTCAGGTCCTTGAGCGGTTTGCCAAAGTACACGCGCGCCGCGTTGCCGAAGCCATACGCCCGCTGGCCCAGGTAAATCTGGTTCATGTAGAGCTCCAGAATCTGATCCTTGGTCAGGGTCCGCTCAATTTTGTAGGCCAGCATCACCTCGGTGAGCTTGCGGGAAAACAGTTTTTCCTTGGTCAGGAAAAAATCGCGGGCCACCTGCATGGTGATGGTGGAGGCGCCTTGCTTGAGGCCGCCGGTCAGGTCGGCGATGACGGCGCGGGCCACGCCCCTGAAGTCGACGCCGCCGTGCTCGTAAAAGCGGGAATCTTCGATGGCCAGCAGCGCCTGCTTCTGGATCAGCGGAATATCCTTGATGGCCACAAAGTCGCGCCGCTCCTGACCAAACTCGCCAATGAGCACGTTGTCGCTGGTGTACACGCGCAAGGGGATTTTGGGCCGGTAATCCACCAGCGCGTCCAGCTCCGGCAAGTCCAGGGGCGCGGCAGTCGATGCAAAAGGCATAACCACCACCGCCCACAGGAGCAACAGTCGGGAGAAAAATACGGGGATTGGATGCATCGCGGTCGAGCCACCCAAAGCCGCCATCGGCTGGTGCCGTGCGCAGGGGCTCTACAAAGAAGAACAGGCCGCCATTATCGTTAGGACCGTGCCATTACCGGGACGCCCCTGTAAATGGCCCTGTGAAAATTGTAAACAGGCGTGACGCCCCGTTCCGCGGGCCAGTTAGAATACGACGCTCTGGAAGCGTGGCAGAGTGGTCGATTGCACCGGTCTTGAAAACCGGCGATGGGAAACTATCCGTGAGTTCGAATCTCACCGCTTCCGCCAGATACATCGTATTTACTGGCATTTTCAGGCACCTTGTCGCAATATGTACCAAAGAATGGTCCATCCCAACTGCAACGACGTGCAACACTCTGAGCCAATCATTTCCCATGTTAGGCAAAACGACTAACAATTGCGCTTGGGACCGGCTTCTGTGGTGAGCTTTTTTTCTAAAGGCGCAACGTCTATATCCGCAGAGATGAAGTCCAAAGTCGACTGATTTGGTGTTTAGCATAGAGGCCTTCTGAATCGAGGAATGCCTATGCCAGCTACTCACCCCACTGTCCCGCTACCAGACGGGGACAATATCCCTACGCTTTTGCTCACTCGACTTATTGCCGAAGCGTTATTGCCCGATCTTGAAAACTGCGAAGGTATGGGCTGCGTGATGGGAATGAGGAAATCAACAGAATCGGGAGTTTTTCCGTTCAAGCTCAACAAGGCCGACCGTGAGGCATTGGAGCCGTTGTTTGCAGATCTTCCAAAGGTTCGCGGATGCATGTCAGAGCACGAACGTCAGGACTTCCTGAG
>JBAQKO010000299.1:0-4317 GCA_049301075.1 Rhodoferax sp.
TTCCTGTCCGGTCCGGAGGGCGGCCTCAGCGCCGCCGAAGAAGACGCCGCGCTGGCCTGCGGCTTTGTCCCCGTATCCCTGGGCCAGCGGGTCCTGCGCGCCGAAACGGCTGCGCTGGCCGCCCTGACCCTGCTCGCAGAATGAAGCGCAACCTGTGGCTGCTGGCGCTGTGCCAGGGGCTTTTCCTCACCAACAACGTCACCTTCATCGCCATCAACGGTCTGGTGGGCCTGAGCCTGGCACCCTTCGGCTGGATGGCCACCCTGCCGGTCATGGGCTACGTGGTGGGGGGCGCCCTGAGCACGCCGCTGGTGGCCCGCACCCAGTCACGTTTCGGGCGCCGCGTGTCCTTCCAGATCGGCCTGGCGGTTGCGCTGGTCTCGGCCGGCATCGGTGCCTGGGCCGTGGTAAGCCACAACTTCTGGCTGCTGGTGGGTGCCACGGTGGTGGCGGGCTACTACAGCGCCAACGGGCAGCTGTACCGCTTTGCCGCCGCCGAGCTGGCCCTGCCGGCGTACCGCGAAAAGGCCGTTTCCCTGGTGCTGGCCGGGGGTTTGATTGGCGCCATCGCCGGCCCCAACCTGGCCGCGCGCTCCCGCAGCCTGCTGGAGGTTCCCTTCGCCGGAGCCTACGTGGCACTGGCCGTCGTGGCACTGGTGGCCATGGTGCTGATGGCCTTCATCGAGTTCCCCCCGCACACGGTGGCGCCGCGGGGCAGCCCCCAAGGCCGGCCCCTGTCGCAGATCCTGCGCCAGCCGGTCTTCCTGGTGGCCTGCGTCAGTGCCGCGCTGGGCTATGGCGTGATGAACCTGCTGATGGCCGCCACCCCCCTGGCCATGCAGCAATGCGGCCTGTCCTTTGACGACGCGGCACTGGTGCTGGAGTGGCATGTGATCGGCATGTTTGCGCCGGGCTTCTTCACCGGCAACCTGATCAAGCGTTTTGGCACCCTGCCCGTCATGGGCGCCGGCGTGGCCCTGAACGGCGCCTGCATTGCCATCGCGCTCTCGGGCGTGGAACTGCACCAGTTCGCGCTGGCGCTGTTCCTGCTGGGCGTGGGCTGGAATTTCCTGTTCACCGGCAGCACCACCCTGTCGCTGGGCGCTTACCGGCCAGAGGAAAAAGACCGGGCACAGGCCGCCATCAACTTCTGCGTGTTTGCCGTCATGGCCCTGACGTCGTTCGCCTCCGGCGCCCTCATCACCACCCAGGGCTGGAGCATGCTGAACTGGGGTTCGCTGGTGCCCGTGGGGCTGACGGCCGCCGCGCTGGCCTGGCTGGGCATCAACCAGCGCATGCGGCGCTCTGCGGCCTAGGCTTCAGAACTTCGCGTCCAGCCACTGCTGCAGGGTGGCAAACACCGGCGTGGCATCCAGCTCGTTGAAAATTTCGTGGTACAGCGTGTCGAAGCACTCGGCGCACACCACGGCCTTGGGCGCCGCGGCGGCAAAACGCCGGCTGCCCTCGGGGTTGAGCAGCCGGTCGTCGCCCGCGTACATCAACAGGGTGGGCACTGTCCACTGGCTGGCCAGCGCCACGGTGGCCGGCCCTGCGGTGGCAATGAAGCGTGCCAGGCGGGCCGAGATGCGGTCGTGCACCAGGCGGTCCCCAAGGTAGGCGGCGACCACCTTCGGGTCGTGCGAAATGAGCTGGGGATTCAGGCCGTTGCCCACCCGCAGGTTCGGGGCAATGGCGGGCAGCACGGCCACCAGCAGTTTCTGGAAACCGCTCAGCCCCGGGTCCAGCGCCGGCGAGGACATGACGAGACCATCCACCGGCCGCAGGGCCAGGGACACAAACCGCCCCACCACCAGCCCGCCCATGCTGTGGCCCAGCAGGATCAGGGGAGTGCCGGCGGCCATGCGCAGGCGCGTGCTGTCCACGATGTCGGCGAGGTCATCGAGCAGGCGGGTGTCGGTGGGCAGGCTACCGCGGGCGCCGGCCGATTCCCCGTGGCCGCACTGGTCGTAGCCCCGCACCGCAAAACCCCAGGTGTTGAGCTGGCGGGCCACGTGCTCGTAGCGGCCGGCATGCTCGCCCAGGCCGTGCACCAGCACCACCGTGCCGCGTGCGGGCACACCAGGCTCCAGTGGCCAGTCCTGTACAACGATGTTGTCGCCATCTTTGGCGGTAAATGTGGAAAGCGTGGATTCAGCAGTCATGGTGCGGGCGCTCGCGGTCAGGGGCACTGGGAAATGACATGGGCCACGGCCGCCGTCAGTTTCTTGGCGTAGGGAACATGCAGGAATTCATTGGGTCCGTGGGCGTTGCTCTTGGGGCCCAGCACACCGCACACCATCATCTGCGCCGCCGGGAAACCCGTGGCCAGCATGCCCATCAGGGGAATGGTGCCGCCCTGGCCAATATAGCCGCAGGGTGCGCCGAAATGGGCCTGGGACGCTGCCTGCAGGGCGTTTTCCAGCCAGGGGGCTGTGCTGGGGGCATTCCAGCCGGTGGCGCCGGCCGCGCCTTCAAAGGTGACGCGCGCCTGGTAGGGCGCGTTGTCTTCCAGCAGGGCCTTGAGTTGCTGCACCGCCCCGTCGGCCGGTACCAGCGGCGGCAGGCGCAGGCTGAGCTTGAAAGCGGTGTAGGGCCGCAGCACATTGCCGGCGTTCTTCAGGTCGGGAAACCCTTCGGCGCCGGTGACGCTGAGCGTGGGTTTCCAGGTGCGGTTGAGCAGGGCTTCCAGCGGATCGGTCGTGGTGGGCAGGGTAAAGGCCGTGGCGCCGCTGCAGTCATAGTGGGCCCAGGGAAAGCGCTTATACAGCTCGTCGCCCAGGATGTCGGCCGTGGCCCGCGCCTGGCGCAGGCGGTCGGCGGGAATGTCGCAATGGAAGCTGGCCGGCAGCAGGCGGCCGGTGGCGCTGTCTTCCAGGCGGTCGAGCACCTGGCGCAGGATGCGAAAACTCGAGGGCACCAGGCCGCTGGCGTCACCGGAGTGCACGCCCTCGGTCAGGACTTCCACCTTCAGCACACCGCTGGCCATGCCGCGCAGGCTGTTGGTGATCCACAGCTGGTCGTAATTGCCGGCGCCGGAATCCAGGCACACCACCAGGCCGACATCGCCCAGCCGGGGTTTCAGCAGGTCGATGTACGGCAACAAATCGTAGGAGCCACTTTCTTCGCAGGTCTCGATCAGACCCACGATGCGCGGGTGCGGCGCGTTCTGGGTCTTGAGCGCCTGGATGGCGGCAATGGCGGCATAGGCCGCATAGCCGTCGTCGGCGCCGCCGCGGCCGTACAGGCGGCCGTCTTCCAGGTGCGGGGTCCAGGGGCCCAGGTCACTGCGCCAGCCGGAGAACTCGGGTTGCTTGTCCAGGTGGCCGTACACCAGCACGGTCTGGGTGGACTCGGGCCGGGTGGCCGCCACCTCAAAAAACAGCACCGGCGTGCGCCCGGGCAGGCGCACGATTTCCAGCGTCAGGCCGCTGACTTTCTGGGACTCGATCCACGCGGCGGTGGCGCGCACCACGGTGTCGATGTAGCCATGGGCCTCCCAGTCGGCGTCGAACATGGGGGACTTGGCCGGCACGCGGATGTAGTCCTCCAGGCAGGGGACGATCTGGTCGTCCCACAGGGCGCTGACCTGGCTGAGGGTTTGTGCCGCATTCAGCACAGAGGGGGGGATACGGGCATTCACGCGGGTCTCCTGGTGCTGCACGGCAGCAAGCAATCGGGCATCATGCCACGCCTGAAAAACACCCGTCAGCCACGGGGATGCATCCAGGCCAGGCCGTCCCGCGTGCCGCCGGGCTGGCTCCCTAGGCGGGGGCGGTATTCACACCCCACCCAGCCGGTGTAGCCCAGCGCGTCCAGCACACCAAACAGATAGGGGTAATACAGCTCGCCGTCGTCGGGCTCGTGGCGGTCGGGCACGCCGGCAATCTGGATGTGCCCCACACCGCCGGCCGGCAGGTAGTGGCGCAGCTTGGTGGCCACGTCCCCCTCCATGATCTGGCAGTGGTACAGGTCCATCTGCACCTTGAGGTTGGCCGCGCCCACGGCCTGCACCGTGGCGTGCGCAGGGTCCTGCCGGCTCAGGTAATAGCCGGGCATGTCGCGCGTGTTGATGGGCTCAATCAGCAGTTGCAACCCGGCCTGGGCTGCGAGGTCGGCGGCCGCACACAGGTTGTCTTCGTAGGTGGCCTGCAGGCGTTGTGGTGCCACACCGTCCGGGGCCAGCCCGGCCATCACATGGATGCGCGGACAGGCCAGTGCCACGGCGTAGTCGATGGCGTGCGCGATGCCACGGCGAAACTCCGCCTCGCGCCCCGGCAGGCAGGCGGTGCCGCGCGCGCCGCTTGCCCAGGCCTGGGC
>JBAQKO010000300.1:0-5661 GCA_049301075.1 Rhodoferax sp.
GCCCAGGGGGCGGTGCAGGTACTGGCCTATGGCCTGCACCTGGGGGCACGGCTGCCGGTGCATGCCACATCCACCGGGCGGGTGCTGCTGGCGGCAAAAACCCGGACGGAGCTGGCGGCCTGGATGAAAGGGCGGGCCCTGCCGCGTCTGACGGCGCACACCGTGACCGATCTGCGCCGCCTGCGGGCGCTGGTGGACGAGGCCCGGCAACAGGATTTCTGCCTGGCCAGCGAGGAGCATGAACTGGGTGTGCAGGCCCTGGCCGTGCCGCTGCGCAATATCCAGGGGCAGGCGGTGGCCGCGCTCAATGTGGTGGTGGCCCCCCACCGCATGACGCTGGCGACGCTGCAGCGCGACCTGCTGCCGGTGTTGCTGGACGCGGCGCGGGAGTTGCGGCCGTTGTTGTAGATGGCTATTGAGCTATCACTATTTGTTATATCTAACAGTCTGAAATCGCTCTTGCAAATACATGGGTTTGGTAAGACCATGCACCATAATTTCAACGATAGGAGACATACCGTGAAAAAAAGACTGTTCCTCAGCGCGTCCGCGCTGGCCGTTGCGACCCTGGCTTCCGGCGGCGTCCTGGCGCAGGCGAATACCTTCAAGATCGGGTTGATCCTGCCCATGACGGGGCAGCAGGCCAGCACCGGCCGCCAGATCGAGGCAGCGGCCCGTCTGTTCATGGCCCAAAACGGCGACATGGTGGCGGGCAAGAAAATCGAGTTGATCATCAAGGACGACACCACGGTGCCCGATATGACCAAGCGGCTGGCGCAGGAGCTGGTGGTCAATGACAAGGTCAACGTGCTGGCCGGTTTCGGCATCACGCCGTCGGCACTGGCGACGGCGCCCATCGCCACCCAGTCCAAGACGCCACAGGTGGTGATGGCGGCAGCCACCTCCAGCATTACCCAGGCGTCACCCTACATCGTGCGCACCAGCTTCACGCTGGCGCAGGCCGCCGTGGCCATGGGCGACTGGGCACCCAAAAACGGCATCAAGAAAGTGGTGACCCTGGTCAGCGACTACGGCCCCGGCATCGACGCCGAAAAATTCTTCAAGGAACGCTTTGTTTTCAACGGTGGCACGGTGGTGGACTCTCTGCGCGTGCCGATGCGTGGCCCCGACTTTGCCCCTTTCCTGCAGAAGGTGCGTGACCTGAAACCCGATGCGCTGTTTGTGTTTGTGCCCTCCGGTGCGGGCGCGGCGGTCATGAAGCAGTTTCTGGAGCGCGGCATGGACAAGGCCGGCATCAAGTTGATTGGCCCCGGCGACATCACCGATGACGACCAACTCAACGACATGGGTGATGGCGCTCTGGGCGTGGTGACGTCGCACCATTATTCGGCCGCCCATCCGTCGGCGGTGAACAAGAAATTTGTCGAGGCATTCCAGAAGGCCAACAAAGGCATGCGTCCCAATTTCATGGCCGTGGGGGGCTACGACGGCATGCGCGTCATTTACGAGGCGCTGAAAATCACCAAGGGCAATGGCGGGGGCGAAGCCCTGCTGGCCGCCATGAAGGGGCAGATATTTGAAAGTCCGCGCGGTCCCATGTTCATTGACGCGCAAACCCGCGACGTGGTGCAGAACATCTACCTGCGCAAAGTGGAGCGCAAAGACGGTCAGCTGTATAACGTGGAATTTGACGTTATCAAAGACGTCAAGGATCCTGGCAAAGCCAAGTAATTTGCTGCCACGCCAGCTTGCTGCAGTCCCACTGAAAAGTGGGCGTGTGGCGGCACGTTTTTCGACTCGCTCAGGCTGAATGGACGTTTGAATGCTGACCATCCTTTTCGATGGCATTGCCTATGGCATGCTGTTGTTCATTCTCGCTGTGGGACTGGCCGTGACCATGGGGTTGATGAATTTCATCAACCTCGCGCACGGCGCTTTTGCCATGGTGGGGGGCTACATCACGGTGCTGCTCATGCAGCGCCTGGGTGTGCCCTTTCTGGTGTGCCTGCCGCTGGCCTTTCTGGGCGCGGCCCTGCTCGGTGCCGCGTTGGAGCGCACGCTGTACCGTCCGCTGTACCACAAGCCACACTTGGACCAGGTGCTGTTCTCCATCGGTCTGACCTTCATGGCGGTGGCCAGCGTGGATTATTTCATTGGCTCGTCGCAGCAGATTGTGCAGTTGCCCGAGTGGCTCAAAGGCCGTACCGAGTGGGGCGAGGGGGCCTGGATGCTGGGCATGGGGCACTACCGCCTGTTCATCATTGCCGTGTGTGCGGCGCTCGCGGTCGGCTTGCAGTACGTGCTGACCAAGACCCGGTTTGGCAGCCGGCTGCGCGCCTCGGTGGATGACCAGCGCGTGGCCGCCGGTCTGGGCATCAATGTCAACGTGGTGTTTCTTTCCACCTTTGCGGTCGGCTCCGGCCTGGCGGGCCTGGGCGGTGCGCTGGGTGCCGAGGTGCTGGGGCTGGACCCCACTTTCCCTCTGAAATTCATGATTTATTTTCTGATTGTGGTGGCCGTGGGCGGTACCTCCAGCATTACCGGGCCCTTGCTGGCCGCACTGCTGCTGGGTATTGCCGACGTGGCCGGCAAGTACTACGTCCCCAAGCTGGGCGCTTTCATTGTGTACAGCCTGATGATTGCCATCCTGATCTGGCGTCCACAGGGCCTGTTCGTGCGCCAGGGGGGCAAGTCATGACACAACCCCCGAACGCGCTGCTTGCCAGCCGGCGCTGGAGACCTCTGGAACTGGTGGTGTGGCTGCTGGCGTTGGCCTCACCCTGGCTGCTGTCCAGCCATGCGCTGCTCATCAATGAAATCGCGATCGTGGCGCTGTTTGCCGTGTCGCTGGATTTGATTCTGGGCTACACCGGCATTGTGTCTCTGGGGCATGCGGCCTTCTTTGGCATGGGTGCCTACACGGCAGCCCTGTTTGCCAAGCTGGTGATGCCGGACCCGCTGGTGGGCCTGGCGGTGGCAGTGGCGGTGTCCACGGCACTGGGGGCCGTGTGCTGCTTGACCATCATCCGTGGCAGTGACCTGACCCGGCTGATGGTCACGCTCGGTGTGGGTCTGATCCTGATGGAGCTGGCCAACAAGCTCGACTGGCTGACCGGTGGTGCCGACGGCCTGCAGGGTGTGGTGATGGGGCCGGTACTGGGCCAGTTTGAATTCGATCTGTATGGCCGTGTGGCGGCCTGGTATTCCATGGGGGTGTTGCTGGTGTTTTTTGTGCTGGCACGCCACCTGGTGAACTCGCCCTTTGGGGCCACGCTCAAAGCCATTCGCGACAACCGTCTGCGGGCCATGGCCATCGGCATTCCGGTGACCCAGCGACTGGCCGTGGTGTACACCGTGGCGGCGGGCATGGCCGGAGCCGCCGGAGCCCTGCTGGCGCAAACCACCGGGTTTGCCTCGCTGGACGTGTTCGAGTTTCATCGCTCGGCCGACGTGATGCTGGTGCTGGTCGTGGGTGGCACCGGCTGGCTGTACGGTGGCGTGGCCGGTGCCATTGTGTTCACCTTGTTGCAGAACCTGATTTCGGCCGTTACACCCCAGTACTGGACGTTCTGGATTGGCTTGTTCCTGGTGGTGCTGGTGTTGGTGGGCCGCGAGCGGCTGGTCCGCCCGTGGACCTGGTGGAGCCGCGGGGGCAAGGCATGAGCACCGAAGACATGGCCGATGTTGTCCTGAGTGCCCAGGGCCTGATCAAGCGCTTTGGTGGCATCACCGCCACCAACAACGTGACGCTCAATCTGCGCCGCGGCGCACGCCATGCGCTGATTGGTCCCAACGGTGCTGGCAAGACCACGCTGATCAACCTGCTGACCGGTGTGCTGGAACCCACCGACGGGCGTATCACCCTGGAGGGGCAGGACATCACCCAGCTGGCGCCGCACCAGCGTGTGCGCCGTGGCATGGTGCGCACCTTCCAGATCAACCAGCTGTTTGACACGCTCACGCCGCTGGAGACGCTGGCCCTCACGGTGTCGCAGCACCGCGGGCTGGGTGGCAAATGGTGGCAGGCACTGGGTTCCAACACGGCGGTCAACCAGCGTTGCGAAGAACTGCTGGAGCAGTTTCACCTGACCAGCGTGATGGGCCAGACCACCAATGTGCTGGCCTATGGCAAGCGCCGGTTGCTGGAGATTGCCATTGCACTGGCCTGTGAGCCGCGTGTGTTGCTGCTGGACGAACCGGTGGCCGGCGTGCCTGCGGGGGAACGCGAGGAGCTGCTGCAAACCGTGGCGGCCCTGCCCGCCGATGTGTCGGTGCTTTTGATCGAGCATGACATGGACCTGGTTTTCAGTTTCGCCAACCGCATGACGGTGTTGGTCAATGGGACGGTGCTGACCGAGGGTGACCCCGACCAGATCGCCAATGACCCGCAAGTCAAGGCGGTGTATCTGGGGCATGGCGAGGGGGCGGGCCATGCGTGAGCTGCTGAAGGTGGAGCGCCTGAGTGCGGGCTATGGCGAAGCCGTGGTGCTGACCGACATTGCATTGGAAGTGGCCGAGGGGCAGACGCTGGCCTTGCTGGGGCGTAATGGCACGGGCAAGACCACCTTGATCAATACCCTGGCAGGCGCTACCCGGCAGCACGCCGGCAGCATCACGCTGGGTGGCGTGGCGCTGCACAAGCTGGCTTCGCATGAGCGGGCGGCGGCCGGTATTGGCTGGGTACCGCAGGAGCGCAATATTTTCAAGTCGCTCACCGTGGAGGAGAACCTGACGGCGGTGGTGCGCCCCGGCCGGGCGGGCAAGGCCAGCAGCCCCTGGACGGTGGCACGCGTTTACGACATGTTTCCTCGCCTGGCGGAGCGCAAATGCAACCTGGGCACGCAGTTGTCGGGTGGTGAGCAGCAGATGCTGGCCGTGGGCCGGGCACTGGTACTGAACCCGACCCTGTTGTTGCTGGATGAACCGCTGGAAGGCCTGGCGCCCATCATCGTGCAGGAGTTGTTGCGCGCCATTCGCCGCATCACCCGTGAAGAGGGGCTGTCAGCCATCATCGTGGAGCAGCACCCGCAGGCCATCCTGGCCATTTCGGACATCGCCGCCGTGCTGGACCGCGGCACCGTGGTGCATGCGGGGACTGCGGCCGGCTTGCAGCAGCAACCCGAACTGCTGGACCGGCTGCTGGGTGTGGCGCGCTAGTACGGTTTTTCTGTATATCGCTGGGGGTGATCTGTGAAGATTGAACACATTGGCCTGATGGGTTACGGTGAGGTGGGCAAGATATTCAGCGCCGGGCTGAAGCCGCAGGTACCCAACACCAGTGCCTGGGATCTCTCGTTCGAGAGCCCGGCGCTGGGGCAGGCCCAGCTGGCCCACGCCGCCCAGGCGGGGGTGGAGGCCTGTGCATCCCTGGCGCAGTTGTGTACCAGCGCGGACCTGATTATTTCGGCGGTCACGGCGTCCAGCACGCTCGCCGTGGCGCAGGCCGCAGCCTTGCATATTCGGCCGGGGACCGTTTTTCTGGACCTCAACTCTGCCTCGCCCGGAACCAAGCAACTCGCCGCCCAGCACATCGATGCGGCCGGCGCCCACTATGTGGAAGCCGGCGTGATGACCTCGGTGCCGCCCTACGGCATCCGGGTGCCCATGTTGCTGGGGGGCGCGCACGCCGCCCGGCTGGCTGCGCAGTTGAAGGCCTGGGGTATGGATGCCAAGGTGGTGTCCGACCAGTTGGGTGTGGCC
>JBAQKO010000301.1:0-8698 GCA_049301075.1 Rhodoferax sp.
GGCCAGGGCCATGCGTCCGCCGGCGTCCTGCGCCAGGGGCTGCGGCTGCACGCTGCCCAGCACGGCCGCACCTCCGCCCTCGTAGCGGTAGGTGTGGGCCAGCTGGCCAACGATGTACTCGTCCCCGCGGCCGCAGTGGGCCAGGATGGCGCACAGATTGCTCTGCGTGCCGCTGGGCATGAACAGCGCCGCCTCAAAACCCAGGCGCTGCGCCAGGCTGTCCTGCAGGGCGTTGACAGTCGGGTCGTCGCCAAACACGTCGTCACCCAGGGGTGCGGCCAGCATGGCCTCGCGCATGGCGGGCGTGGGCCGGGTCACGGTGTCACTGCGCAGGTCCACGACAGCTTCCGCTCCAATTTTATCGGTCATATTGGCCTCCAGCCCTTATGGATCGGGCGCAAACAGCTACTGTTTTCATAGCACCCTTGCTACCGGTCAGCGCAGGAAATTCTGCAGCATGGCGTGGCCGTGCTCGGTCAGGATGGATTCCGGGTGGAATTGCACCCCTTCCATGCGCACGGCTTCCGGCAAGCCCGTATGCCGTATGCCCATGATCTCGCCGTCATCCGTCCAGGCGGTGATCGCCAGTTCCTTGGGGCAGGTGGCGCGCTCAATGGCCAGCGAGTGGTAGCGGTTCACGGTGAACTGCCTGGGCAGGCCGGCAAACACGCCTTCCTGCGTGGTGGTGATGACGCTGGTCTTGCCGTGCATCAGTTGCTGCGCGCGGATGATCTTGCCGCCCAGCGCCGCACCAATGCTCTGGTGCCCCAGGCAGACGCCCAGGATCGGCAGCTTGCCCATGAAATGCCGGATGGCCGCCACCGAGATGCCCGCCTCCGCCGGCGAGCAGGGGCCGGGCGACACCACCAGACGGTCCGGCTGGCGCTGGGCAATCCCTTCCACGGTGATCTCGTCGTTTCGGAACACCTCCACCTCCGCGCCCAGTTCACCGAAGTACTGGACGATGTTGTAGGTGAAGCTGTCGTAGTTGTCGATCATCAACAGTTTGATTTTTGCGCTCATGGTGTTACTCCAGCCCTTCTTCCACCAGCTCACTGGCGCGCAACAGGGCGCGGGCCTTGGCTTCGGTTTCCTTCCATTCCAGTTCAGGCACGCTATCGGCCACTACGCCGGCGGCGGCCTGCACGTACAGAGTCTGGTTCTTGATGATGCCGGTGCGAATCGCAATGGCCACGTCCATGTCGCCGGCATAGCTCAGGTAACCGCAGGCACCGCCGTACAGGCCGCGCTTGGTGGGCTCCAGCTGGTCGATCAGCTCCATGGCGTGCACCTTGGGCGCGCCGGTGAGGGTGCCCGCCGGGAACGTGGCCTTGAGCACGTCCATGCTGGTCATGCCCTCCTTCAACGTACCTTCCACGTTGCTCACGATGTGCATGACGTGGCTGTAGCGCTCGACGCAGAAGGCATCGGACACCTTGACGCTGCCGATCTGGGCGATGCGGCCGATGTCGTTGCGCGCCAGGTCAATCAGCATCACGTGCTCGGCGCGCTCCTTGGGGTCGTTCACCAGTTCCACCTCGGCCGCCTTGTCCAGCTCCGGCGTGGCACCGCGCGGACGCGTACCGGCCAGCGGGCGGATGGTGACCTTGGTGGCCGGTGCGCCCTCCACGCTGACCTGCTCCTGGCGCACCAGAATCTCCGGCGAGGCCCCCACCACGTGGAAGTCGCCGAAGTGGTAGTAGTACATGTACGGGCTGGGGTTCAGCGAACGCAGTGCCCGGTACAGGGACAGCGGCGACTCGGTGTAACGCTTCTTGATGCGCTGGCCCACCTGCACCTGCATGAAGTCGCCCCCGGCAATCAGCTCCTTGGCGCGCTCCACGGCGGCGATGTAGTCGGCCTTGGCAAAGTCCCGCTGGGCCGGATGGCTGGAGGTGGGTTTGACGGCCGGAATGTTCACCGCTTGCGCCAGCCGGTCTTTCAGCTCACGCAGCCGGCGCTGGCCACGGGCATAGGCCTCGGGCTGGCCGGGGTCGGCGTACACGATCAGGTGGAGCTTGCCCGACAGGTTGTCAATGACCGCCAGTTCCTCGCACTGCAAGAGCAGGATGTCGGGGCAACCCAGCTCGTCGGGCGGGCACGAGGCCTCCAGCTTTTTCTCGATGTAGCGCACGGCGTCGTAGCCGAAATAGCCGGCCAGGCCGCCACAAAAACGCGGCAAGCCGGGGCGCAACGCCACCTTGAAACGTTTTTGGTACGCGGCGATAAAGTCCAGCGGGTTGACGCGGGACGTTTCGACCACCACGCCGTCGGTCACCACCTCGGTGCAGGCGTCCTGGCCAAAGCCGCTGGAGCGCACCAGGGTGCGGGCCGGCAGGCCAATGAAACTGTAACGCCCGAAACGCTCGCCGCCCACCACCGACTCCAGCAGAAAGCTGTACTTGCCGTTGTCGGGGTCGCTGGCGGCCGCCGCGCCCGGCACGTGGGCCAGCTTCAGGTAAAGCGACAGCGGGGTCTCCAGGTCGGCAAAGGCCTGGGCGGTCAGGGGGATGCGGTTGTAGCCTTGCGCGCTCAAGGCCTGGAACTCAAGTTCAGAAATCACGGTGAATGCCTCTCAATGTCTGGGCGGGGCCGATTGCAGCCGTACCGCCAGCACCGCCCGTAGCAGTGCCTGTCTTCAGGGCCCCCGGGGAACGGGGAAAAACGGAGAGCGTGCGCGCCATCCCGCAAGGGGACTCAGGCCAGGTGCCGTGCGCAGTGCTCAGGGCTTACGGTCAGCGTACGCCAGGGCCAGGCTCCCCGGTCGCTACAACCCGTAATGAAGACGCGATGAATGAACATGTGCCCAGTGTAGCAAACCGCTGCGTAGCGCCCCGTTCGAACGGCACCTTTTGTATATCATGGGCAAAAACCCTAGGTTGTAACCGATGCGTTACAGAGCAAAATAGACCCATAAAAACGAACGACCGTTCACTTTCAGGAATTTCCCATGCACATCAAACATTTTCTGGCGGGTGCCGCAGCGCTGTTGATGGCTGCCACCGTTGTCGCGGCCCCCAAGGAAGTCAATGGCGTGCGCTTTGACGACAGCGCCACCGTCGCCGGCACCAAGCTGCAACTCAATGGCGCGGGCACCCGTTACAAGGCCATTTTCAAGGTGTATGCGGCGGGCCTGTACCTGACCAAGAAAGCCAGCACACCGGAAGAAGCGTATGCCATGCCCGGCCCCAAGCGCATCAGCATCACCATGCTGCGCGAAATTGACTCGCATGAGCTAGGCAAGAGTTTTACCAAGGCGTTTGAAGAAAACACCCCCAAGGCCCAGATGTCCAAGCTGATTCCGGGCCTGATCAACCAGGGCGAGATTTTTTCGGCCCAAAAAAGAATGGTCGCCGGTGATTCCTTCACCGTGGACTGGGTTCCCGGCACCGGTACCGTGATTTCGGTGAAGGGCGTACCGCAAGGCGAACCCACCAAAGAACCTGAATTCTTTGTGGCCATGATGCGCATCTGGCTGGGCACGCAGCCCGCCGACTGGAAGCTCAAGGATGCCATGCTGGGCAAGGATTCCTGATTGCGCAGACGCACGCGGCCGCAGGGTGCCCCGTGCGCGAAAACCCTGATGCGCCCGGATGCCACCGCGACGCACAATGACCGCATACAAACGAACAACTGTTCACTTTTTTGATTGGAGCACCCCATGCGCCTGACACACCACTTGCTGGCTGGTACCGCTGCCCTGTTCATGGGCGTGACCGCCTTGGCCGCCCCGATTGAAATCTACGGGGTCAAGATCGAAGACAGTGCCACCGTCGCCGGCACCAAGCTGCAACTCAACGGAGCCGGCACCCGCTTCAAGGGGCCGTTCAAGGTGTACGTGGCCGACCTGTACACCACCAAAAAAATCAACAGCCTGGAAGAATTGGTCGCCGCCCCCGGCCCCAAGCGCATGACTCTGACCATGATGCGCGAAATCGAGGCCGGCCCCTTCGGCAAGCTGCTGACCCGCGGGATGGAAGACAACAACCCCAAGGCGGAAATGTCCAAGCTGATTCCCGGCTTGATGAAGATGAGTGAAATCTTCTCCGCCAACAAGGTCTTCCTGCCCGGTGAAACCATTCTGCTGGACTGGATCCCGGGTACCGGGCTGGTTATTTTCGCCCGCGGCAAGGTGCAGGGCGAGCCCTTCAAGGAGCCTGAATTCTTCAAGGCCCTGATGGCCATCTGGCTGGGCCCCGTCCCCGCGGACTTCAAGCTGAAAGACGCCCTGCTGGGCATCAAGTAAGCGGGGCCTTGACCCCGCCGGGCACGGTCTCTGGGTGCCGGCTATCGGCCCCAGGGAATCGCTGCCAGTGAATCGGTAAACGCGTCCGCGTCCACGGCGCGCACGGGTTGGCCGTGGTTGTAGCCATAGGTCACCAGCAACACCGGGCAGCCCGCCGCACGCGCCGCCTGTGCGTCGTTGCTGGAATCGCCCACCATCAGAGTCTGCCGGGGCACGCTGCCCAGCAGTTCGCAAGCCTTGAGCAGCGGTTGCGGGTCCGGCTTCTTGCGCTCTACCGCATCGCCGCCCAGCGTCAGCGCGAAAAAACCGTCCAGGCCCGTGCGGCGCAACAATTCCTGGGCAAACGCCGTCGGCTTGTTGGTCACGCAGGCCAGCTGGAAACCGAGCGCGCGCAACTGGCGCAGCCCCTCCACGGCGCCGTCGTACACCCGGGCGTACTGGCCGTTGATGGCACCGTAATGCCGCTGGTAACTGTGCAGGGCTGGCGCAAAAAGCGGCCCGTCCCCTGCCCCCGGCTCAATGCGCGCCAGCAGGCTCTGGATCAGGTTTTCCGACCCCTTGCCCACCAGTTGCTCCACCACCTCGCGCCGGACCCCATACGTGGCAAACGGCGGTGGCAAGTCGGCCAGCATGCGCTGCAGGGCCACCACAAAGTCATCCAGCGTGTCGACCAGTGTGCCGTCCAGGTCCACAATCGCCGCCGAAAAATCCCGGGGATTCAGGGTCATCACCTCCACAAGCACGCCCGCTTAGCCGCGCAGGGCCACGCGCATGGCATCCACCACGCTCTTGTAGTCGGGCTTGCCAAAAATGGCGCTGCCGGCCACGAAGGTGTCGGCGCCGGCATCGGCCACGCGGCGGATGTTGTCGGTCTTGATGCCGCCGTCCACCTCCAGCCGGATGTCCTTGCCGCTGGCCGTGATGCGCTTGCGCACGTCTTCAATCTTGCGCAGCGCCGAATCAATGAAGCTCTGCCCGCCAAAGCCCGGGTTGACACTCATGATGAGCACCAGGTCGATGTCGTCAATCACCCAGTCCAGCACATCCAGCGGTTCGGCCGGATTGAACACCAGACCGGCCTTGACGCCCTTGGACTTGATGGCCTGGATGCTGCGGTGCACGTGGCCCGACGCATCGGGGTGGAAGCTGATGAGGTCCGCGCCCGCATCGGCAAACGCCGCGGCCAGCGCGTCCACCGGGGAGATCATCAGGTGCACGTCGATCGGCACCGCCACGCCGGCGGCCGTCTTGGCGTGGGGTTTCAGGGCCTGGCACACCATGGGACCAAACGTGAGGTTGGGCACATAGTGGTTGTCCATCACGTCGAAATGGATCCAGTCGGCCCCGGCAGCGATGACGTTTTTCACCTCTTCACCCAGGCGGGCAAAGTCGGCAGACAAAATGGAAGGAGCAATTCGGTAGGTCATGGCGGTCCGTCTAGGTACAGTTAGAGACAGGGCGAGGCCGCCGGGCGGCCGGGCCAACTGCCCCGCAGGGTTTCAGGGTCATTATTTTCGCAGGTAGCATTGCACCATGCCCAAGTACCAATTTTTAGTCGAAGTCGCGCCCCAGTACCTGCCCGACCAGTCCACCCCGGACGAAGACCTGTACGTGTTTGCGTACACCATCACCATCACCAACACGGGCGATGTGACCGCACAGCTGATTGCGCGCACCTGGAACGTCAACGACGCCACCGGCCACACCGAGAAGGTCAAGGGGCTGGGCGTCATCGGCCAGCAGCCCCTGCTCAAGCCCGGCCAGTCGTTCGAGTACACCAGCGGAACCCGGCTGCGCACGGCCACCGGCACCATGCACGGCAGCTTTTTCTGCGTGGCCGAAGATGGCGAAAAGTTTGACGTTGACGTCCCCATGTTCGTGCTCGACGCCCTCAGCGGCGACACCGGCACCGGCGAAAGGCGCACACTGCACTGATGAGCACCCACTCCGCATCCGGCCCCGACCTCGTCGACCTGCTCGAAGAACTGGACCCGCACGCCGATCAGGTGCACCGCCACCTGTGGCTGATCGCCCTGCTGGACTGGATTCGCGGCAACGGGGCGTCGGCAGAAGCCGCCGCCGCACGGGTGGACGTGTTGCTCGATGTGCTGGACGCCCGGCCCCGCGCCACCGAACGCCTGCAAGCCTGGTGGCGCCAGCTCATTGAAACGGTGGACGGCTCGGTCCTGCTGTCCGACTACGGGTTTGCGTCACGCAATGCCTTTGTCAGCGAATTCGTGGAGCGCCTGCACCGCAAGCTATTGCCGGCGTCGCCCGAAACCGCCGATGCCTCCGAACTGTTCGCCCTGGTCCTGCCGTCGGAGCACGATGCACAGTGGCTCAGCGCCCTGTCCCCTGCCACGCTGCAACGCCTGGCCGTACTGCTGACCGTGCCCAGCGCCGGTGTGCCGGCCGGCGCGGCTACGCAACCCACCTACTGGCAAAGCACGCTGCTCGAAGCCATCACCTTCTGCACGAGCCAGATTCGCGCGGCCGGGTTCTCGCCCGAGATCCGCCTGCGCATGCAGACACCCGCCCGGGAGAGCACGCCCTTTCACACCCTGTCGGCCGACTTTGACGCCGTGCGCGCCGCCTGGCTGCGTGGCGACGGTCTGGAAGAAGCGGTGCAGCATTTCCGTGCCCAGCTTGACGCCTGCCGCCATGCGGCCTCCTCGGTCTACACCCACCTCGACGTTCACGGCATTTCGCTGGACCTGGTGTTTCGCCTACGGCAGTTGCGCGAACGGGTGCTGCGCATCCGCGCCCTGCTGGACTGTCTGCTGAACGACCCGACCCACGCCCACTGCGTGCGGCTGCTGTCCCACCTGGCGGCCGTGGGCCAGGAGCAGCGCAGCCTGGGCGCACTGGTCAGCGCCAGCTCGTCGCTGCTGGCGGCCAAGGTTGCCGAGCGCAGTTCGGAAACAGGCGAACACTACATCACCCGCACCCGGGGCGAATACCGCGCCATGCTGGGCAATGCCGCGGGCGGCGGGGCCCTGACGGCCATCACCACGCTGCTGAAGTTCTCGGTGCTGGCGCTCGGCCTGTCGGCATTCTGGTACGGCTTCTGGTCGGGCGTGGTGTACGCGGTCAGCTTTGTCGTCATCCAGTTGCTGCACTACACGCTGGCGACCAAGCAGCCCGCCATGACCGCCCCGGCCATGGCGGCCAAGCTCCGGGACATTGCCGACCCGGCCCACCTGGACGCCTTTGTGGACGAAGTCACGCACCTGGTGCGCTCGCAAGTGGCCGCCGTGCTGGGCAATGTGGCGGTGGTCTTCCCGGCGGCCATCCTGCTATCGCTGGTGGAGCAATGGTTCACCGGCCGGCCCATGATTGACGCCGCAACGGCCGACCATGTCTTCCATTCCCTGGCGCTGTGGGGGCCATCGGCCCTGTTCGCCGCCCTGACCGGCGTGCTGCTGTTTGCCTCCAGCATCATCGCGGGCTGGGTGGAAAACTGGTTCGTGCTGCACCGGCTGGACTCGGCCCTGCGCTACAACCCGCACATCACCCGCCGCCTGGGCATGGCCCGGGCCGACCGCTGGGCCCACTTCATGCGCCGCCATATCTCCGGCTTTGCATCCAATATCTCACTGGGCTTCATGCTGGGCCTGCTGCCCGCCATCCTCGGTTTCCTGGGCCTCGCCGCAGAGGTGCGCCACGTCACGCTCTCGGCAGGCCAGCTGGGCGCGGCCTGCGCCAGCCTGGGCTGGGAAGTCTGGCGCAACCCCGCCTTGTGGTGGGCCGTGGCCAGCCTGCCGGTGATCGGCGCGCTGAATGTGGGCGTCAGTTTCTACCTGGCCTTTCGCGTCGCCCTGCAGGCCCACAGCGTCTCCGGCGGCGGACGCGTGCGCATCCGCAAGGCGGTACTGCAACGCCTGCGCCGCGCCCCGCTAAGCTTCCTGTGGCCGGCCCGGGACGAGGCGTGATGGGCGAGTTCGAACTGATTGCGCGCTACTTCACCCGCCCGACACCCCGGGCGGTGCTGGGCGTGGGCGACGACTGCGCGTTGCTGCAACCCGGCCCCGGCATGCAGCTGGCCGTCTCCACCGACATGCTGGTGGCAGGCCGGCATTTCTTTGCCAATGTGGACCCGCGCACCCTGGGCCACAAGGCCCTGGCCGTCAACCTGAGCGACCTGGCCGCCTGCGGCGCACGGCCGCTGGCTTTCACACTGGCGCTGGCTCTGCCGTCCGCCGACGCGGCGTGGCTGGAGCCGTTTGCGCAGGGGCTGCTGGCGCTGGCCGATGCCCATGGCTGCGAACTGGTGGGCGGTGACACCACCCAGGGCCCGCTCAATATCTGCATCACGGTCTTTGGCGAAGTACCCGCTGCCCCGGCCCGGCACCCCGGACAACCCGGCACGCAAGCCTTGTTGCGCAGCGGTGCACGGGCCGGTGACGACCTGTACGTCAGCGGCACGCTGGGCGACGCCCGCCTGGCCCTGGA
>JBAQKO010000302.1:0-7234 GCA_049301075.1 Rhodoferax sp.
AGGCAATACGGCACCGGCTTGCCGCCGATGACCAGCACGCGCTTGTCGCCGTCCACGATGGCCGGCAGGAACTTCTGCACCATCAGGCTCTGCGCGCCGTGGCGGTTCAGTGTTTCGGTAATGGAGCCCAGGTTCAGTCCGTCGGGGCCGACGCGGAAGATGCCCATGCCCCCCATGCCGTCCAGCGGCTTGAGGATGATGTCGCCATGCTCGGCGTGGAAGCGCTTGATGTCCTCGGCGTCACGCGTGACCAGCGTGGGGCCAATGAACTGCGGGAACTCCATGATGGCCAGCTTTTCCGGGTGATCGCGCAGCGCACCGGGCTTGTTGAACACCTTGGCGCCTTCACGCTCGGCCTGTTCCAGCAGGTGGGTGGCGTAAAAGTATTCGCTGTCAAACGGCGGGTCCTTGCGCATGAGAATGGCGTCGAAGTCTTTCAGCGCTACCGAGCGCGCGCCGCGCTGCGTGAACCAGTCCGGGGTCGCACCGGTGAGCGCGATGTCGCGCACATGGGCCACCACGTCGGAGCCGCGCTGCCACATCAGGTCCTGCGGCTCGCAGGCGCTGACACGGTGGCCGCGCCGGTGCGCCTCGCGCATCATGGCAAAGGTGGTGTCCTTGTAAATCTTGAACGATTCCAGCGGGTCAGCAACAAAAAGTATGTCCATGGGGACCCCAGCAAAGTAAGTCAAATAAAAATCCGGAACCGAAAACCGGCCCGGCATGCCGCCAGAACCCCGGCGGGCTCAGATCTCGATTTTGGAGCCCAGTTCCACCACCGAATTGTTGGGCAAATTCAGGAAGTCGGCCGCGCCGCTGGCGTTGTGGTGCATCTGGGCAAACAGCTTTTCGCGCCACGGCGCCATGCCGCTGCCGATGGTGGGCACCACGGAGTCGCGCGACAGGAAGTAGCTGGTGGTCATGGGATCGAGCTCGCAGCCACGCCCCTTGAGCTGCTGCAGGGCCTTGGGCACGTCGGGGTCGTTCTTGAAACCGTAGTGGATCATCACCTGCCAGCAGTCGTGACCCAGTGATTCGATCTGCAGGCGCTTGTCCAGGCCAATCCACGGCACCTCGTGGTTGCGTACCGTGACAAACAGGTTGTTGAGGTGCAGCACCTTGTTGTGCTTGAGGTTGTGCAACAGGGCATTGGGCACGGTGCCCTCCTCGGCCGTGAGGAACACGGCGGTGCCTTCCACCCGCACCGGCGGGCTCACGAAGACGGCTTCCAGAAAACTCTGCAGGTCCAGCGCGTCGTCGCGCAGCTTGGAGTTCAGCAGCTGGCGCCCGTCCTTCCAGGTCACCATCAGGGAGAAGACCGCGCCGCCAATGGCCAGCGGGAACCAGCCGCCATCAAACAGCTTGAGCAGGTTGGAGGCAAAGAAGGCAAAGTCGACCACAAAGAACACCCCGGTGGCGGCAAAGCACAGCACCAGCGGGTACTTCCAGGCGTAGCGGATGACATAGAAGGTCAGCACCGTGGTGATCAGCATGTCGGTGCAGACCGCAATGCCATATGCCGCCGCCAGATTGCTCGACGACTTGAACATGACCACCGCCAGCGAAATGGCCACGAACAGGCCCCAGTTCACAAAGGGTATGTAGATCTGGCCGGTGTCCTGCACGCTGGTATGCAGCACCTTCAGGCGCGGCAGGTAACCCAGCTGGATGACCTGCTTGGTCACGCTGAACGCACCGGTGATCAACGCCTGCGATGCAATGACCGCCGCCATGGTGGCCAACACCACCAGCGGCAGCAGCGCCCAGTCGGGCGCCATCATGTAAAACGGGTTTTTGACCGCCGCCGGGTTTTGCAGCAGCAAGGCCCCCTGGCCAAAGTAGTTCAGCGTCAGGGCCGGCATGACCACGCTGAACCACGCCAGGCGAATGGGTTGCTTGCCGAAGTGGCCGAGGTCGGCGTACAGCGCCTCGGCGCCGGTGACGCACAGCACGACCGCACCCAGCAGAATGAAGGTGATGCCCGGATTGTTCCACATGAACGCCAACGCGTAGTACGGGTTGAGCGCCTTCAGGATGACCGGGTTGTCGGCAATGTGCACGACGCCCAGGACGGCGATCGTGGCAAACCACACCAGGGTGATCGGGCCAAAGAACTTGCCGATGCCCGCCGTGCCGTTCTTTTGCACTGCGAACAACAGCACCATGACAACCAGCGTCAGCGGCACCACGTATTTGGCAAAGCGGGGCGACACCACTTCCAGACCTTCCATGGCACTCAGAACGGAAATGGCCGGGGTGATGACGCCGTCGCCGTAAAACAGGCAGGTGCCAAACACGCCCACCGCCAGCAGCACCCGGCGCAGTTCGGGGCGGTCCTTCACGGCCTGGGAGGCCAGGGCCATCATGGCCACCAGGCCGCCCTCGCCCGCATTGTCGGCCCGCAACACCAGCGTCACATACTTGATGGACACGATGACCGTCAGCGTCCAGAAGAGGATGGACAGGATGCCGTACACGTTGTCCGACGTAAAGGGGACGTGGCCGCTGCCGAAGATTTCCTTGACGGCGTAGAGAACGCTGGTGCCGATATCGCCGTACACGACGCCAATGGCGCCCAGGGTTAGCGCCGTGAGAGACGATTTGGATGCAGACACAAGTTCACCCTGCCGCGATTCGGCAACGGGTTCCATTTCATTTGGGATCGCTATTTTGCGCTAGCCGGCCGGCCTGGCAAGTACCCAGCCGACGATTCCCCACGAATCGCGGGGCATGTTGCAGTGCAACAACTCCCCCCTTCCCCAAACCCGCGCGACGCGCTAGGCGTAGTGCTCGGCCTCGGGGTCGGTTGCCTCCAGCTCGTAGGTCGCCGCCAGCATGGCCAGCCGGCCAATCACGCCGTACATGTAAAACCGGTTGGGTGCGCTGGCACCGGGCCGAACTCCCGGCTGAGGTAAGTGCGTACTCTCGGCGAAAGCCAATGGAACGAAGCTGGAGCCCGGAGCGTTCAGGTTCTCGTCGGCCTTGCGCCCAGCATGCACGCGGTAGAAACCGCCCACCACGTAACGGTCCATCATGTAGACCACCGGCTCGGCGACCGCGTCGTTGACGCGCTCGTTGGTCAGCACCCCCTCCTGGAGGATGACGTCGTACACCCGGGTGCCATCCTTCGCGGCGCCCACCTTGCCCGACACCTGCTGGCGCAGGGCATCCAGTTCCCGGGCGTCCCGCACGGTCAAAACCCCCATGTCGTGGTTGCTGTTGTCGGCCTTGACCACCACGAACGGTTTTTCCTTGATGCCGTATTCCTTGTGCTTCTTGCGGATCTTGCCCAGCAGCGTGTCGACCCGGCTGGTCAGCTCCTGCACCCCGGCTTCGCTGGAGAAGTCCACCCCGCGGCAATGGTCGAACAGCGGGTTGATGAGCCAATGGTCCACGCCAATCAACTTGCCAAAGCGCTTGGACACCTCTTCGTAGCACTTGAAATGCGTGCTCTTGCGCCGGGTGGACCAGCCCGCATGCAGCGGGGGCAGCAAATACTGCTGGTGCAGGTCTTCCAGAATGCCGGGGACGCCGGCGCTCAGGTCGTTGTTGAGCAGGATGGTGCAGGGATCGAAGTCCTTGACGCCGATGCGGCCCTTGTTGCGCACCACCGGCTCCAGGGTGATGCTTTCGCCGTCGGGCAGATTCAGGGTGACGCTCTTCTTCAGATCGGGGCTGATGGAGCCGATGCGCACATGCAGGCCCGCCATGTGGAAAATGCGGCGCAGCTGGGCCAGGTTGCTCAGGTAGAAGGTGTTGCGGGTGTGGTTCTCCGGCACGATCAGCAGGTTGCGCGCCTCGGGGCAGATCTTCTCGATGGCCGCCATGGCCGCCTGCACCGCCAGGGGCAGCATGGCGGGCGTCAGGATGTTCCAGCCATCGGGAAACAGGTTGGTGTCCACCGGCGCCAGCTTGAAGCCGGCGTTGCGCACATCCACCGAACTGTAAAACGGCGGGGTGTGCTCCATCCACTCCAGGCGAAACCAGCGCTCGATGGCCGGCATCGAGTCCAGAATGCGTTGCTCCAGCTCGTTGATGGGACTGGTCAGGGCAGTGACGAAATGTGGAACCATACGGCCCTCTCAGTAGGTGGAAACGCGACCATTCTAGAAGGTGGGGATCGCCACGTCACTTGCAAGAGCCCTCACAGGCGTACTTCGCCGTCCCCCAGCACCACGTATTTCAGCGACGTCAGCCCCTCGATGCCCACTGGACCGCGGGCGTGGAACTTGTCGGTACTGATGCCAATCTCGGCTCCCAGCCCGTACTCAAAGCCATCGGCAAAACGGGTGCTGGTGTTGACCATCACGCTGGCCGAGTCCACCTCGCGCAGGAAGCGCTGGGCGTGCATGTGGTCGCGCGTGAGGATGGCGTCGGTGTGGTGGCTCGAATACTGGTTGATATGGGCAATGGCGTCGTCCAGCCCGTCGACCACCTTGATGCTGACAATGGGCGCCAGGTATTCCTCGTACCAGTCGCTCTCCTGCGCCACCACCAGTTTGGGCGCCGCGGACGCTCCTGAAACCATAGCATCCTGCGCAGCAGTAGCGGGGGCCTGGTGCCAATCTCCACCCAAAATGGCGAGTGCCTCGGCGTCGCAGCGCATCTCCACGCCTTTGGCGGCGTAGATGGCGCCGATGCGGGGCAAAAAGTCCTGCGCCACGCCGCGCGCCACCAGCAGGCTTTCGGCGGCGTTGCAGGGGCTGTACTTGCTGGTCTTGGCGTTGTCGGCCACCTTGACAGCCATGGCCACGTCACACGGGTCGTCTACATAGACATGGCAGTTGCCGTCCAGGTGCTTGATGACGGGCACCTTGGCGCCAGCGCTGATGCGCTCGATCAGCCCCTTGCCACCGCGCGGAATGATCACGTCCACGTACTGTGGCATGACGATGAGCTGGCCCACCACCTCGCGGTCGGTGGTTTGCACCAGCTGCACGGCGTTGGCGGGCAGGCCGCTCTCGGCCAGCGCCTGCTGCACCAGCCGGGCCAGGGCCTTGTTGGAATCAATGGCCTCGGAGCCACCGCGCAGGATGCAGGCGTTGCCGCTCTTGATGGACAGGCTGGCCGCTTCGATGGTGACGTTGGGGCGGCTCTCGAAAATCATGCCGAATACGCCAATGGGCACGCGCATCTGCCCGACACGGATACCGCTGGGCTGCTGCTTCATGCCGAGGATCTCGCCAATGATGTCGGGCATGGCGGCGAGCTGCTCGCAGCCCTGGGCGCAGGTCTCGATCACTTTGGGCGTCAGCTTCAGACGGTCCACCATGGGTGCCGCCAGACCGGCAGCCACCGCCCGCGCCAGATCCTTGGCATTGTCGACCTGCAGGGCTTCCACGTTGTCGCGCAGCAGGCGGGCCAGCACCCGAAGCGCTCTGTTTTTGGTAGCTGCAGACGCAGCAGCCATAAGGGCCGAGGCCACTTTAGCCTGCGAACCCAGGGTTTGGGTGTAATCGGTGATGTTGAGCGCGTTCATGCGGGCATTTTCGCATGCCCTCGCCGGGGAGCAAGCGGTTCCGGTCCTAGCGGGAACGTCCGGGCGCCGGGGCCGCGGCACACAGCCCACACAACTGCAAGGCCAGCCGGTGCAGCGCCTGCCAGCCGGTGCTGGGCCAGTCGGGTTGCTTCAGACCTTTGACGATGCCGTCCACCACGTGGGCGGACTGCAGCAGTTCGGCCAGTTTGGATTCGGAGAGTTTGGGCAGCACGCGCTCGAACAGGCGCTCGCGCACGCCCCAGATGCGCTGTTCACGCAGCGCCATGGGCAGGGGACGCCCGGCGCCCATGGCCTCTTTTACCCGCTTGAGGGCGCGGATGTCCTCGCTCAGCGTGTAGTGCACCAGCACCTCGGCTTCGCCTTCGGCTTGCAAGCCGTCCAGCATGCGCTGCACCCGCAGGGCCTGGCCGCCGAGCACGGCTTCGGAGAGTTTGAAGACGTCGTAGCGGGCCACGTTAAGCACGGCGCCCTCCACCTGTTCAAAGCTGAGCACCCCCGCGTCCGTACCCGCGGCCACCGGAAACAGCAAGCCCAGCTTCTGGATTTCCTGATGGGCGGCCAGCAGGTTGCCTTCCACCCGGTCGGCAAAGAACTGCAGCGTGCGCTGGCCTTCCTCGCCGGCGGCCACGCGCTGGCCCTGTGCGGCCAGGCGCTGGGCAATCCACTGCGGCAAGGCCTGGCGCTCCACCGGTTCGACCGCAATGGCCACGCCAAAACTTTCCAGCGCCGCAAACCAGGCGCTGGATTTGGTTGCCTTATCCAGACGCGGCAACAGCACGACGGTGAGGGTGGAATCGTTCCCCTGCGCCGCTTCGGCCAGCTGCTGCAACGCCACGCTGCCGTCCTTGCCTGGCTTGCCGCTGGGGATGCGGATTTCCACGATCTGCTTGTCGGCAAACAGGCTCAGGCTGCCGCCGGCGGCCAGCACCTCGCTCCAGTCGAAATGGGCGCCCGCTACGGTGTGCGAGGTGCGCTCGGTGTAGCCCTGGGCACGCGCCACGGCGCGGATGGCGTCCAGCGCTTCCTGCTGCAGCAGGGGCTCGTCACCGTGCAGGGTGTACAGGCTCTTGAGCCCACGCCCCAGGTGGTTGCTCAACTGACTGGCTGCGAGCTGCATGGCTCAGGGCGCGTCCAGCTGCTTGATGGCGGCCAGGCGGCGCAGGAGCTGTTGCACGATGTCGGACTGCATGTCCCGGTACAGCAAGCCCTCTTCTGCCTCCTTGGCCAACACGGCGGATTCATTGAAGCTGATGTCGCGCTGCTGCAGGATCTCCGTGGCGTTGATCAGCTCCCGCCCCTGCGGCGTGCGCATACGGAAGGTGATGCGCAAGCGCAGCTGGAACTCGCGCACCTGGCCGGACGCGTTCACCCCCACCACCACCTTCTCGCGCAGTTCCTGCAGGATGTCCACGATGACCTGCGGCGGCACACCCCCCTGGGTGGGTGCCAGCGGCACCACGGCGTCCCCAAAGTAGCGGATCAGCTCCGTGGCCACGGCCCCGCCGGTCTCGGGCGTGATGGCCAGCGTCTGGAAGGCGAACTGCTGGCTGCTGCGCAGCTTGAAGCCACACCCCGCCAGCAGCGCGCTGGCCAACCCGATGGAAAGGAGCTTGCGACGCTGCATGGCCCCGCCCTAGATGACCACGTTGACCAGGCGCCCGGGCACCACGATCACCTTCTTGGCCGGCGCGCCGGCGGCCAGGCTGACAAAGGTCTCGCAGGCCAGCGCGGCCG
>JBAQKO010000303.1:0-2202 GCA_049301075.1 Rhodoferax sp.
TTGCCTTCGTTGACCACGGTCAGCTGGCCGGAGGTCTTGAACGCGCCTTGCAGGGCGGCGCGCACCCGGTTGCCTGCCGCCTTGGCGGCGCTTACGGGGGCCGCCTTCGCTGCCGAGGCCTTCGCGGCCGGGGCGGGGGCATCGGGGTCACCGTCGGCGTGCGCGCTGGCACCCAGCAGCAGGCCCAGGGCGCAAAGCAGGTATCCCGGCAACCGTACGGAGCGGGCCACGGGACGGAAAGAATACGGTTTCATGGCTGGCAGCGCCTTTCAGACATGGGCGGTCGATGGACCGTGCACAAAGAGAGTAGTCTACCCATCGTATCGGATGTTCTGGCGCGCGCTATAGTGGGCCTCCGCCGACCGCATTGATAGAGCCGCCCTGTGAGCATCCAGACCGACGATTTCGCCGCCCCGCCGCCCAAGCGCGTGGTGTCCAACGCACCCACCTCGCCCGGCGAGGAAGCCGTTGAGCGCGCCCTGCGCCCCAAGCTGCTGGACGAGTACGTGGGCCAGGTCAAGATCCGCGAGCAGCTGGAAATTTTCATGGGTGCGGCCAAGATGCGCGGCGAGGCGCTGGACCATGTGCTGCTGTTTGGTCCGCCCGGCCTGGGCAAGACCACGCTCTCCCACATCGTGGCGGCCGAGCTGGGGGTGAACCTGCGCCAGACCAGCGGCCCGGTGCTGGAAAAGCCCAAGGACCTGGCCGCGCTCCTGACCAATCTGGAAAAGAACGACGTCCTGTTCATCGACGAAATCCACCGCCTCTCACCGGTGGTGGAAGAAATCCTGTACCCCGCACTGGAAGACTACAAGATCGACATCATGATCGGCGAAGGTCCGGCGGCGCGCTCCATCAAGCTCGACCTGCAGCCCTTTACCCTGGTGGGCGCCACCACGCGCGCGGGCATGCTGACCAACCCGCTGCGCGACCGTTTCGGCATCGTGGCCCGGCTGGAGTTTTACACGCCCGAGGAACTGGCCCGCATCGTGCAGCGCAGCGCCGGCCTGCTGAACGCGCCCATGGACGCCGAGGGCGGTTTCGAGATTGCCCGGCGCTCGCGCGGCACACCCCGCATTGCCAACCGCCTGCTGCGCCGGGTGCGCGACTATGCCGACGTGAAAGGCACCGGCCACATCAGCCTGGACATGGCCAACCGCGCCCTGGCCATGCTCGACGTGGACCCCCAGGGCTTTGACGTCATGGACCGCAAGCTGCTGGAGGCCGTGATCCACCGCTTTGACGGCGGCCCCGTGGGGCTGGACAACATCGCCGCCAGCATTGGCGAGGAGCGCGAAACCATCGAGGATGTGATCGAGCCCTACCTCATCCAGCAGGGCTACCTGCAGCGCACCCCACGCGGGCGCATCGCCACGCTGGCCGCCTACCGGCACCTGGGCGTGGCGCCTCCGCGCACCCCGGACGACGGCCTGCCGGGCGAGTAAGCGGGCTACTCGTGGCCTGACACGCGCCCGCGCAGTTTCTTGACATCTCCCCGCGTGGCCTTGCTGTCGAGCCGTTTGCGCTGGGAACTTTTCGTGGGTTTGGTTGGCTTGCGGGGCTTGGGCAGCACCGCCACGCTGTCCACCAGCGCCTGCAGGCGTTCTATGGCCTCGGCCTTGTTTTGCTCCTGGCTGCGCGTGGTTTGCGCCTTGATCACCACCACGCCGTCCGCGGTGATGCGCTGATCGTTCAGGCACAGCAGCCGTTCCTTGATGGCCTCGGGCAGTGAGGAGTCGGGAATGGAGTAGCGCAGGTGGATGGCGCTGGACACCTTGTTGACGTTTTGCCCTCCCGCACCCTGGGCACGGATGGCTGAGAACTCCATTTCATCCTCCTGCAGGGGTATCAGCGGTTCGGGCATGGCTTGTATTTTCCGCCAAATGGCGCGCATACTGGCACGATGGAATTCAAGGACTATTACCAGGCGCTCGGCATTGAACGCACGGCGTCCGAAGACGAGGTGCGCAAGGCCTACCGCAAGCTCGCGCGCAAATACCACCCCGACGTCAGCAAGGAGGCCGACGCGCAGGTCAAAATGCGCGACATCAACGAGGCCAAGGACGTGCTGGGCGACAAGGAAAAGCGCGCCGCCTACGACGCGCTGCTGGACCGGGTGGCGCGCGGCGGCCAGGCCGGCGCGGCGGGGGACGGCAGCTTTCGGCCACCGCCCGGGTGGGACGAGGGTTTCGAGTTCCACCG
>JBAQKO010000304.1:0-19184 GCA_049301075.1 Rhodoferax sp.
CTGCAGCGGGCTGCCTGCTGCATGTTGTGGGTAACAATCACGACGGTGTAGTCGCTCTTGAGCTCGACAATCAGTTCTTCCACTTTGGCCGTGGAAATGGGGTCCAACGCCGAGCAGGGTTCGTCCAGCAACAGCACCTCCGGCTTGATGGCAATACCGCGCGCGATGCACAGGCGCTGCTGCTGGCCTCCGGACAGGCTGGAACCACTCTGGTGCAGCTTGTCCTTGACCTCGCCCCACAGCGCCGATTTGCGCAGCGCCCACTCCACCCGCTCTTCCATGTCGGTCGCATTCAGCGACTCGAACAGCTTCACACCAAAAGCGATGTTGTCGTAGATCGACATGGGAAACGGCGTGGGTTTCTGGAACACCATGCCGACCTTGGCACGCAACAGGGCGACATCTTCCTTGCTGGTGAGCAGATCTTCGCCGTCGAGCAGGATCTCCCCTTCCGCGCGCTGCTCCGGGTACAACTCGAACATGCGGTTGAACACGCGCAGCAGCGTCGATTTGCCGCAGCCCGAAGGACCAATGAATGCCGTCACCCGGTTTTCCGGTATTTCCAGGTTGATGCCCTTGAGGGCATGGAACTTCCCGTAATAAAAGTTCAGATCCTTGACGGCAATCTTGGTCTTCGCCGGTGCAATGGGTGTGGAGATCATGTCGTCTATTTCTAAAAAAGGGCTGCAGCGGGCATCAGGCCTTGGCGCGGGTCAGTACCCGGGCCAGAATGTTCAAACCCAGTACCGCTACCGTGATGATGAATACGCCCGCCCAAGCCAACTTCTGCCAGTTTTCGTAGGGGCTCATCGCGAACTTGAAAATGGTGACCGGCAGGCTCGCCATGGGCTCGCTCAGGCTGCTCGTCCAGAACTGGTTGCTCAGCGCGGTAAACAGCAGAGGCGCTGTTTCACCGGCAATGCGGGCCACCGCCAACAACACCCCGGTGATCACACCCGCCCGGGCCGATTTGAGGGTAATGCTCAAGATGACTTTCCACTTGGGGGCCCCCAGCGCGTAGGCCGCTTCGCGCAAACCCGCAGGCACCAGTTGCAGCATGTTCTCGGTGGTGCGAATGACCACCGGAATCACCAGCAAAGCCAATGCCACCACGCCGGCATAGCCAGAAAACGATTTAAAGCGCGACACCACCACGGCATAGACAAAAAGCCCGATCACGATGGACGGTGCCGACAGCAGGATGTCATTGACAAAACGGGTCACCGATGCGAGCCAGCCCTTGCTGTCAAATTCAGCCAGGTAAATGCCCGCCATGACACCGACCGGTGTACCCACGCAAGTCGCCAGCACCACCATCAAGAACGACCCGTAAATGGCGTTGGCCAGGCCACCCTCTTCGTTGGGTGGCGGTGTCATCTGGGTGAGCGTGGCCACGGTCAGGCCGTCAAAACCCAGGCGCACCGTTTCCCACAATATCCAGAACAGCCAGAACAGGCCAAACGCCATGGCGGCCAAAGCCAGGCCGGTGGCCAGCTGGTTCACGCGCTTGCGGCGAGCAAACTTGGCCAAACGGCGTTGGTGCAGAGATGCATTCATGTTTTGGCTCCTTCGCGCTTGCGCAACTGGGTCAGCAAGACTTTGGACAGCGACAGGATGACAAAGGTGATGAAGAACAGAACCAGCCCCAGGTACATGAGCGACGCTTGGTGCAGGCCCTCGCCGGCCTCGGCAAATTCGTTGGCCAGCGCCGAAGTAATGCTGTTAGCCGCCTGAAACAGGCTCAGGGAATCCAGCTGGTTGAAGTTACCAATGACGAACGTCACCGCCATGGTTTCGCCAATGGCGCGCCCCAGGCCCAGCATGATGCCGCCGATGACCCCGGTTTTGGTATAGGGCAAGACAACCTTGTAAACCACCTCCCAGGTGGTGGCCCCCAGGCCGTAGGCGGATTCCTTCAGCAGGGCGGGCGTCACTTCAAACACGTCGCGCATCACAGCGGCAATGAACGGAATGATCATGATGGCCAGAATGATGCCGGCCGACAAAATACCGATGCCCACCGGGGGACCGGAGAAAAACGCCCCCAGATAGGGCACGCCATTGAATACGGTCTGTAACGGTTGCTGTACGTAGGTTGCCAGCACGGGGCCAAAGACCAGCAGACCCCACATGCCGTACACAATGGACGGCACCGCCGCCAGCAGCTCAATGGCCGTTCCCAAAGGCCGCTTGAGCCAGGTGGGTGCCAGTTCGGTCAGAAACAACGCAATGCCGAAACTGACCGGCACGGCAATCAACAGCGCAATGAACGAGGTGGCCAGCGTGCCGTAGATCATGACCAGCCCGCCGAACTCCTCCTTGACGGGATCCCAGGTGGTGCTGGTCAGGAAACCCAGGCCGTAGGTTGTGATCGCCGGCCAGGCACTGACCGTCAGCGAGCCCAGGATGGCCACCAGCAACCCCAGGGTCAGCAGTGCCGCCCCCTTGGCCATCCAGCCGAAAATGCGGTCGGCCAGGGGGCCGGATCGGGATTTTTTGACGGGCGGAGGTCGGGTCATGGAACGTGCGGCGGAAATTACAGAATGGCTGGACAGGGTGTCGCTGTGCACCAGTGTAGATGACATGGCAGGCTCCCCGTCCAAGACCATACGAGACACAACCGGAATTACTTGAACGCGACCGGCTTGCCGGACGTGTCCTTGATCTCACCCCAGGACTTCTCGATCGCGGCAATCACCGCCTTGGGCATGGGCACGTAGTCCAGATCTGCAGCCACCTTGTCGCCATTCTTGTAGGCCCAGCTGAAGAACTTCAGGGTTTCCGTGGCGTTGGCCGGCTTGTCCTGCTTGGTGTGCATCAGGATGAACGTCGCGCCGGTGATGGGCCAAGCCTGCTTGCCGGGTTGGTTCGTCAGCACCTGGTAGAACGACTTGGCCCAGTCAGCACCCGCTGCAGCCGCCTTGAAAGTGTCATCTTCGGGTTTGACAAAATTGCCCGCCGAGTTTTGCATGATGGCGTAGGTCAGCTTGTTCTGCTTCACATACGAGTACTCCACATAACCCAGAGAGTTGGGCAGGCGGCTCACGAACGCGGCCACCCCTTCGTTACCCTTGCCACCGGCGCCCACAGGCCAGTTCACTGCCGTGCCTTCGCCCACTTTGGACTTCCACTCGGCATTCACCTTGCTCAGGTAGTTGGTGAAGAGGAACGTGGTACCCGAACCATCGGCACGACGAACCTGGGCGATGGCCGCATCCGGCAACGCCACGTTGGGGTTGAGCGCCTTGAGAGCGGGGTCATTCCAGCGGGAAATCTTGCCCAGGTAGATGTCACCCAGAACCTGGCCCGTCAGCTTGAGCTGGCCGGGTTCAATACCCTTGACATTGAGAACCGGCACCACGCCACCCATGACGGTGGGGAATTGCATCTGGCCCTTGGTCTTCAGAACTTCGTCGGTCAGGGGCATGTCGGACGCGCCGAAATCCACCGTCTTGGAATCGATCTGCTTGATACCGCCGCCCGACCCGATGGACTGGTAGTTCACTTTGACGCCCGTCGCCTTGTGGTAGTCCGACGCCCACTTGGAATAGATGGGCGCGGGAAAGGTTGCGCCGGCACCCGTGATTTCCTGCGCGTTGGCAACACCGGCCAAGCCCAGGGAAGACGTAGCGGCAAGCACCATCGCGGCACGGTTGAACGAAATATTCATCGGAAACCCTCTATAGGTTGGTTAAGGAATGACGGGACTTTAAGAAAGATTTGTGACATCTCCGTGACAAGAGCTTAGTTTTTAGCCCCCGTGGTTTCAAGCTGCCAAAAAAGTCACTTGTCACCCGTTTTTCAAGTTTTTGTCACATGGTCGTCACACACCATTTCTACGCTTGCGCTTTTCAATCCACTGACGGAACACCATGCAAAAAACCTTCTCTCCCCTGGCACGTCGCACCGTTTTGCTGAGCGCCCTGCTCGCCGCCTTGACCGGATGCGCTACCAGCCCGGCTCCGGTCACCGTGGCCGACCGTCTGGCCAGCACCCCGTCGCTGAGCACCCTCAACAGCCTGGTCGCCAAGGCCGGGTTGACAGAAACCCTCCAGGCAGCCGGCCCCTATACCGTGTTTGCACCCTCGAATGACGCCTTCAAGGCCGTTCCCGCAGCCACCCTGAACGAGCTGAGCGCCAACCCGGAGAAACTCAAGAACGTGCTGTCGTACCACGTGGTCATGGGCAAGACCCTGTCAGCCGACGTGAAAAACAGCAACGCCAAGACCCTCAGCGGCGCCCATCTCGCCCTGTCCCGTGCGGGTGATTTCGTCACCGTTGAAAACGCCGCGGTCACCCAGGCCGATCTGACGGCCAGCAACGGTGTGGTGCACGTCATCGACACCGTACTGCTGCCACCGGCCAAAAAATAAGGGGCCCTGCCCGTCCGGGGCCGGCAAGCCCCGGATTTTGGATGCAAATCCGGCCCAATGCACCGTAAATACTGCGCAAACAGCTATTTAATTGATAGCAAAAATACCCTCCATACTCACCATGCAAAACCCTGATCGACGCCAGCTGATGCGCACCGTAGCAGGCGCTGTCGCCGCCAGCACCTTTCCGGCCTGGGCCCAATTGCCCAAGAACGCCCCGGGCCCACGCAGCTGCACGATCGCTCAGATTGTGGATGTCTCCGTCAGCCAGATCGACGTTTCCAAGGATTTCCTGATTGGCTCCCGCGCTGCCTGGCAGGACATCAATGCCCGTGGCGGGCTACGCGGCAAGGCGGTGCAGCACTTGGTGCTGGAAGTGGACGGCAGCGTTTCCAGCCTGCGCGCGGCCGTGCAAACGCTGAAAAACCAGCCCCAATGCGTTGCGTTGTCGGGTAGCGTGGGCGACCATGCGGCCGCCCAGTTGACGGACCTGCTGCAGCGGGAGTTGCCGGACGTGGCCCACGTCGCGCCCTGGCTGCAAAACGCCACCCTGGACGCCACCTCCAACACCTTCCCCATTTTTGCCTCACGCCAGGAACAGGTGGCCCACGCAATCAAATCCCTGTCGGTCATGGGCATCACGGAGGTGGGTGCCATCTACGGCTCGGCGGCCGAGTACGCCAGCTACCGCCAGGGCGTGGACGAGATGGCCAGCGCGCTCAAGCTGCGGCTGAAGTCGTACAGCCCGGTCGCCAACCTGCAGCAGCTGGGCAAAACGCTCACGCCCGACAGCCCCCGCGTCCTGTTGTTCCTCGGTGGCACCCCGGAACTGGTGCAGTTTTCCCAGGGAATCGAAAAGCAGGCGGCACAGCGCTACATCATTGCCATGTCCGACGTCAACCTGCAAACCATGCTGCAAATGGGCGTGTCGCGCTTCACCCCGGTGATCGCCACCCAGGTGGTCCCCATGGTCAACGCCAACCTGCCCATCGTCAAAAACTACCGTGACACGCTGGGCCGCCTGTACGACGAGCCGCCCACGCCCCAGAGCCTGGCCGGCTACATTGCAGCGCGCTACACCCATGAAGTGCTGCAGGGCATTGACGGCACACCGACCCGCCTCAGTGCACTGCAGGCGTTCCAGAAACGCAGCACCGTCGACCTGGGCGGGTTCCGCATTGCCCCCGATGCCCGGGGCCGCGGCACCGCCTATGTCACGCAAAGCATGATTTCCACCGACGGACGCCTGCTCGGCTGAAACGGCCCAACCGCAGGCAGCGGCGGTGCGGGTGCTATGCTCGTGGCCGCCTCACAACTCTAAAAAAGCAATCGATGGAAAACGGAAATCGCCTGGCGGCCGTGGATTTGGGATCCAACAGTTTTCGTCTCGAAATCGGGCGGGTGGACCACGGTGAATTCCGGCGTACCGAGTACCTGAAAGAAACCGTGCGCCAAGGTGGCGGACTGGATGATGATCGCAACCTGACCCCTCAGGTCATGCAAAGCGGCTGGGACTGCCTGGCACGCTTTGGTGAGCGACTGGCGGGATTCAAGCCGACCGAAGTGCGCGCCGTGGCAACCCAAACCCTGCGCGAGGCCCGCAACCGGGACGAGTTTCTTGACCGGGCCAACCAGATTCTCGGCTTCCCCATCAACGTCATCTCGGGGCGCGAGGAAGCACGGCTGATCTACCAGGGCGTGGCCCACATGCTGCCCCAATCCGAGGAGCGACGCCTGGTCATAGACATCGGTGGACGCTCCACCGAACTCGTGCTGGGACAGGGGCTTACCCCCCGTGTCATGGAGTCGTTCCGGGTGGGCAGCATCGCCTGGTCCAACCGCTACTTCCCCGACGGCCAGTTTTCCCGCAAAGCATTCGACATCGCCGAAATCGCGGCCAAGGCGGTACTGGACGAGGCCCTCGACGCCTACCGCCCCGACCTCTGGGACGTGGCCTATGGCTCGGCCGGCACGGTAGGGGCCATTGTCGACGTCCTGGTGGCAGCCGGCTGGCCCGCCGGCACCGTGACACAGGAAGGCCTGGACTGGCTGGTCGACAAGCTGATAACGGCCCAGAGCGCCGATCGCCTGCGGTTAGGCGGCATGCGCGAAGACCGCAAGGCCATCATTGGCGGCGGCGTCAGCGTGGTGCGCGCTGTTTTCAGTTTGCTCAATATCCAGACCTTGCAGCAGGCCAACGGCGGGCTGCGCCACGGCCTGCTGTGTGACATGCTGGGCACGGCCGACCACGCGGACGACCTGCGCGTCAAAACCGTACGGCGCCTGGCAACCAAGTTCGGGGTTGATACCACCCACGGCACGCGTGTGGGGAAAGTGGCCACGCAGTTGCTTGCGCAGCTGATGCCGGCCCCGCGCGATGGCGCGCCCCCCGACGAGGACCGCTCCCTGCGCAAGATCAGCTGGGCGGCCCAGCTGCACGAGATTGGCAGCCATATCTCCCACAGCGACTACCACAAGCACGGCGCCTACATCCTGGACAACGCCGATGCCATGGGGTTCTCGCTGTCGGAAATGCACCGCCTCAGTCTGCTGGTGCTCGGGCACCGTGGCAAGCTGCGCAAGCTCGAAGCCGTGCTGGGAGACGACGAACTGGTCATGCAGCTGATGGCCCTGAGGCTGGCCGTGATCCTGTGCCACGCCCGACGCGACCCCGACCTGGCCGGCATGACACTGGCGCGTTCGGCCACGCAGAACCGCACGGTGCGCCTGCGCTGCCGTGCCGGCTGGGCCGAAGCGTTTCCGCAGTCCGCTTACCTGCTGCGCGAAGAGATGCTGGCGTGGCAAAAGACACCGTGGTCGCTTGACGTGGCCGCCGCCTGAACGGTCCCCGGGCATTCACGCCAGGCACCCCCGCGGGTATCATGCCCCCATGACCTCAACGGTTTCATGGCAACGCTGGCTGGACCGCACCAGCCATGTGGCCCTGCAGTGGCTCACGGGCTGGTGGCGCCTGCTGGAGTTGGGCGCGGTTCTTTTGGTGCTGGCGTTCTCGGTATCGAGCTACCGCCGCATGAACCGCCCGGCGCTGGCCCGGCATATCTATCTGAACACCGCGTCCATCCTGGTGGGCTTCACGGTACTGTGCGCACTGGTGACCGTGGTGCTCACCCGCATCGTGCTGGTCACGGCCCTGAGCTACGGCCTGTCGCAATACGCCCTGCAGCTGGTCATCCGGGTTCTGGTACTGGAATTGATTCCCCTGACTGCGGCGCTGTTCGTCGCGTTGCGATGCACGATTCCCGACGGTGCCGAACTGTCAGCGATGCAGGCTGCCGGCCAACTGGACGCCATGCGCCGCCAGGGCCTGGATCTGGTACGCGACGCCGTGTTGCCCCGGGTCATCGCCGGCCTGTTTGCCGGCGTCATGCTGGCCGCGCTGAGCAGCGTGGTGACCCTGGTGGTAGCCTATCTGGCCAGCTACGGGTTCACGGTATCGGGCCTGGCGGTCTATACCCGCTTGTTCGGCCAGGTATTCAGCCCCGCCGTCAGCCTGATCTTTGTCCTCAAGACCTTGTTTTTTTGCCTGGCGGTATCCCTGATTCCCATGGCCTCGGCCCTGTATGACCGGCAAAGCACCCGTGTGCGCACCAGCGCGGAGATGCGCGGGCTGGTTCGCATGTTTTCCGTGATACTTCTGGTGGAAATCGCCTCGCTGGTTGGCAACTACTACTGACACTGGAAACCGTATGCCCATGAGTTCACCTCAGGAATCCGAAACAGCCCCCGTAGCCCATCTGGAATTCAAGGCCCGGTTGTTGCTGGCTTTCATGCTGTTGCTGCTGTGCGGCTCGGTACTGTATGTGCTGTACGCGCGGGGCGTGTTTGATGCCACCCAGAAACTGGTGCTGGTAGCGGACGACTCCGAAGGGGTGGTGGTTGGCATGGACCTCACGTTTTCCGGCTTCCCCATTGGCCGGGTGCAACGCATTGAACTGGCAGCCGACGGCAAGGCCCGCATTCTGGTGGACGTTGCCACCAAGGACGCCCATTGGCTGCGCACCACCAGCGTCTTCACCTTGGTGCGGGGCGTGGTGGGCAGCACCAACCTGCGCGCCTACACCGGCCTGCTGGAAGACCCGCCCCTGCCGGACGGCGCCGTGCGCACGGTGCTGCAAGGCGACACCAGCGCTGAAATTCCCAAGGCCATTGCCTCCGCCCGGACGCTACTCGACAGCCTGGGCAACCTGACCAGTCGCCTCAACGACCCGGGCGGCGTGCTCACGGTACTGCTGGGCAGCGAGACGGAGGCCCAAAAATTCACTGCCACCCTGGGGCGCACCAACGCCCTGCTGACCAAACTCGACACCCTGGCCGCCAAAGCCGACACCCAGGTGTTTGGCGAGAAAGGGGTCCTGCCCGAGACCCGTGCCACGGTCCTGCAACTCAACGCCCTGCTGGGCGAAGCGCGTACCAGTCTGAAAAAAGTGGACGGGGTGCTACAGGACGCCCAGGCCGTCAGCGCCAATGCCCGGGATGCCAGCGCCGACCTGGGGGCTCTGCGCGCCGATGTGGATGCCAACCTGCGCAAAATCGAAAGCCTGGTCAACGACATCAACCGCAAGTGGCCATTTGTCCGTGATGCGGAGATGAAACTGCCATGAATACCCGTACCCCAACCTTGCGGAACATTCTGGCGGCGGCAAGTCTTGCGCTGCTCGGTGCGTGTGGAAGCACACCTCAGCCACCGGACTGGCAGCTGGAAGCCAAAGGCTCCATGGAACGCGCCGTTGCCGCCTACCTGGAGGGCAACAACCGCGTCGAGATAGCCGAGCTGCAGCGCGCACGCGGCCAGCTGGCCCGCACCGGCCGTGCGGACCTGCTGGCCACTGCCGAGTTGCTGCGCTGTGCCACCCGAGTGGCCAGCCTGGTCTTTGAACCGTGTACCGGTTTTGAAGCCCTGCGAGCGGATGCGCTGGAAGCCCAGCGCGCCTACGCCGACTACCTGCAAGGCCGCCTATCGCCACAGGGCATCGCCCTGCTGCCACCGCTCCAGCGCGCTGCGGCGACGGGTGACACCAGCGCCGTGCTGGGTGCGGCCGAACCCTTGTCGCAACTGGTTGCCGCCGGCGTGATGCTGCAGGCCGGTACGGCCACGCCCACCGTCATTGCACGGGCCATCGAAACAGCGTCCGCCCAGGGCTGGCGTCGCCCCCTGCTGGCCTGGCTGGGCGTGCAAGCCCAGCGCGCGGAGCAGGCAGGCGACCCGGAGGAAGCGGCCCGGCTGCGGCGACGCATCGCCCTCACACAAGGCAGTGCCCCCCGGGCACCGGACACCGGAAAAACGACGCCATGAGCTATACCCTCAAGCTCTACGCCATGGAAGACGTTTCCCCGGAGGAATTACGGGCGGCCGAACAGCGTTTCAAGACGGCGCTTGAAGCCGAGTTAGGCGATGCGAACCTGGTGGCTCCGGTGCATGCCGCCTACCAGCGCATCGTGTTGGCCCATGGCGAGGCGCCCGACCCCGACACGCTGTCGCCCCACGAACACGCCATATTTACCCAGTGGCAGGCCGCGGAGTCGGCTGCGGTCATCGCCACCTGGGGGCCCAACCGCTACCTGGGCGACGCCCAGTTTGACATTCGCCCCTGACCCGGGCAGCGCTAGGCCGCCCGCTCCAGCAGGCCCACCCCCGCCTGCTTGGCCCCTTGCTTGGCCAAGGCGGCCAGGTTGGCAACATCTTCGGCCCGGGAGAAGCGGCTGCCGTCAATGGCCACCGCCCCAATCGACACCGTCGTGCACGGGAAAAAGCGGGGCACGCCGTGGCGATCATCCGCATGAATGCCGCCGGCCTGGCGCACCGCATCGTCATACATGGCCAGCGCCTGGGCATTGAATTCCCGCACCAGCCGCTCGCTGCGCTCCCGCCAGTCGGCGCTCTGGAACAACAGGATGAAATCGTCGCCACCGACATGACCCAGGAAGTCGCGCTGGGAATCGCATTGCTCCATGGATATGCGCGCCAGCAAGCGAATCATTTCATCGCCCCGCCAATAACCGTAGTAGTCGTTGAAGGGCTTGAAGTTGTTCAGGTCTGCGTAGCACACCACGAACCGGACATCTTTCTTGAGCAGGCGCTCCATGTGCTGGCTGATGGGAATATTGCCCGGCAGGAACGTCAAGGGGTTGGCGTGGCGTGCGGCCTCGATGCGCGTCTCCGTCACCGAACGCACCAACTGGTCTCCGGTACCCATCCCCACGTAACGGCCGTTGTCGGTGACGATGAATCCGTCGGCCAGATAGCGCTGGTCTTCCGAGGTCAGAATGCCCACCAGTTCATCCACACTGTGATCGCGCTCCACCAGGCGCGGCTCCGGATTGGCATGCACCGTACACGACTTGCGGCCCCACACCTCCCGGTAGTAGAGCTTGCTGTATTCGTTCATGAACTGCGCGCGGTTGATGATGGCCACGGGCCGTTCGCCTTCCAGCACGGCAATGGAGGGCAGATCGGGCGCGGCAGAAAAGACGGCCGCGAGTTCATCGTTGGTGGTATCGGCGGTCACGGTGGGCGGATGCGCGAGCGTCAGGTGGCGCAAATGCCCACCCGACTGGGCACGGTTCCACTCCGGGAAAACGACGATCTGGCGCTCACCCAGAATCCGCTGGGCATCGTCGCCCAGGCACTGGACCGGCGTGGGGTCCGGGCGACCCAGAAAGTACCCCTGCCCAAACGTGATGCCCAGGTCGCGCAGCACCCGCAGGTCCTCCGGTGTTTCAATGCCCTCGGCCACCAGGGCCGTGCCAAAAATATCGGCGATCTGCAACAGCGCCTGAATGGTCTTCAACTTGTCGCCGTGCTGGCTGATGTTCTTGGTGAAGTATTTGTCAATCTTCACCACTTCGGGTTTGAGCTGGGACCACAGGCGCAGGCTGGAGCGTCCGTCACCAAAATCATCCAGCGCCAGGGAAACACCCGCCGCATGAAACTCCCGCACCACATCGGCCAGTAGATCCATGTCGTCCACGCGCTCATGCTCGGTAATCTCCAGCACCAGCATGCGCGGCAACACGCCATAGCTGTTGATGAGCTTGAGCATGGCGTCCGGTCCGCGCAAGGCAAACAGCTGCGTCAGCACCGTGGCGCTGGCGTTGACGAACAAACGCCCGGGCGCCTGGAGTTGCCCCCAGGTCTTTAACGCCGCCACAACACACTTGCGCTCAAACTCCGAACTCAGGTGTTCTTGCGCCGCAGCACGCAACAGTGCATCCGGACTGTGCAAAGCCGTACCCTGCGGGCCGCGGATCAGTGCTTCATGGGCATGAATGGACGCATCCGCCAGGTTGACGATGGGCTGGAAAACAGGATAGAGGCTACTTTCCTGCAACACCTTTTCCAGAGGTCCCGGGCCACCGCCCACCTGGGCCAACCGCAGCCCGTGCTGCCACCCCCCGGTCATGAAGGGACGCGCATCTGCCAGCATGGCCGCGTTCATGTCCGCGCTCCGCAGTCAAGGGGGCGGCAGTGGGTTGACGCCAGCCCCCCCTGCAGCCCGGATCTGCACCCACCAACACCCGTGAAGAAATTGCGAAACCAACGTGGCATGAAAAGCTCTGTAGATATTATTGACTTCCGATTTTTGACAACCCAGGTGACCCGGGTGTGACAAAAATATGGCGGTCGCGTGACAGGCGGCCAAACCGCGCTACAGAAGCTCCGGTGACTGAACGGTTACCACCACCGTCTGGGATACCAACTCCCGCTCCCGATAACGCAGCCACCACACCGCCCCTTTTTTGACGGCGCACTCGCTGGCTTTCAACCCCAACAGGGTTGCCACGGTCTGCCCCAGGGTCGGTTGGTGCCCCACCACCAGCACGCAGCCTTTGGCGTGCGGCCATTGCACCAGCTCCAGCAACTGCTCCGGCGTGCCCTGCGGCGCCAGCGCAGGACTGGTCCTGAATTTATGCCCCAGAGCCTGCGCGGTCTGCTGCGCGCGCTGCGCAGGACTGACCCAGACCCGAACCCCATCCGGGAGTTGCCGATCCAGCCAGGCGGCCATGCGGGTGGCCTGCTTTTCGCCGCGGGGGGTCAGCCGCCGCGCCATGTCATCACCGGTTACCACGTCTTCCACTGCCTCGGCATGCCGCCACAGGATCAGATCCATGGTTTTATCCTCCGTGATGACCGTCACCGTTGCCGGCGTACCGTGCCATGAGTGCCGCCTGCGCACCATGCGCGGCAACGGTTGCATCGTTCCGGCATCGGGTGTACGTGCCGTCCGGTCCCATGTCCCAGGCGTCCACGCCGTCGTGCAGGTATGCCACCAGGCATTCGTCCACCAGCCGCTGACGCTGCACCGCGTCGGTGACCGGCCAGGCCAATTCCACGCGGCGAACCATGTTGCGGTTCATCCAGTCGGCGCTGGACAGGTACAGCTCCTCGACTTCACCTTCCCGGAAATAAAACACCCGTGAATGCTCCAGAAAGCGGCCGATGACCGAGCGCACCCGGATGTTGTCGGTGTGCCCCGCTACCTGGGCCGGCAGGGTGCAGGCACCGCGCACGATCAGGTCGATTTTCACGCCCTGTTTGCCAGCCCGCATGAGGCTGTAAATCAGCGCTTCATCCGTCAGGGAGTTCATCTTGGCCACAATACGGGCTGCCTTGCCCTGGCTGGCCGCCTGGCCCAGCCGGTCGATTTTGGCAATCAGGTTGCGCTGCAGATAAAACGGGGCCATCCAGAGCTTGCGCAGCGCCGGCAGTCTGCTTTGGCTGGCCAGATGCACAAAGACGTGTTCCATCTCGGCGGTCAGCACCGGATCGGCCGTGATGTGGCTCACGTCGGTGTACAGGCGCGCGGTACGCGGGTTGTAGTTGCCGGTGGACAAATGGCCATAGCGCCTGAGCGCCTTGCCTTCCCGTCGCGTGACCAGCATCATCTTGGCATGGGTTTTGAGCCCCACCACGCCATACACCACCTGCGCCCCGATGGACTCCAGCATTTCTGCCCAGTTGATATTGGCTTCTTCGTCAAAACGGGCCTTGAGCTCCACCACCACGGTCACTTCCTTGCCACGTCGCACCGCCTCGCGCAACAGATCCATCACCACGGAATCCGTGCCGGCACGGTAGATGGTCTGTTTGATCGCCAGCACCTGCGGGTCGTTCACCGCCTGGCGCAAGAAATCCACCACGCCGTCAAAGCTTTCAAACGGCTGATGGATCAGGATGTCTCCCTGCTTGAGCTGCTCAAAAATGGACTGGGTCGTGCCCATCTGCACCGGGTACGACGCCTTGTACGGGGGAAAGCACAGGTCCGGTCGTTCCACCAGGTCAATGAGCTGGGTCAGACGAACCAGGTTCACCGGCCCATGGACCCGAAACAGGGCCTTCTGCGGCAGATCGAACTGGTGCAGCAGGAAGTCGCACAGGTGCTCGGAGCAGCCCGCCGAAACCTCGAGCCGGACCGCCTGCCCGTAATTGCGGTGAACCAACCCTTGGCGCAAGGCCATGCGCAGGTTCTTGACGTCGTCCTCATCCACCGCCAGATCGGAATGCCGCGTCACCCGGAACTGCGAAAACTGACCGACGGCGCGACCGGGAAACAGCTCTCCCAGATGCGCGCGGATCACGCTGGACAGCGAAACAAACAACGTGCGCGAACCTGACACTTTGTCGGGCATGCGGATCAGGCGCGGCAGCACGCGCGGCACCTTCACAATGGCGATTTCGTTTTCGCGCCCAAAGGCGTCGCGGCCACTCAGGCGCACGATGAAGTTGAGCGACTTGTTGGCGACCTGGGGAAACGGATGGGACGGATCCAGCCCCACGGGAATCAGCAGTGGCCGGACTTCGCGCTCAAAGTACTGCTTGACCCAATGGCGCTGCGCCGGGTTGCGATCCCCATGCGACATGATCTTGATGCCCTGCTTCTCAAACGCCGGCATCAGCTTCTCGTTGTACACGGCGTACTGGCGCTCCACGATGCTGTGCAGCGCCGCCGCCAATCGCTCAAACGAGCCGACGGTGTAGATCCCTTTGCGGTCGTTGGCCTGGTTGGCCAGCAAATGCGGCTCCGCCCGCACCTCGAAGAATTCGTCCAGGTTGGAAGATACGATGCAGAGGTAGCGCAGCCGCTCGATCAGGGGAACGTCGTCGCGAACCGCCCAATCCAGCACGCGCTCATTGAAAGCCAGCAAGCTGTGATCACGATCCAGCAGATCTGGCGCCTTGGAAGCCTGCGACGGTGAAGAGCGGCGAGAAAGGGTCGACATGAATACGGTTCAGACTATGACACAACAGTGAAGAATTGTTTACGATTTCGGTGACATTTGTGTGACAGAACCGTGAAGCGCATCCTGGCATTCCAACGGCACGTCGCAACGGGTTGGCACAAGGTACCCCAGAAACAACTGCGCCGCACGCTGCCAGCTGAATGCCCGCGCGCGGTTGCGCGCTTCGTGGCGGGGAACGGATAGTGCGCTGTACCAGGCGCTGGCAAGGTCATGGTGCAGTGCGCCACCGCTGGGCGGGTTGCCGACCACCTCCAGCGGCCCCTCGACCGGAAAGGCCGCCACGGGCGTCCCCGTGGCCATGGCCTCCAGCATCACCAGACCGAAGGTCTCCGAGCGGCTGGGTATGACAAACACATCCGCGGCGGCGTAAACCTGCGCCAGCACATCCCGGGGCAGCACACCCAGCCAACGTACCTGCGGATAACGCTCCCGCAACGCCAACTCCATGGGCCCCACACCGCAGACCACCTTGGTACCCGGCACATCCAGCTGCAGAAAAGCCTCGATGTTCTTTTCGTAAGACACCCGGCCCACAAAAAGCGATACCGGGCGGGCCATGCTCCCCAGCGGGGCATAGACGCGGGGCAACTCCTGGTACGCAAACAGCGCCGTGTCCACACCATGCGTCCAGCTGCGCAGGTTCTGGAACCCGCGCAACTCCAACATGCGCAGAACACTCGGGGTTGGCACCAGAACCCCACGGGACGGTTTGTGAAAGTGCCGGAACAGGGCATAGCCCATCCACAGCGGGATCTTCAGGGCCGCCTTCAGGATCTCCGGAAAACGGGTATGAAACGTGGTGGTGAATGCCAGACCGCGCTTCAGACAGTAACGCCGCGCGGCCCACCCCAAGGGGCCTTCCGTTGCCAGGTGGATGGCATCGGGCTGCAGGGCGTCAAGCTGCTGCGCCAAAGCCGACGCCGGACGCACGGCCAGGTCAATGCCGGCGTAACCGGGGCAGGGGCGGGTACGGAACAGGCCGGGATGGATCACCGTCACCACATGCCCCTGCCCTTCCATTTCACGCACCAGTTCCACCAGCGTGGTCACCACGCCATTGACCTGCGGCAGCCAGGCGTCGGTAACGAGCGCCAGCTTCATGCGGATGTCTCCTGCAACGCGGCTGTCTGGATGACCCGGCTACCGGCGTCCGTCCAGTACAGCAGTTCCAGCCGCCCATCCAGATGTTCCACCAGGGCGCTGCGGCTTTCCACCCAGTCCCCGTCGTTGCAGTACAAGGTGCCGTTGATGTCACGCATCTCCGCGCGGTGGATGTGGCCACACACCACCCCGTCATGTCCGCGGGATCGCGCCTCGCTGGCCACGGCGACCTCAAAATCGGTAACGTAATTGAGCGCCGACTTGACCTTGTGCTTCAGATAAGCCGAGAGCGACCAGTACGGCAAGCCCAGGCGTGCCCGCAGCCCGTTCAGGTACCGATTGAGCTTGAGCGTGAACTCGTACAGGTTGTCGCCCACATAGGCCAACCACTTGGCGCACTGGATGACGCCGTCAAAATAGTCCCCATGGGTGACCCACAGCGTGCGACCATCGGCCGTGGTGTGCACTGCATCCTCGCAGACCTCAATGCCGCCAAACTGGTGCCCCAGGAAACCCCGGGCAAATTCGTCGTGGTTGCCCGGTATGAACACCACCTTGCAGCCCTTGCGCGCGCTGCGCAGCAGTTTTTGCACCACATCATTGTGGGACTGGGGCCAGAACCAGCGCCGGCGCAGTTGCCAGCCATCGACGATGTCCCCCACCAGGTAAAGGTATTCGCTGGGGTGGTTCTTCATGAAATCCAGCAAGGCGAGGGCCTGGCAGCCCGCCGTACCGAGGTGGATGTCCGAAATGAAGATGGCCCGGTAGCGCACCCCCCGCCCGTGCGCATCGGGATCCGCGGCGGTACTCTCGGACAGACGCTGCCAGAGCGGCGCAAAGGCATCCGGAGCGGCCCGCATCACGTCCCCAGGAAGTGTTTGCGGTACCGCGCAGGCAGGTCCGCAATGCGCATCAGCATCGGCAAATCGGCGGAATTGAAATCCGGATCCCAGGCCGGCGCGCCCAGCACCTTGGCACCCAGCCGCAGATAACCCTTGATCAGCGCCGGCGGTTCCACATCCAGCGAAGCGTCCAGTTGCTCAATGGGCAACGGCAGGCGCGGCCGCACGTGGTATTCGATGGGTGCCAGATGGGTGGCCTGCACCTGGCGCCAGATACTGGCCGCCAAATCTCCGCTGACCACGCCGTTGTGCAGCATGGGCACACTGGCGCAACCGATCATGGTGTCGAGCTGGTTGCGCACCATGAACTCGGCCAGTGCCCCCCACAAGGCCATGATGACGCCGCCATGGCGGTGCTCCGGATGCACACAGCTGCGTCCCAGCTCCACCATCCGCTCACGCAGGCTACGCAGCCGGGTGAGGTCGAACTCGGTATCGCTGTAGGTGCTGCCTACGCGTTTGGCCTGCACCGGTGTCAAGACCCGGTAGGTTCCGATAACCTGCTGGCTGCATTCGTCGCGCACCAGCAAGTGCTCGCAGTAGTTGTCAAACAGATCCATGTCATGACCGGGTATCGGCGTGTTGAGGCGTGCGCCCATCTCGCCGGCGAACACGTCGTAGCGCAGCCGCTGCGCGGCACGCACATCATCCAGATGCCGGGCCCAGGAAACCACGATGCCGCCACGGGCCTCCTTGGGCCCGGAGTGAAGGGTCGGCGTGGCGGTCGCATGCGAATGGGGCGTCGTCTGTATCAGACCCGCCTGGGTTGTTTCTTCCATGGTGTGCTCCTTGAATGTGAAGTGCGCGGGACCAAAAAAAAGCCCCGGCGACGGGGCTTAGCAGACAGGTGAAATATCGGGACGGCGGTCCGACAGCGCGTCCAGCCAGGGTCGGGTTCCTGCCTTGAACCGCAGTCCTCCGGGGCTGGTGGCAAAGGCCTCCGCCGTGCAGCGCAAGACACGCAAGCATTGCATTTCAAAGTCGTGCAGGGTGTTGCCAGCCAAGGGGCCCGCACCGTTACCGGAATCCCGGCTGAGGTTGATATTCATATCCATCACATACTCCATCGTGCAAGTCATGCAGCGATTCTGAAAGCGCAGCATGACGCGCTCACGTCAGTTGGGTGGCAGTTTGATGACAAGGCGAGGTAATCCTGCACACACCCGGGCCCGTCCCAGGCAAGAAAAGACAGACTTTTGGGGGCTGTTGGAGTAATCTCCCCAAGCCATGAAACCTGATGCCCCTTTGCGCCGCCCGGAAGAAACCGAACTCAAGCTGGCCTTGTTGCACACGGGCAGCCCGTCGCACCTGGAAAAGCGGCTGGCACGCGTCCCGGTGCTGGCGCGCCGCAAGACCACCCACCAGCATTTGCACAACGTTTACTACGACACCCCGGAATGGACCCTGCACCGCCAGCGCATCGCCCTGCGCATGCGGCACCTGAGTGGCGAAGCCAGACCCCGGTGGGTACAGACCCTCAAAATAGGCGGCGCCAGCGACTCGGCATTGAGCCGTCGCGGCGAGTGGGAGGCGGCAGTACCTGGAACCAGCTTGTCGCAAGCAGCGCTGCAAACCACGCCGTGGTCGGCCATCGATCCGGATGGCCAGGTTTTCCAGGCGCTGGCACCCGTCTTCATCACCGCCTTTGACCGCACCAGCTGGCTGGTTCGCAAACGCGACGGCAGCCAGGTGGAAGTGTCGCTGGACGTGGGAAAAATCACGTATGCAGACACCAGCACACCCATTTGCGAACTGGAACTGGAGCTGATTGCCGGCCAGCCGCAGGCCCTGTTTGACGTGGCGCTGCAAATCGCCAGCAGCATCGCTACCCTGCCACTGGGCGCCAGCAAGGCCGAACGGGGCTACGCCCTGGCCCAAGACCGGGCGCATGCACCCACCCAGGCTCAGCCACCCGCACTGACCTCCCGCATGCCTTTGCAACAGGCCACGCTGCAGGTGCTACGCGAGCCGGTTAACCAATTCACCCGCAACCTGAACACCCTGTACGCGTCGGAGAACCCCGAGGTCCTGCACCAGGCCCGGATCGGGTGGCGACGTTTCCGGACGGCCCTGTGGCTGTTCAAGCCCGTCCACCCGGGCACCGCCATGCCGGCGTTGCAGGCGCTGTACCCCCTGTTGACGTTCATGGGCGAATTGCGTGACCTGGATGTCGCCCGCACGGAGACACTGGTGCCCTGGCAACAACCCTATGTCGCCGGAGACCAGCGGCGAGCAGAAAAGTGGCAGGCCCTGGAACAAGCCCTGCTGCAAGCAGGCCAGCTTCAGCGCAAAGCCGTGCGCTACGCGCTGGAGCAGCCCACCGTGGGTGTAACCCTGCTGGCGCTCACGCAGTGGCTCGAAGACGTCGCGACGCTTAAGGCACCAGCGGCGCCCGCAAAGGACCACAAGAAACACCTGCAGCGCTGGGCCCGGCGCCGCATGCGGCGCTTGCACGAACAGTTGCAACAGGCCCTTGCAGATACCAGTCGGCCAGACAACCTGCACCGCGCGCGCCTGCTCGCCAAGCGCCTGCGCTACGGCATTGAGG
>JBAQKO010000305.1:0-5649 GCA_049301075.1 Rhodoferax sp.
GGGGTGCAACAATTTGTCACACCCCTTGGTCGCCAGACCCGCACAGGCAGGCCTAGCTACACGCCGGTATCAGAACGTGTGGGAGAGCAGCAGTTGGAACTGGGTGGACGCATCGTTACCTACCACCTGGGTCCAACGCGCGTAGTTGGCAATCACCATCGTGCGCTTGCTCAAAGCGTAGTCCGCTTCCAGGGCTGCACCCGAGATGGTTCCCACGCCTTGAGCCAATTTGACGCCCGCGCTGTTGGTGTTGGAGATGAACGCGACATCGTCAATTTTGCGCGATGCGAACTGCGCGCCCAGGGACAAGGCACCCAGAGGCGCCTTGATGCCCAACAGCAAGTCGGTAGCACGGCCACCAGCAGCATTGCCGGAGTTCCGGACGTTGGCGCCCAGACCAACCTTGACAACACCGAAGTCATACGCGCCGGCCAGGCGGGTTTCGTCTTTGTAGGTGCTGCCCTGGTTGGCGTTAACCGAGTAATAAGCGAAATTGGCCGCAACCGGGCCTTGGGTATACGTTGCCGACACGCCGACCTGGGATTGGCCAGTGGTCGCCGCGGCGCCGGTGGTGCCCGCACCCAGACCCAGCAGGTTGGAGGCTTCCTGGTAGGTCGCTGCCAAGGCAAACGCACCCACGGGAACCGTGTAAGTCACGGAATCGCGGTTGGAACGGTCATTGAAGATCTTGCTGTCAAAACCTGCGTAGTAGGCGCCAACACCGGCAATGCCACCCGACAGGTAATCCGCGCCGCGGGCAGTAGCCAACGACAAAACACCTGCGCTGGTAGTCAACGCCAGGGAAGCATCACGGCCAGAAACGGCGTTGCCAACACCAGCGGCGACAGCGTTGGACTCACCGCTGCGATCCGCGCCAGCCAAAGCCAGCTTGGCAACAGCCTTCATGCCGCCGCCGAGGTCTTCGGTCGCGGTGAAATCGATTTCGGACGTTTCAACGCCAAAACCAGCGGAATCCGAAGAGGTACCAACCGCACCGATGGTGGTGGCCTGGTAGCCCATGGCCAGCTTGCCAGAGATGGTGACTTGGGCGAAAGAAGCGCCGGAGGCGGCCAGAACGGCCAGGGCGATGAGGGATTTTTTCATGGGGAATACTCCAAGGTTAAACAGAGGGCAGCGAATCACAGGACTCGGTACCCAGGGCCAACGTCCTGAATCAGGAAGTTGTATGAAGTACACCAGCGCACCCTGTTTTTTTTGATGACATTTCTGTGACGCGTAAAAGAGGAATCCGCATAAACCCGTATTCGTTGCATGATTGCAACGATTTGACTACCTACGCGCCGCGACCGGGGCCTGCCCCCTGCCGGCCCGGGCCACGCCAAGCGCTTAGAACGAATGAGACAACAGCAGTTGGTACTGGCTGGACGCGTCATTGCCCACGGTCTGGGTCCAGCGCGCGTAGTTGCCAATCAGACTGGTGCGCTTGCTCAGGGCATAGCTGGCTTGCACCGCGGAACCCGAGATCGTGCCAACACCCTGGGTCGTGAACGCAACATCATCGATCTTGCGTTGCACAAACTCCGCCCCCAGCGTCAGTGCGCCCATGGGAACACTCACCCCCAGGAGCAGATCCGTTGCACGCCCGGCCGCAGGTGCCGTGTTGGTATTGGTCACCACAGCCCCCAAGCCCAACTTGGCAACACCGAAGTCGTACGAACCGGACACGCGCGTCTGGTCTTTCAGGCGGCCTACATTGCTGTTGAACGACAGGTAGGTCAGGTTAGCAACCACCGCACCTTGGGAATAGGTGGCCAGCAAACCCGCCAGGCTTTGCCCGGTCGTGGCAGCGGCGCCCGTCGTGCCGGTGCCCAGGCCTTGCAGGCCAGCAGCCTCCTGGTAAGTGGCCGCCAACTCCAGGGCACCAACCGGAACCGAATAGGTCACGGTATCGCGGTTGACGCGGGCATCGAACACCTTGCCGTTGAAACCACTGTAATACGCACCCACCCCGGCGATGCCGCCCGACAGGTAGTCAGGCGCCTGCTCCGAAGCCAATGCCAGGGTACCTGCGCCGGTGGTCAGCGCCAGGGAAGCGTCACGGCCAGAAACTGCGTTGCCGGAACCCGCAGCCACGGCATTGGACTCCCCGCTGCGATCCGCGCCGGCCAGCGCCAGCTTGGCCGTAACCTTCATGCCGCCACCGAGGTCTTCCGTAGCGGTGAAATCGATTTCCGAGGTATCCACACCGAAACCGGCTGCGTCCGCGGAGGTGCCAACACCCCCCGTGGTCACCGCCTGGTACCCCATGGTCAGGTTACCAGAGATAGTGACTTGGGCAAAGGAAGTGCCAGCAGCAGCCAGAGCGGCCAAGGCGACGAGGGTTTTTTTCATGTAGAGCTCCAGGGTTAGAAATAGGACATCAGTCCGAAAGGGACCCTCTCCAACCGCAAAAACCGTGCCACGCTAAACTAGCCGCTGGATTTATTCAAAACCACCCCATGGACGCGCTACTCACCTCGCTGGACACCGCCCTGCGCACCCTGTTTGTCAAGCCGCGTGCGGCCCAGGCCTGCCCCACGCTGGCGGACCAGACCACCACCCTGACGCCCGCAGAACGCCATCGCGCGGCGGGACTGATGCGTGTGAACCACGTGGGCGAGGTCTGCGCCCAGGCGCTCTACACCGCGCAGGCGCTGGCCACCCCCAACCCGGCGCTGCGCGCCCACTTCACCCGCGCCTGCACGGAAGAGACCGACCACTTGGCCTGGACTGCCGAGCGGCTGGAAGAACTGGGCGAGCGCCCCTCCCTGCTCAATCCGCTGTGGTACGCCGGCGCCTTCGGGCTGGGGCTGCTGGCGGGCCGTCTGGGGGACCCGGTGAGCCTGGGTTTCGTGGTGGAAACCGAACGTCAGGTTGGCGCCCACCTGCAGAGCCACCTCGACAAGCTGCCCGAAAATGACCACGCCTCGCGCGCCATCGTGGTGCAGATGCACGACGATGAGCTGCGCCACGCCCAGGACGCGCAAGACGCCGGCGCGGTGGAGCTGCCCCAACCCGTCAAGGAACTGATGCGCGCCGCCGCCAAGGTCATGACGACGGTGGCGCAGCGGATTTAAGCCTCGACCAGTTCGAAAGTGGTGGTGATCGCCGCCGTCTTGGCCAGCATGATGCTGGCCGAGCAGTATTTCTCGTGGCTCATGGCAATGGCGCGTTCCACCGCCGCTGCCGGCAACGCCTTGCCCGCCACCGTGAAATGCATGTTGATCCGGGTGAACACCTTGGGGTCGGTCTCGGCGCGCTCGGCTGAGAGCTTGACCGTGCAACCCTGCACCGCGTGGCGGCCGCGCTTGAGGATCAGCACCACGTCGTAGGCGGTGCAGCCGCCAGTGCCGGCCAGCAGCAGTTCCAGCGGGCGGGGCGCCAGGTTCATGCCGCCGTTTTCCGGCTTGGCCGCATCGGGTGCGCCGTCCATCATGAGGGTGTGACCACTGCCGGTTTCTGCCACAAAACCCATGCCCGAGCGGGTATTCAACCCTCCGGTCCAGCTGACTGTGCATTCCATCGTGTAACTCCTGCGCACCGGGCGCGCTGCCTGTTCAAAGTAGGACGGGGATTATCATCTGTAGATCCAACCGTACCGCCATGACGACCAAAGCCCCCAAATCCCATCCGCTTCTGACGCCCGCCGATTACCTCAAAAAAATCCTGACCGCCCGCGTCTACGACGTGGCCAGCGAGTCCGCCCTGGAACCAGCCCGTGCCCTGAGCAAGCGGCTCCACAACACCGTGCTGCTCAAGCGGGAAGACCAGCAGGTGGTGCGCAGCTTCAAACTGCGGGGGGCCTACAACAAAATGGCGCATCTGAGCGCCGAGCAGCTCAAAAAGGGCGTGATCTGTGCCTCGGCCGGCAACCACGCGCAGGGCGTGGCCCTGAGCGCGCGCAAGCTGGGGACTCGGGCGGTCGTCGTCATGCCCACCACCACGCCACAACTCAAGATTGATGCGGTCCGCGGCTTCGGTGGCGAGGTCGTGCTGTTTGGCGAGAGCTATTCCGACGCCTATGCCCATTCCGTGGCCCTGCAGAAGAAAGAGGGCCTGACCTTCGTCCACCCCTTCGACGACCCGGACGTGATTGCCGGCCAGGGCACCATCGCCATGGAAATGCTGCGCCAAGTGCAGGCACTGGGCAGCGCGCACCACGGCACACGGCTGGACGCGGTGTTTGTGGCCATCGGCGGCGGCGGCCTGGTGGCGGGGGTGGCCAACTACATCAAGGCGGTGGACCCGCGCATCAAGGTCATTGGCGTGCAGATGAGCGACTCCGACGCCATGATGCAGTCCGTCGCCGCCAAAAAGCGTGTCACCCTGCCCGACGTGGGCCTGTTCTCCGACGGCACCGCCGTCAAGCTCGTGGGCGAGGAGACGTTCCGCATTTCCCGTGGCCTGGTGGATGAATTCATCGCCGTGGACACCGATGCCGTATGCGCCGCCATCAAGGACATCTTTGTGGACACCCGCTCCATCGTGGAGCCCGCCGGCGCGCTGGCGGTGGCCGCCATCAAGCAATACGTAGAGCAGCACAAGACCAAGGGCGAGACTTACGCCGCCATTCTGTGCGGCGCCAACATGAATTTCGACCGCCTACGCTTCGTGGCCGAGCGCGCCGAGGTGGGCGAGGAACGCGAAGCCCTGTTTGCCGTCACCATTCCCGAGGAACGCGGCAGCTTCAAGCGCTTCTGTGAGCTGATCGACCAGTTGCCCGGCGGGCCGCGCAGCGTGACAGAGTTCAACTACCGCATCAGCGATGGCGCCAAGGCCCACGTGTTCGTGGGTCTGACCACCCACGGCAAGGGCGAGTCGCAAAAGATCGCCAAGCACTTCAGCAAGCACCGCTTCGCCACGCTGGACCTCACGCACGACGAATTGGCCAAGGAGCACATCCGCCACATGGTGGGCGGCCACTCCCCGCTGGCCCACGACGAGCGCCTGCTGCGCTTCATCTTCCCCGAGCGCCCCGGTGCCCTGATGAAGTTCCTCAGCCTGCTGCGTCCGGGCTGGAACATCAGCCTGTTCCACTACCGCAACCAGGGCGCCGACTACGGCCGCATCCTGGTCGGCCTGCAGGTGCCCAAGGCCGACAGCAAGGCATTTACCAAGTTCCTGCAGACGCTGGACTACCCCTATGTGGAAGAAACCGCCAACCCGGTGTACCGCATGTTCCTGCAGCAATAAACACCCGGGCACGGATTGCTATGTAATGCATAGCAACCTACGCAGGATGCACGCCGGCTAGAGCCCTTTTTTGCCGCCAACCAGAGCGGGCATTTCCAGCACCAGGGCAGCGGCGTCCGCCGCGTCCGGCTGTGCCAGCACGGCACGGCGCGCCTGCACCGAGCGCAATACCCAGCCATCGCCCACCAGGGCGCCCACCACAAAGGGTTTGGGTGGCTTGCCATCCACCGCAATCAGCGCCGCGCCGGTCTGGCTCGGTCCCGCCACCACACCGGTCAGGGCAAAGCGGCTGGACGCCAGCATCGGCGCCGCCAGGGCCGGGCTACCGCCGGTAGCGCCGGCGCCACCGCTGGCTCCCAGCGCCCGTGCCACGGCCTGGGTGCTGGTTTGCGCCGGCAGCAGCTGGTCCGCCACCGCCACGCCGGACGGCGCCGCAGAAGCCGGCCATTGCAGCAC
>JBAQKO010000306.1:0-2647 GCA_049301075.1 Rhodoferax sp.
TGCCCCAACAGCTTGCGCTGGGTGGCCGGCGGTGCAGCGGCGTACACCTTCGCCACCAGGCGCGACAGGATGCGGCTGCGCACCTGCACCGGGGCGGTTTCATAAACGTCCAGAATCAATTGATCGACCGGAACCAGCGCGGGAGGGCTGGTTGCCGCACCGGTGGCGGCAGGATCGTATGGTTGTTGCATGCAACACCTCCTTCTGTGTGGTGCGGCCACAGGGACCGCACGGCAACTTCAAAGGGCTAGTGTGCACCGCAAGATGTAAACAAAGTGTTTACATCGTGTGAGAAAAAGTAATCTCTTCCTCCGCGCCGGCGCGTTCAGTCCGCCCGTTTAAACAGCGCCAGCAGCGAACCTGCCACCACGAACAGGCTGCCGAACACGCGGTTCATGGCGCGGATGTGGTACGGTGACTTCAGCGCGCCCAGCACCCGGGCGGCCAGTGCGGTGTAGCCGGCCATGACCACCAGATCGGTGAAGGCCAGCGTGGCCGCGATGATGAGGTACTGGGGCAACAGGGGGTGCGACAGCACCATGAACTGGGGCACCACCGCCAGCAGGAACACCGTGCCCTTGGGGTTGACGGCATTGATCATCCAGGCGCGCAAAATCATGGAGCGGCGGGTAACGGCGGGACCCGCATCGCGGTGCGCCACCATGGGCGTGGCCGGTGCACGCCATTGGCTGATGCCCAGCCAGACCAGGTAAGCCACCCCGGCCCACTTGACCACCTGGAACGCCGTGCTGGACGCCGCCACCAGCGCGCCCAGCCCCACGCCCACCACAATGACCTGCGTCCAGATACCCAGCACCAGACCGAAGGTGGTGAAGTAGCCGCGGCGGAAACCGTGGTTCAGCCCGGCGCTCATGGCCGCCACGGCACCCGCGCCCGGTGACAGACTGATGGCCCAGCACGCGGCAAAGAAAGTCAGCCAAGTCGAAAATTCCATGGTGCAGACCGGCGGGCCCCTCAGGCCTGCGCGCCTTGCAGCGCAGCAATGCGCGCTTCAATGGGCGGATGGGTCGAGAACAGCTGCCCGATGCCGCCGGCAATGCCCATGGCCGCCATGCTCTTGGGCAACTCGCCGGGCACCATGCCCCCCAGACGGGCCAGGGCGTTGATCATGGGCTGCTTACGCCCCAAGAGCTGGGCCGAGCCGGCATCCGCACGGAATTCGCGCTGGCGCGAGAACCAGGCCACCACCATGGCGGCAGCAAAGCCCAGCACGATGTCGAGCACGATGGTGCTGACGTAGTAGCCAATGCCCGGGCCGGAGCGGCGCTCGTCACCCTTGCTCAGGAAGCTGTCCACGGCGTAGCCGATGACGCGGCTGAGGAACACCACACAGGTGTTCATCACCCCCTGGATCAGGGTCATGGTCACCATGTCGCCATTGGCCACGTGGGCAATCTCATGGCCCATCACCGCCTCGATTTCGTCCTTGGTCATGCCCTGCAGCAATCCCGTGGAAACGGCCACCAACGCCGAGTTCTTGAAGGCCCCGGTTGCAAACGCGTTGGGCGCACCCTCAAAAATGCCCACCTCCGGCATGCCGATGCCGGCCGTGTTGGCCAGCTTGCGCACGGTCTCCACAACCCAGGCTTCGTCCGCGTTTTGCGGCTGATCGATCACCCGCACGCCCGAGCTCCACTTGGCCATGGGTTTGCTGATCAAGAGCGAAATGATGGCGCCACCAAACCCCATCACCAAGGCATAGCCCAACAGGGCACTCAGATTGAGGCCATTGGCCGTGAGGTAACGGTTCACACCCAGCAGGTTGGCCACAATGCCCAACACGGCAACGACCAAGACGTTGGTCAAGACAAACAGCAAAATACGTTTCATGGTTTCCTTGCGTTGCAGCCCAGTCCACGCGGGCCGACACCGCCAATGGTAAGGTCAAACAGGCCGAATTCAAGTGTGCCCGGCACGGGCGCGGAACACGCTGGGGTCCTGGTAAAAAGCAGGATCGACATTGTCCGGCCACCACCCCGGCACACCCAGCACCGGCAAATGGGCAAAGGGCTTGCCGGCGAGCTTGTCCGCCTGCAGGTCGGCGGCCATCCAGGCGTCCAGGTCCGCTATCAAATGCGTAGCAGCCTGCGCCCGGTAGACGTGGGCGGTGATGGGTTTTCGCGGTGCCACCAGCTTTTCCAGCAGGGCATGACCAAACAGCAGCAACTGCACTTGCGCCCACTGCGGCCGCAGGGTTACGAACAGGCGCTGCCAGTCCTTGGCCACCAGCGCCTCCCACAGGGCATCGGGCCCCTGGAAAAAGGCGGCGTTTTCGTCGAACACGGTAATGGCGTCGCGCGTGGGGCCGCGCACCGGCTGGATGCCGGAAGCCGCAATCTGCGCGGCCTGCAGCTGGTTCAGGCGCCGCTTGGTCTGCGGAAACTGCATCCAGCACAGGCCATTGAAGAAATCATGCAAGCCGTCCCGCGTCGGCACCTGTCCGGTACGGTAAATGAACGCCTCGTAGGCCTCGCCGGCCGGCAGCGCGGCCTGGGGCACAAACTGCACCGGCGCCGGTGGCCGCGCGGCATTCAGCGCCGCAGCACTACTCCGCCCCGCCTCCACCTGCGCCGCCAGCAACTGGCCGACCGGGCGCCAGGGTTCCAGCCACGGCGCGGACCAGTCA
>JBAQKO010000307.1:0-1913 GCA_049301075.1 Rhodoferax sp.
GGGGGGGCGGCCAGCACACAGCGCTTGCAGCGGCGCCGCGCCGGGCGAGTGGTCGGGGTGTGAATGGGTGCAGACAATCTGCACGATGTTGCCGCCGCTGCCATCGGGGTGCAGGGCCGCACGCCACAGGCGCTGCAGGTGGTCGGCGTCGGCCGGGCCCGGGTCAATGGCGATGAAGCCGGTGTGGGCGTCGCCCACCAGGTAGCTGTTGGTGCCCGGACCGGTCATGAAACCGGGGTTGGGCGCGGTCAGGCGCTGCACGTTTTTCAGCAGGGGCACCGGGCGTTCGCACTGCCAATCCAGGGCGTGGTGGGGCTCCACACCGTGGGGGTTGACCAGGGCCAGCTCGCCGTAGGCCATGTCGTGCTGCAGCACATGGGTGGCAATGCCGGCGAGCAGGGCGGTGCGCTGGGCCGGCCCCTCGCCCGCCGCCTGCGCGGCGCCGGAGGGATGCGGATGGAGGTGTTGATTGGGTCGTACCATGCGGGGCATTTTGCCGCCAAACGCGTCCGGGCATCCCGCGGGGTGGCGATAACCGGCATGGAGAGATAATCCGCAGCATGCGAATCCGATTCACCAAAATGCAGGGCGCGGGCAACGACTTTGTCGTGCTCGACGAAACGCGGGGCCGGCTGGGCCTCTCCGCGGCGCAATACCGCTTTCTGGGCGACCGGCACTTTGGCGTCGGGGCCGACCAGATCCTGAGCGTACGCCCGTCGCCCGCCGACGGCATCGACTTTGAATACGCCATCCACAACGCCGATGGCGGCGAGGTGGAGCAGTGCGGCAACGGCGCGCGCTGTTTCGCGCGCTTTGTGCGCGACCAGGGCCTGACGCACAAGGACGTGCTGCGCGTGCAGACCCAGAAGGGGGTGATCGAACCGCGCCTGACGGCGGATGGTCGCGTCACCGTGGACATGGGCGCGCCCGTGTTTGCGCCGCAGCAGATTCCGTTTGACGACGCGGGCCTGCAGCTGCAGCCCCATGGTTCATGGGGATTTTGGCCGCTGGAGCTTGCAGATACTGCGCAGCACGCTACTGTTTTGATAGCAACGGTGTCCATGGGCAACCCGCATGCGGTGCAGCTGGTGGACGATGTGGACACTGCACCCGTGCTGGCGCAGGGGCCGCTGATCGAGCGGCATGCGCGCTTCCCCCAGCGGGTCAATGCCGGCTTCATGCAGGTGCTGGACCGTGGGCACATCCGCTTGCGGGTGTATGAACGTGGCACGGGTGAAACCCTGGCCTGCGGCACGGGCGCCTGCGCGGCGGTGGTGGCAGGCATCCGCCTGGGGCTGCTGGACCCCGCGGTGGACGTCGAGACCCGTGGCGGGGTGCTGAGCATTGCGTGGGCTGGCGGCACGGCGCCGGTCTTCATGACCGGCCCGGCCACGACCGTTTTTCAGGGCGAAATTGACCTTCCGGACGACCTATGAACCAATCATTGAACAACCCCATCACCGAAGACGACATTGCCAATTACCTGAGCATTACGCCGGATTTTTTCCAGCGCCATGCCGAGTTGCTGGCCGCCGTGCAGTTCACCAGCCCGCACAGCCATCGCGCCGTGAGCCTGCAGGAGCGCCAAGCGGAGATGCTGCGGGAAAAGATCAAGGTGCTGGAACAGCGCGTCATGGAAATGATCCGCAACGGCAACGACAACGTGCTGCTGTCGGACAAGATCCTGCGCTGGGCGCGCAGCCTGCTGCTGACCAGCGACCTGCGGGCGCTGCCGGCTGCCATTACCGAGGAAATCCAGCAGCAGTTTGCCGTGCCCCAGGTGGGCCTGCGCCTGTGGGGCGTGGCGCCGGAGTTTGCCGACCTGGCCGTGGCCCAGGGCGTGAGCGACGACGCCAAGGTGTTTGCCTCATCCCTCATGGAGCCCTTTTGTGGCCTGAATACCGGTTTTGAAG
>JBAQKO010000308.1:0-4936 GCA_049301075.1 Rhodoferax sp.
GAACAATGCCGTAGGCTCCAGGATCGGGGTGCGGATGTTTTCATACGCATAGCGGCGCATCAGTGCGCGCACGGTACTTTCCAACGACTCCCAACGGGCGGACTCCGGAGGCAAGATATCGTTCATGCCTTTTACGGCAGACAACTTTTCCACTCTACGTGCAGCAGATTTTTCGACCATGCAAACTCTTAATTCTGGGGGGTAACAACAGACGTTCCAAAACGCTGCTGGATGTAGTTCTCGACCACCGACTGGAACTCGGTGGCAATGGAATCTCCACGCAAAGTCATGCGCTTCTCGCCGTCAATGAAAACGGGGGCCGCCGGAGCCTCTCCGGTACCAGGCAAACTGATACCGATGTCGGCATGTTTGCTCTCACCGGGTCCATTGACAATGCAGCCCATGACCGCGACCTTGAGGTTTTCCACTCCCGGAAAACGTTCGCGCCAAACCGGCATTTTGGCCCGGAGGAAGTCGTCAATTTGCTGCGTCAGCTCCTGAAAGGTCGTGCTGGTTGTGCGGCCACAGCCGGGACACGCCGTCACACTGGGAACAAATGTTCGCAAACCCAGCGCCTGAAGGATCTCGGACGCGATAACGACCTCCTGGGTTCGGGACTCCCCTGGAGCGGGTGTCAAGGACACGCGAATGGTGTCTCCGATCCCTTCCTGCAACAGCACGGCAAGCGCCGCGGTCGATGCAACGGTCCCCTTGGTTCCCATACCGGCCTCGGTCAGCCCCAGATGCAAAGGGTAGGCGCAACGCCGCCCCAACTCCCGATAGACAGCAATCAAATCCTGTACACCACTGACCTTGCACGACAGGATGATCTGGCTCGCATCCATGCCGATCTCCTGCGCACGCTGGGCTGACTCCACGGCGGATGTGATCAATGCTTCGTACATGACCGGTTTGGCATCCCACGGAACCGCGCGACGGCTGTTTTCGTCCATCAACGAAGCCAGTAGCTCCTGATCCAGACTGCCCCAGTTGACACCGATACGGACCGGCTTGTTCCAGCGGGTTGCCGCCTCAATCATCAGCGCGAATTGCTTGTCGCGTTTGTCACCCTTGCCAACGTTGCCGGGATTAATGCGGTATTTGGACAGCGCCTGGGCGCAGTCCGGATAGTCCGTCAGCAAGCGGTGGCCGTTGAAATGAAAATCGCCAACTAGGGGAACATCAATTCCCATGCGATCCAGTTGCTCGCGCACATAGGGGACCGCCTGGGCGGCCTCGGGCGTATTGACGGTAATTCGCACCATCTCCGAACCGGCAAGGGCCAATTCCTTGACCTGTATGGCCGTTCCGACAGCGTCAGCAGTGTCCGTATTGGTCATGGACTGCACACGTACCGGCGCACCGCCACCAACGGTCACGTCCCGCGCACCCCATTTCACATGGGCCTGCAAGGACTCGCGCTTCTGCGGGAGCGCAAGGGCAATAGGCAAATTGGGATTCACTACTTCACCTCAAATCGGGCAACATTTTCCCTGGCAATACCTTCCAGGTTAAAAACCTTACCCCGAATCTCAACATCCGTGACATCAGCACGGCCAATAACAACCGACAAAGGTAGCGCTCCAGAAGTACCGAGAACCTCTCCGGCCGTCAATATTCTGCTGAGAAGAACAACACCCTTGGCATCGGAAACCTGCACCCAGGAAGGGCCGCGCGCCTTCAACACCAATACGCCAGTTGCCGAACTGCTGGACTCGACCCGCTTGCTGTCGGAAGCCGCCACCGGCGCAGCACTTTGGACCGGAACCGCAGCAGGAAGGAGAGCTGGCGCAGGAACGGGGGCCGGCGGGTTCTGCGCCACCACAGCAACGGGAACAACGGCCGCAGGCGGTGCCGTCACAGGGGGGGCAACCTCCGCCGCAACCCCACTGGGGGGCACTGGCACACTGACCGGAGCGGGCTCCGCCGGAGCTTTGTCTTTCAGTTGAACAACTTCCGCAGGCGCGTCACTGCGCTGGACGTCAGGGAAAAAAGTCAGCACCAGCGCCCCGATCACCAGCACCAGCACAACCAGAACACGTGGCTTGGCAAAAATCGCGGGGATGGAACGCCCCGTCGATTCGCCAGGCAGGTGAAAAGGCGCATTGATCCCTCGCTCGTCGAGATTGAGCCGTGGAACGCTGGATTGAGGAAGTCGTTCCAGCACCGGGGCCGCATCTATTTTTAACGCCCGGCATACGCTTGACGCCAACGCCCGAACAAACACCGCATCCGGTAACAAGTCCAGCCGGTCTGCTTCCAGCGCTTCCAGTTTTTTCACAGGAACCCGCATGGAAACCGCCAAGGCCGCCACGTGCAGCCCAGCGGCCTCCCGGGCATTCCGTAATATGGTTCCAGCTGTCAACGCATTCGCTGCGGGAAGCGTGCTGGGCGCAGCTTCCGTTTGATCCGGCATAGCTCCATCATTCATCGAACGCACCTCGCTCAAAAGCTGACGACTCACGCGACTGGGGATAGCGTTTCTTCAACTGCTCACCCAATTGCGCCATCGCTTCGCGATTCCCCGTCCGTCGCTCCACTTTGATGCCCAACCACAGGGACTCCGCGTTGGCCAACTGGCTGTTGTTGATACGACGCACATAGAACTGCGAGCGAACATACTCACCGCGCTGGTACAGCAGCAAGGCCAGGTTGTAGCCCGTAATCGGATTGCCAGCCTCCAGCTCATAGGAGCGCAGCAAACTGGCCTCCGCGTCATCGCGCTGACCATTCTTCAACTGACACAAACCCTGGGCCATCCAGGTTTTTGCCCGATCTCCATAAGCAGGGTTTGCCAAGGCACTGCCAAACAATTGCATGGCTTCGGGATAACGGGCCTGCTGGCACAAAAGCCAGCCATAGTTATGTTGAACGTTCGCGGCACCGGGGTTTATGGTCAAGGCCCGACGAAAACTCTCTTCTGCAAGCGGCACGTCGTTCAGGCGCATGTAAATCAAACCGCGCAGGTTATAGGCCTCAAACTGGTTGGGGTCAGCACTAATGGATTGCTTGACCTGATCCAGGGCAACGGTTGTCTGCCCCTTTTCGAAGTAGCCGACCGCCAACTCCAACCGAATACGGGCGCGCTTCAGGCTGTCGGGTTCGTCCGAATCCGTCACCAGATCCGACTTGTTCGAAGCACCCGAAGTGCTGGAGGCACAACCCGCCAACCCCACCAGCGCGGTGCAGGCCAGACAAAACCACAGTAGCCACGACAGCGCTGAGGTTCCGACTTTCACCTTGTTAATCATTGGACGCATTCTCTCTCCCGCGCGGGGTAATTTCAGACACAGGCGTGAGCATAACGGTGCGCTGCCTGGAAATGCGCTTTTGAACATCCGTCCTGTCCTTCACATCGCCGGCCAGTTGGCCACATGCCGCGTCAATATCCTCGCCGCGGGTTTTCCGGATCGTGGTCACAATGCCGGCATCGCTCAGAACCCTGGCAAACGCCAGCACCCTTTCCTGCGGCGACCGGATCAAGCCGGAAGCGGGAAAGGGGTTAAACGGTATCAGGTTGAACTTGCACCAGGCAACGCCCTCCCCTTCCTGGCGAATCAGCTTCACCAGTTCGGCGGCCTGCTCCGGAGAGTCGTTCACCTCGTTCAGCATGCAGTATTCAAAGGTGATGAAGTCGCGCGGAGCAAAGGCAAGGTAGCGCCTGCAAGCCTGCATCAGTTCGGCGATCGGGTACTTGCGGTTCAAGGGGACCAGATCATTTCGCAACGCATCGTTGGGCGCGTGCAGCGACACCGCGAGTGCAACCGGACAATCCTGACCCAAGCGGTCCATCATGGGCACTACGCCCGAAGTCGAAACAGTCACACGCCGGCGCGACAAACCATAAGCGTGATCGTCAAGCATGATCCGCAGGGCTTGCACCAACGCCGCATAATTTTGGAGCGGTTCGCCCATGCCCATCATGACCACGTTGGAAATGACGCGCTCGCCGGTTCCCAGGTGCTTGCGCAGGAAATGCTCGGCAAACCACAGCTGGGAAATGAGCTCCCCCACGGTCAGATTGCGGCTGAAGCCCTGATGTCCGGTCGAACAGAACCGGCAATTCACCGCGCATCCGGCTTGCGACGAGATGCACAGGGTGCCCCGATCGTCTTCCGGAATGAAAACCGCCTCAACGGCATCTCCGCCACCCACGTCAAACAGCCATTTAATCGTCCCATCGGACGACATATGCTGGGCAAGAATGGGAGGCGCTTTGATCGTCGCAGAAGTCTTGAGTTTTTCACGCAAGGACTTTGCAAGGTCGCTCATCTCGTCAAACTGAGAGGCGCCTTTTTGATGAATCCAGCGGAACAGCTGGGTCGCGCGAAAACGCTTCTCCCCCAGCCGCTCGCAAAAGGCGGCCAATCCCTCGAGATCGTAATCGAGCAGGTTGGCCGTCATTGCATAACTTAGCGTGAATACACGTTCATGCCAGCAAAGAAAAACGCAATCTCAGCGGCTGCGGTTTCTGCGGCATCGGAACCGTGCACTGCGTTGGCATCAATGCTGTCAGCAAAGTCGGCGCGAATGGTGCCGGGTGCCGCCTTCTTGGGATCGGTAGCGCCCATCAGGTCACGGTTCTTCAGGATGGCGTTTTCACCTTCCAGCGCCTGGATCATGACGGGGCCGGAAACCATGAAGTCCACCAAGTCCTTGAAGAAGGGGCGGGCTTTGTGAACGGCATAAAACGCTTCCGCTTCGCCGCGCGACAGATGCGCCATGCGTGCAGCAACGACCTTCAGGCCAGCCGCCTCAAAACGGGCGTAAATCTGGCCGATGACGTTCTTGGCAACGGCGTCAGGTTTGATGATGGAGAGAGTACGTTCGATAGTCATGGTGTTTCCTGATCTGGATTGGTAATTTTCTTGCCCAAGTTAGAGCAAAGCTTGCAATTTTAGCATTTGCAGCCTAGCGATTCCGCCCGTTTCTACGC
>JBAQKO010000309.1:0-4971 GCA_049301075.1 Rhodoferax sp.
AGGTGGCGGCATGCGCCGCGCCTGCAAGTGCCAGCAGCGCAGCGCCCAGGCCAGAAAGCAGACGCAAGTTCATGCGAGCAACAGGCCGAAAGACTTGAGCACTAGGAACAATGCTGCGCCGATCAGCAGGTTTTTAAAACCAACGTAACTGACCATGTCCATGACACCGGCCACGCGATAGTGGTCACGCCACCATGGGCCGTCCTTGACGTAGCGACGGCCCGAGAGGCGAATCAGCACTTCGTACACACTCCAGCCGAACCACCAGCCGATGATGGCACCCGAGGAGAGCGTGCCCATGGCCGTCATGATCCAGGCCACCGTGGCGGCAATGGCCAGCGAGAAACCGGCCACCTGCAGCGCGCGCTGCGAGTGCCAGCCCTCGCTGCTCCAGGGCCACAGGTGGTCGCGCAGCTCCAGCCAGATCCATTGCAGCACACCCACGTTGCTCTTGTGCGCGGGCAGCGTCGGCTCGGTGGGCATGCGGGGGTCGGGCCCTTGCGCAGCCTTGGCACTGATCTGTTCGGTGAAGCTGGTAGCGGGGTGAATCGGAATGAAATAACCATTGGCGCCAATGGGGGTGATCTCCAGTCCGTCCTTTTCGCGACGCTTGCGCTCCTTGGCCAGAGGCGGGCAGCCCTTGGTGTCGGTGTACAAAATCATGCAGTCCAGGCAGTGCAGGCACTCGCGGTGATCGATGCGGCCATCGGCATCGATCGCCTGCGCCCCGCAGCCCACGGCGCAGGCCTTGCAACTGTTGCAATCCTGCTTGCGCTTAAGGCCAAACCAGCGGAAGGTGCTGGGCATGGCCAGCGACGCGCCCAACGGGCAGATGTATTTGCAGTACGGGCGCTCGATAAAAATCGACAGACCCAGGATGGCGGCCACGAACAGGCCATAGGGCCAGGCGCGATTCTGGATGCCCACCAGGAAGGTGGTCTTGAAGGGCTCTACCTCGGACAGCTTCTCTGCCAGCCCCATGGAGAACATGGACACCGTTATGAGACCAAAGAAGATGACGTACTTGAGCCACTTGAGCCGGTCGTGCCAGCGCTGCGGCAGCTGCGTCTGGAAGCGCTTGAACCCCACAACGCGCGCCACCTTGTAAATGGCCTCGGACAGCGAACCGAACGGGCACATCCAGCCACAGAACAGCCCGCGGCCAAACAGAAACACGGTGACGATGATGAAGATCCAGAACAGGAAGATGAACGGATCCGACAGGAACAACGACCAGGTCCACTGGAACAGCAGCGCGTGGAACCAGGTCAGCACCTGGGTGATAGAAGGCTGCGCCAGCATACCAAAGCCGACGAACACGATGGACAAACCCCAGGCGGTGTACTTGAAGGCGTTGACCGGCCACTTGTTCTTGTGGGTGGAGCGACGCGTGAGCCGCTCACGGAACGCATAGACCACGCCCACGGCTACCAGCAGCACAATGAACAACCCAATTTCTACCGCCCGCGATTTCCAGATGCGCACCCAGGGCGCGTCCGGCTCTACCACCTTGGGGCGGCCGCCTTCGAGCATGGACGCGGGCAGCCAATACTGGGTATCGAAGCTGGTGAAACTCTTAGCGCCGGTGGCGCGGTCGACCCGGTTACCCAGCAGGCTCAGCTTCCAGGGATAGGCATCTGAAAAAGACTTCGAACGGATGATGAAGATCGCCGATTCATTGAACGTGGGTGCGCCTGCTGCCTTGACTCCGTACAGGTTCAGGTAGTCGAGGTCGCGGAAAGTGAATGAATCAGCGCCCTGCTTGACCTGCACACGGTCGTACAACCCGCCACGCACAAAGCCCGAGCCCTTGAACGATTCGTGACCCGCGGTGCGGATGATGAAGATAGCGTGCTCGCCTGCCTTGAGCTGGAGGTTTAGGCTTTCCCAGTTGCTCACGCCGAGCACGCTCCTGCCGATGTCGGGGTGGCTCAGGTCGCCGAACCACAACTCGATAAAGGGGTCGGCGCTGTGTTCCAGGCCGAGCTGTTCCGGCATCACGCGCAGGTGCTGCACGGCGCCGCGCCCTACGAGTTCGTCCCAGGTCAGTGCCTGAGCCGTCGCCTTGTAGCGCGCCGGCTCACGCACGGTCGGTGCCAAGATGCCAACCTGCCGCGCCACGGCCGAGCCCGAGGCCATCATGACCTGGTTTTGTGCAATCACCGTGACGGTGGCGCCGGAAATGGCGTCCAGCCCGACCACGCTCTCCTCGGGTCGGGACTGGCCAATTTCAATCTTGTCGGCGACCGATTTGCCAAGGTACTGGTCGTTGAATTTCAGCAGCGCGGATTCGGGAATGCCCAGCAGCAGAATCGGCTCGGAGTGCTTGAGGACTTTGACGCCGACGAAATGGCCGGTCTTGTCCATGCCAATCAGCGTCACCACCGGCTTGCCCGAGTACGCGGGTGTATCGGTGATGTCGGTCGAGAGCATCACATAGCCCAGCAACTGGCGGCCTTCGCCCGCCTTGTCGTAAGCCTCAACGTAGGGCGGCTGGCCCTTGCGCTCTGAAAAATGGGTGGCACCCGGGAACACGTCCTGGCACGGCAACAGCGCGCACAGGTCCTTGGCAGTCGCCAGATCAGCCGGAAGTTCGGCTTCGTAAGTACCTTTTCCCGCCGCCGCCTGTACGCCTGGAGGAATAGTCGTCAGCGCAAGAACAAGCGCAACCCACAGAGTCGACAAAAAGCGGGATTTCGGCAGAAACATCGGACATCCAAACAAGAAAAAAGGGCAGCGCAGCCCAGTGACTGCGCTGCCCCGAGCAAGGCCTATTAAGCCTCAACCAACATCCGCGAACGCATTTCCAAGTGGAGTGCGTGACAGAAGTTGGTGCAATAGCACCAGTAGACTCCGGGCTTGTCCGCCTTGAAGGTAACCGACTTCGTCTCTTGCGGATTGACGATGAAGTTGATGTCGTATTTCGGGATGGCAAAGCCGTGCGTCAAGTCTTCCACCTTATCCAGATTGGTCAGGATGATGGTCACTTCGTCGCCGTGCTTAACCGTCCACTCGCGCAGCCCGAAAGTAGGCGCCTGCGAAGTCAGGTAAACCGTAACCTTATTGCCTTTGCGCTCAACGCGGCAGTCCTTGGCATCCTTCACCGCGTTGGGGAAGTCGTCAATATTGTAGACCTGCCGGGTCTTAACGAGGTCACGGCGAACGATGATGGAGTCGTGCGGCTCAGAGTAAACCGAATGGTCCGCTACCAGTTTCATCTTTTCACCGCTGATGTCAATCAGCTGTGCTGTTTCGGGATGCAGCGGTCCAACGGGCAAGAAACGGTCCTTGGAAAACTTGTTGTCCGAAAGGAAGAACTTGCCATCGGCCTCCTTGGTCTCGCCCATGGAGGTGAAACCGTGGCCAGGCTGGTACTGCACATCAAGCTTGTCCAGAACGACCTTGGCGGTCTTGTCACCCTTGAATGCCTTGATGGCGGCTTCAACGTTCCATTTGACAATCTGGCTGTCCAGGAACAAGGTGGTGTACGCATTGCCTTTGTTGTCGAACCCGGTGTGCAGCGGGCCCAGACCAATCTCTGGCTCAGCCACGACGGCATCGCGCGCGTCCTTGACTTCGCCATCGAACCATTTCAGAACCAGGGAGAGGTCGATCACCGTCGCCGTCGGCGACAGCTTGCCGGAACAAACGAAATATTTACCATCCGGGCTGGCGTTCACACCATGCGGATTTTTGGACACAGGCACATAGCAAACCAGCGCTGTCTTGGGATCCGAGTTGGCTGCCTTGCTGCCATCGACCACTGGCACCTTCGACGAGCCGTAGGTTTTCGATTTGCCAGCTTTCACGGCTGCTTCAATGCGTGCCACATTGAAGAAGAGACAAGCATCGCGCTCAGCGGACATCATGTCTTCGTAATGGGCACCATTCTCCGTGTTGTACTGGTTCGTGGCAGCCAATTTACCGTCGTACGAGGTGGCCACCAGATCACAGTTACCGTCAATCATGATTTGGTAGCGCACTTCCATCGTCTCGGAATCCACGCACGTGAACAGCGAGCGGTATTTCTCGGTCGCCGCCATATTTTTGCCGTCGTTGGGCAGCGGGATGGAAAATTCTGCGCCGCAAAACACGCGCGTGGTGTGGTTAATGGAGGCATCAACCGGGTCCCGTTTGTCCGGGAAGGTGCCGTGAAATCCCTGGATGTTTGGCAGTTCAGTGATCTTGTCGCATTCCATGGTGTCCATGCGCACGCGCGCCAGGCGACCGTGAATCTTGTCATTGACGAACATGTATTTGCAGTCATACGTGCCGTCCGTGTAGGTTTGGTGAACGTGATGGGTGTCACCGGTGACGTACAGCGGCCGGCCATCTGGACGGGTGCCAATGATTTTCTTGGATTCGTTGGTGATACCCCAGCCAACCAGGCAGTCCATGTTAAAGACAGGAATGCGCTTGAACAGTCGACCCGACGGCAAGCCATAGATGCGCACTTCACCCGAATGTCCACCAGACGAGAACGAATAGTAGGTATCCAACTCGCCCGGTTTGACCTCGTACTTGCTGTAGTCAATCCCGCTGTCCGCGCCGGCCTTGGGAGCCACTGCTGGTGCAGACGCTCCGGGAGCACCTTTGTCCGTACAGGCAACGACACCGGCAAGACCGGCAAGTGCTGCAGTATTCATGAACTTGCGACGGCCCAATCCGCTAGGCGTTTCGGTGTTTTTTGATGCTTGATCTTTACTCATTGCGGTAATCCTCAGGTTACGTGCCCACACAGACAAAAATTCCCGGACATGTGGCGGCATGCTAATACACCCTTTCCACCTTAGGGTAAACCCTTTTGGTCAAAATTGATGCACATCAAATGTATGTTAACTATTACAATTTGTGCATCGCAACAAAATACCAAAGTTGTAAACTCAACCACCCAGGTTTTCAGCCTGCCTCTATTTGCAAGACAACCCCTAGGACGCATTCCCATGAACACAAAACTGATGACGCTATTGC
>JBAQKO010000310.1:0-6136 GCA_049301075.1 Rhodoferax sp.
CATCCCCCCTACTGAACTGGCCGCGCAGGTGGTGCGCGAATCGCTCAAGCGCGCCAACGTAGATGGCAAAGATGTCGGCCATGTGGTGTTCGGCCATGTCGTCAACACCGAGCCCAAAGACATGTACCTGTCCCGCGTGGCGGCCATCAACGGTGGCTGCGCCGAAGGCACCCCTGCCTTCAACGTCAACCGCCTGTGCGGCTCGGGCCTGCAGGCCATTGTGTCGGCCAGCCAGAGCATTCTGCTGGGCGACACCGACATCGCCATCGGCGGCGGTGCCGAGAACATGAGCCGCGCACCCTTTGCCAGCCTGAACATGCGCTGGGGCGCCCGCATGGGTGACACCAAGATGGTCGACATGATGATGGGCGCCCTGCACGACCCCTTTCACACCATCCACATGGGCGTCACGGCCGAAAACATTGCCGCCAAGTGGGGCATCAGCCGCGACGACCAGGACGCCCTGGCCGTGGAAAGCCACAACCGCGCCCAGCGCGCCACCGAAGCGGGCTATTTCAAGGACCAGATCCTGCCCGTCATGCTCAAGAGCAAGAAGGGTGATGTGGCCTACGCGGTGGACGAGCATTTCCGCCCCAACTGCACGCTGGCCGACCTGGCCAAGTTGAAGCCGGTCTTCCTGAAGGAAAACGGCACGGTCACGGCCGGCAATGCCTCCGGCATCAACGACGCCGCCGCTGCCGTGGTGCTGATGGAAGCCGGCGCTGCCAAGGCCCGTGGCGCCAAGCCGCTGGCCCGCCTGGTTTCCTACGCCCACGCCGGTGTGGACCCCAAGTACATGGGCATTGGCCCGGTGCCTGCGACGCAGCTGGCGCTGAAGAAGGCCGGTTTGACGGTGAACGACCTGGACGTGATCGAAGCCAACGAAGCCTTTGCAGCCCAGGCCTGCGCCGTGAGCCGTGACTTGGGCCTGGACCCGGCCAAGGTCAACCCCAATGGTTCGGGCATTTCACTGGGTCACCCCATTGGCGCCACCGGCGCGCTGATCACCGTGAAAGCCATTTACGAACTGCAGCGCATCCAGGGCCGCTACGCCCTGGTGACCATGTGCATTGGCGGCGGCCAGGGTATTGCCGCCATCTTCGAGCGGCTTTAAACCGCGGCGCCTGCGCCACCGGGCAGCATGTGCCCGGTTTCGACGCAGCGCGCATGCCAGGACAGTGCCTCGTTCAGGATGTGGGGCGTGTGCTGGCCGGGCGCTGCGCGCTGGGCGCGTTCGAAGTAATCCCGCAGCGCTGGGCGGTAGTCCGGGTGGGCGCATTTTTCGATGACCAGCCGGGCCCGCTGCGTGGGTGACAGGCCGCGCAAATCGGCCAGCCCCTGCTCGGTCACGATCACTTCCACATCGTGCTCGGTATGGTCCACGTGCGAGACCATGGGCACGATGCAGGAGATGGCGCCGTTCTTGGCCACCGAGGGCGTCACGAAGAACGACAGGTAGGCGTTGCGCGCAAAGTCGCCCGAGCCGCCAATGCCGTTCATGATGCCCGAGCCCATGATGTGGGTGGAGTTCACGTTGCCATAGAGGTCGGCCTCAATCATGGCGTTCATGGCGATGATGCCCAGGCGGCGCACCACCTCCGGGTGGTTGCTGATTTCCTGCGGACGCAGCACGATGCGCTCGCGGTAGAAGTCGATGTTGGCGTTGAAATCGGCCAGTGCCTTGGGGCTGAGCGACAACGCGGTGGCCGAGGCCATGGTGAGCTTGCCCGAGCGCAGCATGTCGAGCATGCCGTCCTGCAGCACCTCGGTGTAGGCCGTCATGTTCGCAAACGGACTCTCGTTGAGGCCGGCCAGCACGGCGTTGGCGATGTTGCCCACACCCGACTGCAGCGGCAGCAGGTTTTCGGGCAGGCGGCCGCGTTTGACCTCGTGCTGCAGGAATTCGATGATGTGGCCGGCAATGCGCTGCGAGATTTCATCCGGCGCGCTGAAGGCCGAATTGCGGTCGTGCTGGTTGGTTTCCACCACGGCAACGACCTTGTTCAGGTCGCAGTGCAAATAGGGCTCGCCAATGCGGTCGCCCGGGCGCACCAGCGGAATGGGCTGGCGGTCCGGCGGCAGGCGCGTGCCGTAGTAGATGTCATGCATGCCCTCCAGGCCGGGGTTCTGCATGGTGTTGACTTCCAGGATGATCTTGTCCGCCTGGTCCAGCCAGGTCTTGTTGTTGCCCACGGAGGACGAGGGAATCAGCCGCCCGTCGGGCAGGATGCCCGCAACCTCGACCACCGCCACATCCAGATGCCCCAGGAAGCCAAACCAGGCCAGCTGCGCCACATGCGAGAGGTGGATGTCGGTGTACTGCATCCGTCCGGCGTTGATCTGCTTGCGCACCGTGGGGTCCGACTGGTAGGGCAGGCGCATGGCAATGCCATCCACGCCGGCCAGCACGCCGTCGAGCTCGGGCGCGGTGGACGCACCGGTCCACAGGCCAATGCGGAACTGCTCACCCTGGGCGCTGAGGCGCTCGATGCGCTGGGCCAGCGCATGGGGGACCGCCTTGGGGTAGCCCGCGCCGGTAAAGCCACTCATGCCGACGTTGGCACCGGCCGGAATCAGCGCGGCGGCTGCATCGGCCGACATGATGCGGGATTGCAGGAGGGGGTTGCGTATGCGATCGGCAGTGGACATAGGAACTCGAAAATGGGAAGGAACTGGGAAACAAAGGACACAAGCGCAACATATTGCGCCAAATGCTGGAATCTTATCAGGTGAGCCCGTATAGTTAAGGGTAAACCCTAATACCCAGGCCGCCACCCCGGCAAGCCCGGTATGCGGGGTCCCGCCCATGTTAGGGTTCTGGCTGGCGTTGACGGAAATATTCCATGGATAAACACTACCTCACCCCCCTCTTTGCTCCCGAATCCATTGTCGTCTTCGCGGGTCAGGCCGACGATCCGGCCACGCAGACCTCGCAAGCCCGGGCACTGCATGCGGCACTGCGGGCCCAGCGTTTCCACGGAAACCTGGTGTTTGTGGATATCCACACCAGCGGCACGCTGGCCGACCTGGCGCAAACCCGGGCCGACCTCGCCATCATTGCCCTGCCGGCGCAGGACATCGCGGCCGCGCTGGAAATCGCCGGGCGCATGGCCTGCCGCACGGCACTGGTCATTTCCAGCGGCATCAGCAGCGACGACGCCGAGAAATTCAAAAAAATTGCCCGCCGCGAAGGCGTGCACCTGCTGGGCCCCAACAGCCTGGGCCTGCAGCGCCCGCTGCTGCAGCTCAATGCCAGCGCAGCCGGGCCCCTGGCCCGCGCGGGTTCGCTGGCGCTGGTGTCACAGTCGGGCGCGCTGACCTCCTCCATGCTCGACTGGGCTAGCAACAACGCGGTGGGTTTCTCGTCGGTGGTATCCCTGGGCCCGCACACCGGGGTGGACATTGCCGATGTGCTCGATTTCCTGGCCAACGATGCGCAAACCCACAGCATCGTCGTCTACATGGAAGGCATTGCCGACGCGCGTCGCTTCATGAGCGCGCTGCGCACGGCGGCCAATGCCAAACCGGTGGTGGTGCTCAAAGCCGGGCGCAAGCCCGCCGGCAACGAAGCCGCGCAAACCCACAGCGGCGCCATTGTCGGCAGCGACGATGTGTTTGACGCCGCCCTGCGCCGCGCCGGCGCGGTGCGGGTGCGCTCCTTTGTGGCTCTGTTCTCGGCATCCAAGTGCCTGGCCTCACGCTACCGGCCGGTGGGCAAGCGCCTGGCCATCGTCACCAACGGCGGCGGACCGGGCGTGCTGGCGGCCGACTGGGTCAATGAAATCCTGCTTCAACTGGGCAAGCTGTCACCTGAAACGGTGCGCGCCCTCAAGCCGCAATTGCCCGCGCTGGCGTCGCTGTCGGACCTGATCGACCTGTCGGAAGACGCCGGACCCGAGCACTACCACGCCGCCATTACCGCGGCGGACCACGACCGCCAGATCGACGGCGTGCTGGCCATCTACTCGCCCAAGGCCGGAGGCGACGCCTCGGCCGTGGCGCGCGCGGTGGCCGACGTGAAGCGCGCCATGGGCAAGCCTCTGCTGTCGTGCTGGATGGGCGACGCCTCGGTGGTGCCGGCCCGCGGCATCCTGCTGGAAGCGTCCATTCCCAGTTTCCGCACACCCGAGGCCGCCGTGGGTGCCTTTGGCAACATCGCCTCGTTCTACCAGGCCCAGCAACTGCTGCAGCAGACGCCGCCGCCGCTGTCCACCCTGGCCCAACCCGACATCGAAGGTGCACGGCTGGTGATTGAGGGCGTGCTGGCCGAGCGGCGCAAGGTGCTGACCGAGATGGAGTCCAAGACCCTGCTGTCGGCCTTTCACATCCCGGTGACCCAGACCATCCTGGCGCGCAGCGCCAATGAGGCAATGATGATTGCCACGCAGCTGGGGTTTCCGGTGGCGCTCAAGATCGATTCGCCCGACATCAGCCACAAGTCCGACGTGCTGGGCGTGGCGCTCAACATCGCCAACGCCACCAGCGTGCGCGACAACTACAACGACATGATCCAGGCGGTGGCCCGCCTGCAGCCCAACGCCCGCATCAACGGCGTGACCGTGCAGAAAATGGCGCGCGCACGCCGGGGCCGCGAGGTCTGCGTCGGCCTGGTCACCGACGACCCGTTTGGCCCGGTGATCACCTTCGGCGCCGGCGGCACCATGATTGAGCTCATCAACGACCGGGCCATGGAACTGCCGCCGCTCAACCAGTTTCTGGCACGCCGCCTGATCGAGCGCTCCCGCGTGGCCGAAACGCTGGGCGAGTGGCGCGGCAGCAGCGCGGTCAACATGGATGCGCTGGAGCAGGTGCTGCTGCGCGTCTCGGAAATGGTGTGCGAACTGCCCCAGCTGCGCGAGATGGATATCAACCCCCTGATCGTGGACGAATCCGGTGTGGTGGCGGTGGACGCGCGCATCGTCATCGACCACGCGCCGCAGGCGGCCAGCGGGCGCTCCAGCAACTACAGCCACCTGGCCATCCTGCCCTACCCGGCGCGCTTCGAACAGGTCTGGCCGCTGCGCGGCGGCGGCGAGTACCTGGTGCGCCCCATCCACCCCGACGACGCCCAGATGCTGCAGGCCCTGGTGCAGAGCCTGTCGCCCGAGAGCCGCTACTTCCGCTTCGTGTCGTCGCTGGCCGAACTGCCGCCGTCCATGCTGGCGCGGTTCACGCTGATCGACTACGACCGCGAGATGGCGCTGGTGGCCGTGTTCAAGGAACGCGCGGCCGGGCCAGACGGCGAGATCATTGAGACCGAACGCATTGTGGGCGTCTCGCGCTACATCACCAACCCCGACCAGTCGAGTTGCGAGTTCGCCCTGGTGGTGGCCGATGACTTCAATGGCAAGGGCCTGGGTTCACGCCTGATGCAAAGCATCATGGACGTGGCGCGCGAGAAAGGCCTCTCCGACATTGAAGGCCTGGTACTGGCCAACAACCCCGGTATGCTCAAACTCATGCGAAGCCTGGGCTTTACCGTCAAATCGTATGCCGAAGACGTAGACTTCAAGCTGGTCACGCACGCACTTTGAACCCAGGAGAACTTTCCATGCCCGCACTTGAATGGTCGGACGCGCTATCGCTCGATTTACCCATGATGGACACCACCCACCAGGAGTTCGTTGAACTGCTGGCCGTGGTGGAAGCTGCCTCTGACGCGGACCTGTTGCCCGCCTGGCAGCAGCTGGTCGACCACACCGACGACCACTTCGGGCGGGAAGACCGCTGGATGACCGATACCCGCTTTGCCTCCAGCAACTGCCACAGCACGCAGCACCATGTCGTGCTGCAGATCATGCAGGACGGCGCGGCCAAGGCGGACCGCGCCATGGTGCGGCAAATGGCCCGCGAGCTGGCCGTCTGGTTCCCGCAGCACGCGCAGGCCATGGATGCCGCCCTGGCCCTGCACATGCGGCGCGTGGGCTACGACCCGCTCACCGGCATCGTGCACGCCCCCGAATCCCTGCCCCGCGAGGAAATCCAGGGCTGCGGTGGCGTCACCTGCTCCGACACCGAAGAAGCGCCTGCGGCTGCCTGAAGCCCACGCATGCCCACCGACACGTCCGTTCAGCGCCACCGCCCGCACGAAGACGTGCAGGCACTGATCACCGGCACGCTGTTTGTGGCCCTGGGC
>JBAQKO010000311.1:0-5614 GCA_049301075.1 Rhodoferax sp.
GCGCTGGACGGCGGGCGCATTGCCACCGACGCCGCGGGCCAGACCAGCCTCCCCGGCGTCTGGGCCGGTGGCGACTGCCGCGCCGGCGGGCTGGACCTGACGGTGGAAGCGGTGGAGCACGGCAAGCAGTCGGCCCACGCCATCCACGCCTACATCACACGCGCCTGAGACGGGAGAACACCATGGCCAATCTGCACACCACCTTCGCCGGCATCCAAAGCCCCAACCCCTTCTGGCTGGCGTCCGCGCCGCCCACCGACAAGGCCTACAACGTCAACCGCGCCTTCGAGGCGGGCTGGGGCGGCGTGGTCTGGAAGACGCTGGGCGAGGCCGGGCCGCCGGTCGTCAACGTCAACGGCCCGCGCTACGGCGCCCTGCTGACGCCAGACCGGCGCCTGATGGGCTTCAACAACATCGAACTCATCACCGATCGCGACCTGGACCTAAACCTGAAAGAGATCGCCGAGGTCAAGCGCAACTGGCCGGATCGCGCCATGGTCGTCTCGCTGATGGTTCCGTGCGAAGAACCCTCGTGGAAAGCCATCCTGGCGCGCCTGGTGGACACCGGTGCCGACGGCATCGAGCTGAACTTCGGCTGCCCGCACGGCATGAGCGAGCGCGGCATGGGCGCCGCCGTGGGCCAGGTGCCGGAGTACATCGAAATGGTCACCGCCTGGTGCAAGCAGTACAGCCGGCTTCCCGTCATCGTGAAGCTCACGCCCAACATCACCGACATCCGCAAGCCGGCCCAGGCGGCCAAGCGCGGTGGCGCCGATGCGGTGAGCCTCATCAACACCATCAACTCCATCATGGGCGTGGACCCGTACTCGCTGACCATGACGCCCAACACCGGCGGCAAGGGCAGCCACGGCGGCTACTGCGGCCCGGCGGTGAAACCCATTGCGCTGAACATGGTGGCCGAGATTGCGCGCGACCCGCTCACCGCCGGCCTGCCCATTTCCGGCATTGGCGGCATCGGCACCTGGCGCGACGCGCTGGACTTCATCGCGCTGGGCAGCGGCACGGTGCAGGTGTGCACCGCCGCCATGGTCTACGGCTTCAAGATCGTGCAGGAAATGGAAAGCGGTCTGTCGGACTACATGGACGAAATGGGCTTCACCGCAGTCAGCCAGATCGTCGGCAAGGCCGTGCCGACGGTGAGCGACTGGCGCTACCTCAACCTCAACGTTATTTCCAAAGCCGTCATCAACCAGGACAGCTGCATCCAGTGCGGGCGCTGCCACATTGCCTGCGAGGACACCAGCCACCAGGCCATCACCTTCGAGAAAAACGGCCAGCGCCATTTCGAGGTGAAAGAAGACGAATGCGTGGGCTGCAACCTGTGCACGCTGGTGTGCCCGGTGCCCGCGTGCATCACGCTGCGCGACCTGGCGCCCGGCGAGGTGGACCAGCGGACCGGCAAGCCCGTCGTGGCCACCCACGCCGACTGGACCACGCACGCCAACAACCCCATGCGAATTCAGGCCTGAATCAGCCTCAACCCCTTGTATTCATTGCGCAAGCAGCTATTGTTTCAGGAGCAATCATGAGCACACTCTTCATCCGTGGCGGCACCGTGGTCAATGCCGACCGCGCCTTCCAGGCCGATGTCATCACCCAGGACGGCACCATCATCGCCGTCGGCGAGAACCTGCCCACCCCGGCGGGCGCCACGGTGGTGGACGCCGGCGGCCAGTATGTGATGCCCGGCGGCATTGACCCGCACACCCACATGCAGCTGCCGTTCATGGGCACCACCACCATGGACGACTTCTACACCGGCACGGCGGCCGGCCTGGCGGGTGGCACCACCACCATCATCGACTTCGTCATCCCCGACCCGCAGGAGAACATCCTGGACGCCTACCGCAAGTGGCGCGGCTGGGCCGAGAAGGCCGCCAGCGACTACAGCTTCCACGTCGCCATTACCTGGTGGAGCGAGCAGGTGCGCAAGGACATGGGCACACTGGTGCAGCAGGAAGGCGTGAACAGCTTCAAGCACTTCATGGCCTACAAGAACGCCATCATGTGCGACGACGAAACGCTGGTGAACAGCTTCAAGCGCTGCCTGGAACTCGGCGCCATGCCCACCGTGCACGCCGAAAACGGCGAGCTGGTGTACCTGCTGCAAAAGCAGGTGGCCGAGATGGGCATCACCGGGCCCGAGGGCCACCCGCTGTCGCGCCCGCCCATGGTGGAGGGCGAAGCCGCCAACCGGGCGATTGCCATTGCCGATGTGCTGAACGTGCCGATCTACGTGGTGCATGTGAGCTGCATTGAAGCGGCCGAAGCCATTGCCCGCGCCCGCGCACGCGGCCAGCGTGTGTATGGCGAGGTGCTGGCCGGCCACCTGGTGGTGGACGACAGCGTGTACCGCCACCCGGACTTTGCCACCGCCGCCGCCCACGTGATGAGCCCACCGTTTCGCCCCAAGGGCCACCAGGAATTTCTGTGGCGCGGCCTGCAAAGCGGCAACCTGCACACCACGGCCACCGACCACTGCACCTTCTGCGCGGCGCAAAAGGCGGCGGGCAAGGACGACTTTGCCAAGATTCCCAACGGCACCGGCGGCGTGGAAGAGCGCCTGGCCGTGCTCTGGAGTGAAGGCGTGAACACCGGGCGCCTGACGCCATCGGAGTTTGTGGCCATCACCTCCGCCAACACGGCCAGGCTGTTCAACATCTACCCGCAAAAAGGCTGTGTGGCCGTGGGAGCCGACGCCGACCTGGTGGTGTGGGACCCGATGGCCAGCAAGACCCTCTCAAGCAAGACGCAATTCAGCAAGGGCGACTTCAACATCTTTGAAGGCCGCACCGTGCGCGGCATTCCCAGCCACACCGTGAGCCAGGGCGAGCTGGTGTTTGTGCAGGGCGACCTGCGGGCGGCCAAGGGCAAAGGCCGCTACATCAAGCGCGCACCGTTCAGCTCCAACTTTGCGGCCAACAAACTGCGCGCCGAGACGTTGGCCCCCACCGCCGTGAAACGCTAAGCAAAGGACACCACCATGAGCACCGCAACCGCCATCGACCTGGACAACATCCGCATCAACGGCGAGCGCCTCTGGGCCTCGCTGATGGAGCTGGCCAAAATTGGCGCCACGCCCAAGGGCGGTGTGTGCCGCCTGACCCTGACCGACCTGGACAAGCAGGGCCGCGACCTGGTGTTGGGCTGGGCGCGCGAGGCCGGCATGACCGTCACCATCGACAAGATTGGCAACGGCTTCATGCGCCGCGCCGGGCGCAACAACAGCCTGCCCCCAATAGTCACCGGCAGCCACATCGACACCCAGCCCACCGGTGGCAAGTTTGATGGCAACTACGGCGTACTGGCCGGCATTGAAGTGGTGCGCACGCTCAACGACCTGGGCATTGAAACGGAGGCCCCGATTGAAGTGGCCTTCTGGACCAACGAAGAAGGCTCGCGCTTTGTGCCGGTGATGATGGGCTCGGGCGTGTTCGCCAAGGCCTTCACGCTGGAACATGCGTATGCCGCCACCGACACCGATGGCAAGAGCGTGAAGGGCGAGCTGGAGCGCATTGGCTACATCGGCACGCAGGAACCCGGCGACCACCCGATTGGCGCGTACTTTGAGACGCACATCGAACAGGGCCCGGTGCTGGAAGACAACGACAAAACCATTGGCGTGGTCAGCGGCGTGCTGGGCATCCGCTGGTTTGACTGCACCGTGACCGGCATGGAAGCCCACGCCGGCCCCACGCCCATGGCGCTGCGCAAGGACGCCATGCTGGCCGCCACCCGCATCATGCAAGACGTGGTGGCCGCAGCGCACCGCCACCCGCCGCATGGCCGCGGCACGGTGGGCATGGTGCAGGTGTTTCCCAACAGCCGCAACGTGATTCCCGGCCGCGTGAAGTTCAGCATTGATTTGCGCAACGCCACCGACGCGCTGGTGGACCAGATGGCCGACGAGGTGAAAGCCTTTGCCGCCCAGGTGGGCCGGGAGCACGGCGTGGACGTGAAGATTGAACTGGTTTCGAGCTACCCCGCGCAGATCTTCCACAGCGACTGCGTGGACGCCGTGGCCCGCGCCGCCAAGAAGCTGGGCTACAGCAACATGCCCGCCGTCTCCGGCGCGGGGCACGACGCCGTCTACATGGCCAAGCTGGCCCCCAGCGGCATGATCTTCATCCCCTGCAAGGACGGCATCAGCCACAACGAGATTGAGGACGCCAAGCCCGAGCACATTACCGCGGGGTGCAATGTGCTGTTGCATGCGATGCTGGAGCGGGCTAAGGTGGTTTGAGTGATGCGGGGTTTGTCGGGGTTTATATAACTGTATATATTTCGGACAACACCGCCGCAAGCAAGGCTGCAAGCCCCTCTCAGGAGGGAGATCATGTCCAGCTTGTCCCGCCGCGCCCCTGGAGAGCACACCATGCCAGAAAACAAGGCCCAGTCACCTGCCGCGAAGCCATCCTCCAAGAAAACTCCCGCGTCGGATGCAGGCAAGTCGCCCTCTGAACGCATAGACGCACGAATCGGAGAGTTACAAGACTGGAGAGGCCAGCTGCTTTCTGAGCTAAGAACCCTGATCAAGGGAACGGATGCTGAAATTTCCGAAGAGTGGAAATGGAACACTCCTGTCTGGTCATGCAACGGAATCATCTGCACCGGTGAGACCTACATGAAGGCGGTGAAATTGACCTTCCCGAGAGGCGCCTCGCTTGCGGACCCGTCAAATCTCTTCAACTCCAGTCTCGAAGGCAAGGTCAGGCGTGCCATCGATTTCCCGGAGGGCAGTCAAATTGACGAGGCCGCCCTGAAGACCCTCATTCGAGCCGCCGTCACCCTAAACAGATCGACAGCTAGCCGCACAAAGCCTCAAAGTGCGGCCTGACTCCTCCATCGAGACGACGAGCCCCGCATCTCAGCCATTAGACCTCGCAAATCACCCATGCCACGACACGTCGCATTCCTCCGGGGCGTCTCGCCAATGAACCTCAAGATGCCGGACTTGAAAACCAGCTTGGAGCGGCTGGGTTTCGCCAACGTCCGCACCGTCCTGTCCAGTGGAAACGTGGCGTTTAGCTGCGACGCCGAGCTTGCAGCGGAACTGGAGCAGGCAATCGAAGCTGCCGTCGCCCAGCACGTTGGCCGGCACTTCCCCACCATCGTGCGCAGCGCGGATGCCCTCACGGCCCTGCTTCGCACGGATCCATTTACAGGTTACGGCCTGCCCGAGCAAGCCAAGCGCGTTGTCAGCTTCCTTCGCGAAGCGCGGGCCCCCAAAACAACCCTGCCTTTGACCGAGGGCACCGCGACGGTCATCCATCAGATCGGGGCCGAGGTCTTCACGGCCTATCTCCCCAGCCCGGACGGGCCTGTCTTCATGAAGCTCATCGAGCGGGCTTACGGAACCACGGTGACAACAAGGACTTGGGACACGGTCGCAAAATGTGCAGTTGCGTGAAAGGAGGCACACCATGACACGCGTTCGCGTTAACAGCTTCACCATTTCGCTCGACGGCTACGGGGCAGGCCCCAATCAAGACATCAACCATCCGCTCGGCATGGGCGGGACGGGTCTGCACCAGTGGTTATTGCCCACGCGCACGTTCCAGCGGGTCTTGTTCGGCAAGGACGACGGCACGAC
>JBAQKO010000312.1:0-2752 GCA_049301075.1 Rhodoferax sp.
ACCACGATGGCGTGGACTGGGACGCGCTGGAAAAAGCCTGGGAAAAGAACACCAAGGCCGAGCAGCGCGCCGCGGCCCGCAAGCCCGAAACCCGCATGACCCAGGGCAAGCCGGTGCCCGTGGCCCGGCCCCCCAAGATTGTGGGCGGCTCCACCATCACCCAGCAACTGGCCAAGAACCTGTTCCTCTCGGGTGAGCGCACCCTGGTGCGCAAGGGCCAGGAGTTTGTACTGACGCTGCTGCTGGAGCGCCTGCTCTCCAAGCAGCGCATTCTGGAGATCTACCTCAACAGCGTGGAATGGGGCGAAGGCGTGTTTGGCGCCGAGGCCGCCGCGCAACATTACTTTCGCAAGCCGGCGTCCCAGCTCAACGCCTTCGAGGCCGCACGCCTGGCCGTGATGTTGCCGCGCCCGCGCTACTTCGAGAAGCTGCCCAACTCGGCCTACCTGTCGGGTCGCGCCGCCGTCATCACCGGGCGCATGGGCGACGCGCAGCTGCCCTGACCCCTGGCAAACGGTCTGTATCATCGCGGTCATGCTAGCCAAGTTGATGGGTTGGTTTTTGCTGGGCCTGATCCGGGTGCTGACAGGCGCCCAGGCCCGCTGGCACGGCTGCCCGCCCAAGGCCGAACAACGCATTTACTTTGCCAATCACCAAAGCCACGCCGATCTGGTGATGATCTGGGCCGCGTTGCCCCGGGAGCTGCGCAGCGTGACCCGCGCCATCGCCGCGCGCGACTACTGGACCAAATCCCCGTTCCGGCAATGGCTCACCACCGCCGTCTTCAACGTGATCTACGTTTCCCGTGATCGCAGCGCCGAGGAAGACCCGCTGGAACCCCTCTTTGAAGCGCTGGAAAACGGCGACTCCATCATCCTCTTCCCCGAGGGCACCCGCGGCTTCACGGGTGAACCGCAGCCCTTCAAGGCCGGCCTGTACAACCTGGCGCTGAAATTTCCCGACGTGGTGCTGGTGCCGGTCTGGATCAACAATGTGCAGCACGTGTTGCCCAAGGGCGAAGTGGTTCCGGTGCCGGTGCTGTGTTCCGTCACCTTCGGCGCCCCCCTGGCACTGCAGGACGGCGAGGACCGCCGCGCCTTCCTGGAGCGGGCCCGCGGCGCCGTTCTGGCGTTGCGCGACGTATAGGAACCGGCCATGTACTTCTTCCTCAAGAACATGACTCCCACGCAGCAGGTCGGCGCCCTGTTTGTGATCGTGTTCGGGCTGCTGCTGCTGGCCAGCGCCACGGCGTTCATCCTCTCCATCCGCGACCATGGCGACGACGCCCACGCCGAGCGGTGGCGCCGGGAACTCCGGGACGTGGACGGCATCCTGCGCACCAGCTGGTTCATGGTGCTGGTGTTCTGGGTAGGCTGGATCGCCGGCGACTGGGTGGCGCTGACCCTGTTCGCCCTGGTGTCACTGTTTGCGCTGCGCGAATTCCTGACCCTCTCGCCCACCCGCCTGGGCGACCACCGCAGCCTGGTGCTGGCCTTCTTCGTGGTGTTGCCCGTGCAGTACTGGCTGGTGGGGAGCGGCCACTTCGACATGTTCGCGGTATTCATCCCGGTCTATGTGTTTCTGGCGCTGCCCCTGGTCAGCGCGCTGGCCAACGACCCGCTGCGTTTCCTGGAGCGCAACGCCAAACTGCAGTGGGGCATCATGGTGTGCATCTATGGCATGAGCCATGTGCCCGCCCTGCTGATGCTGCGGTTTCCGGGCTATGACAACAAGAATGCCTTCTTGGTGTTTTTTCTGGTGCTGGTGATGCAGACCTGCATGCTGACGCAGCACCTGAGCGCACGCCGGTTGCGCCGCCCGCCCGTGGCGCCCGCCATCAGCCAAAGCTTCAACTGGCGCAGCTGGGGCATGGGCGTAGGCGTGGGCAGCCTGGTGGGCGCCCTGCTGGCCGGCATTACGCCCTGGGTGCCGGGCACGGCGTTCGCACTGGCCTTCATCGCCTGCGTGGCCGGCTCGTTGGGGCACTTCGTCATGAAGGCCCTCAAGCGTGACCGCGGCATCCCGAGCTGGGGCTCCGAAGGGCGCTCCACCACCGGCGCCGGCGGCTTGCTGGACCGGGTCGATGCCCTGTGCTTTGCCGCGCCCGTTTTCTTCCACTCGGCGCGCTGGTATTTCAACCTGTAGCCCGCATGCAAACTGCGCAAACAGCTACCAAAACCATAGCATGAGAATACTGGGCATTGATCCTGGCTTGCGCACCACCGGCTTCGGCGTGGTCGACGTGGAGGGGTCTGCGCTGCGCTACGTAGCCAGCGGCACCATCAGCACCCAGCACCTGGAAGTCGGCGCCCTGCCGGCGCGGCTGAAGGTGCTGTTTGACGGCATCGGCGAGGTGGTGCAACGCTACGCACCCGACTGCGCCTGCGTGGAGATCGTGTTTGTGAACGTCAACCCGCAGTCCACCCTGCTGCTGGGGCAGGCGCGCGGCGCCTGCATCACGGCCCTGGTGTCCCAGAACCTGCCGGTGGCCGAATACACGGCGCTGCAGATGAAACAGGCGGTGACCGGCCATGGCCGCGCGGACAAGACCCAGGTGCAGTCCATGGTGCAGCGCCTGCTGGTACTGCCCGGCCTGCCCGGCCCGGACGCGGCCGACGCCCTGGGCCGGGCCATCACCCACGCCCATGCCGGCGGCGCCATGGCGCGCCTGGCACAGGCCAGCGGCCTGGGCGGCAAGCTCGGCGGCAATTACCGGGCGGGGCGCAGCCGCTGACGCGGCCCGGACTCGGGC
>JBAQKO010000313.1:0-8480 GCA_049301075.1 Rhodoferax sp.
GCCAGCGTGGAGCGGGTGGAGCACGGCACGGCCCTGGTGGACCAGGCCGGCATCACCATGACCGAGGTGGTCAGCAGCATCAAGCGGGTTACCGACATCGTGGGCGAGATCAGCGCGGCCAGCAACGAGCAGGCTATGGGCGTGACGCAGGTGGGTGAGGCGGTGACGCAGATGGACCAGGCCACGCAGCAGAATGCGGCGCTGGTGGAGGAGATGGCGGCAGCGGCCTCCAGCCTCAAGGCCCAGGCACAAGACCTGGTGGAGACGGTAGCGGTGTTCAAGCTGAGCGGCGCCGATGGCGCTACGCGCATCACCGATGCCGCCTACCGGACGCGACCTGCATTGCGCCTGGAAACCCCCTGAAGCGGGGCCACGCCACCGCCTGCGCTATTGTTTACATAGCAGACCGCGCAGCAGCACCCAGGGTCAGCAGGCGTTTTGCCATGCACAAAACCGCCTGATCCTTGCTCAGGACCAGGGCTTGGTGGGCCACCGCCAGGTCGATGAATTTCTGATCGTCCGGGTCCTTGCAGGTGACGCTGGCCTTGGGCGCCACTGGCACCCAATGGGCCAGCGCATCCATGCGCTCCAGCACCTGGACCGCGGGCAACTGGTAGTGGTCCAGCCGCCGGGCGATCTGGGGATAGGCCAGCACGCGCGCCAGTTCATCACGCATGGGGGCGGTAGCCAGCCAGCGCAGGCTGCCTTGCTCCAGTCCCTGCAACAGGGGCTGGGCGGCGGGGTCCCGGAAAACGAAAACGTCCAGAACGATATTGGTGTCCAGCACCACCCGCTGAACATCGGCCGCCACGGACGTCATGTTCCGGTGGAGGCCGCTCCCCCCGGCTTGCGCTCACGCGCCGCACCCTTGACCATGTCGAAACGGAACAGCCGGCACTCAATGGGCCCGTTCCACATGGGCACGCGGCGCGATTCCTTCAGGCGCATCTTGCTGGGCAGTTTCAGGTCCGGCGTGAGAATCCATGCCGTCCAGCCGGAGAAGTTTTTCTTCCAGTGCGTGGCGAGCTGGCTGAAGAACTCGCCGCCGTCTTCGGTGACAGCCTGTTCGCGGGCGCCAAACTGGGCGTCAAAGTCCGGCGACGCCTCGCTGCGGCGCTGGGGGCCGGACCGGTTGGCCGCCGCGCCGCTGACACCGCCTACGGCAATGCGCTCGCCATAGGGCGGGTTGAGCAGCATCACGCCCGGCACATCGGTCGGCGGCATGCGCTGCAGGGCATCGCCGCCGCGGAACTCCACCACGTCGGCCACGCCCGCGCGCTCGGCGTTGCGCTGGGCAAAGTCCACCATGCGGTGCGACACATCGCTGCCATAAATCAGGGCTTTTTGGCCTGCGGCCGGCTTGACGATTGCGTCAGCAGCTTCTTTTTTGATAGCAGACCAGACGTGCGCCTGGAACGGCAGGTATTTCTCGAACGCAAAGTGGCGCAGGCTGCCCGGCGCGATGTTGCAAGCCACCTGCGCCGCCTCGATGGCGATGGTGCCGCTGCCGCAGCAGGGGTCGTACAGGGGCAACAGATCGTCATCGCCTTCGGCCCAGCCGCAGGCCGCGATCATGGCGGCGGCCAGGGTTTCCTTCAGCGGGGCGTCGCCCTTGTCCTCGCGCCAGCCGCGCTTGAACAGCGGCTCACCCGAGGTGTCGATGTACAGAGAGCAGGTGTCGGTGGTCAGGTGGGCATAGATGCGCACATCGGGCCACTGGGTGTTGACGTCGGGGCGCACGCCGTGGGCCTTGTCGCGGAAACGGTCGCACACCGCATCCTTGATCTTGAGCGCGGCAAAGTTGAGCGAGGTCAGCGGGCTGTGCTGGGCAGTGACTTCCACCTTGATGCTCTGCTTGGGTGTGAACCAGATCTCCCAGGCCACCTCGGCGGCAGCACGGTACAGGTCCTGTTCGTTGCGGTATTCGGTGTAGCTGAGCTGCACCAGCACGCGCTGCGCCAGGCGGCTGTGCAGGTTGAGCAACATGGCGTCGCGCCAGGAGGCGCGCACCATGACGCCGCCACGGCGGGTGAGCAGGTCCTCGCCCATCAAGCCGGTGAGGTTGTGCACCTCATGGGCCAGCAGGTCTTCCACGCCGGCGGCGCAGGGGAGAAAAATCTGGAGTTGGTTCATTGAAGAGCCTTTCTGAGCGATGCGGGCGCAATCTTGAGCCCCTCGCGGTATTTGGCCACCGTGCGGCGGGCACATTCAATGCCCTGCTCTTTCAACATGTCCGAAATCTGGTTGTCGGACAGCGGCTTCTTCGGGCTTTCGGCGCTGATGAACTGCTTGATGAGGGCCCGCACCGCCGTGCTGGACGCATTGCCGCCCGACTCGGTGCCCAGCCCGGAGCCGAAGAAATACTTCAGCTCGAAGGTGCCAAACGGCGTGGCCATGTACTTGGCGGTGGTGACGCGGCTGATGGTGGACTCGTGCAGGCCCAGCTCGTCGGCGATCTCGCGCAAGACCAGCGGGCGCATGGCCAGCTCGCCATGGGTGAAGAAGTTCTTCTGCCGCTCCACGATGGCGGTGCTCACACGCAGGATGGTGTCAAAGCGCTGCTGGATGTTCTTGATGAACCAGCGCGCCTCCTGCAGGCGCTGCTGCAACCCGGCGTAGCTGGCCGCGTCGCTGCCGCCACGGTGGTTGCGCAGCACGTTGGCGTAGATGTCGTGCACCCGCAGCTTGGGCATGACGTCGGGGTTGAGCAGGACGCGGAATTTGGGGGTCAGGCCCGCGCCGGTCTTGCCCACGGGCACCACCAGCACATCGGGCACCACGATGTTGCGCTCAACATCGACAAAGCGCCGGCCCGGCTTGGGCTCCAGCCGGACAATCAGGGCCAGGGCCTCGCGCGTCTGGGCATCGGTGCCGCCGCAGCGCTGCACCAGGGTCTTGACATCGCGACGGGCCAGCAGCTCCATGGGCTGGGCGCAGATGCGCAAGGCCAGGGCCAGCACCGCCTGCCGGTCCTGCGGCTCTGCCGCGGCTTGCGCCGCGTCCAGCCGGGCGCGCAGCTGCAGGCGCAGGCACTCGCCCAGATCCCGGGCCCCCACCCCCACCGGCTCCAGGCTGTGCAGCAAGCCCAGCGCCACGGTGAAGTGGTGCACCAGGTCCTCCACCTGCTCGGCGTCGTCGCCGGCCAGGCTGCGCGCCAGGTCTGGCAGCGGCTCTTCCAGGTAGCCGTCGTCATTCAGCGATTCGATCAGGAAACGCAGGGCGCCCCGGTCGGCCTCGTTCAGGCGCAGGCTCAGCGCCTGGCGGTGCAGATAGGTTTGCAGGGACTCGTGCGAACGCGCCAGTTCCGTGGCATCCGTCTCGTCGCCATCGCCCAGGTTGTTGGTGCGTGCCCGGGCGTCGGTGCCCCATTCGCCGTCATCGGGCTGCAGTTCGGTGGTGCCGTCGCCGTCCCAGCTGGGCCCCTCGTCAGCCGACAGGGGCGTGGTTTCATCGTCATTTTGGCTGCTAGTGACCGTGGAATCTGCGTAAGACGCTACAAAATCAGGAGCAACCTCCGCTTCACGCTCGCCCTCGCTGACCGGCGTATCGGCCTGCGCCAGGCCAAAGTCCTCGCGTTCGGCGCTGTCTGGCGCGCGTTCCAGAAACGGGTTCTCGTCGAGCATCTGCTCCACCTCCTGGCTCAACTCCAGGGTGGAGAGTTGCAGCAGGCGGATGGACTGCTGCAACTGCGGCGTGAGCGCCAGGTGTTGGGAGACGCGGAGTGAAAGCCCTTGCTTCATCTACATCCGGAAATGTTCGCCGAGGTACACGCGGCGCACGTCGGCGTTGTCCACGATCTCGGACGGGGTGCCCTGCGCCAGCACGGTGCCGTCGCTGATGATGTAGGCGTGGTCGCAGATGCCCAGGGTTTCCCGCACATTGTGGTCGGTAATGAGCACGCCGATACCACGCGACTTGAGGAAGTTGATGATGCGCTGGATCTCGATCACGGCAATCGGGTCGATGCCGGCAAAGGGCTCGTCGAGCAGGATGAAGCGCGGGCGGGTAGCCAGGGCGCGGGCAATTTCCACGCGGCGGCGCTCGCCGCCGGAGAGCGCCAGCGACGGCGATTCGCGCAGGTGCTCCACGCGCAGGTCCTGCAGCAGCGCGGTCAGGCGCTGCTCGATCTCCGCATGTTGTAGCGGTTGGCCGGCCTCGTCGTGCTGCAACTCCAGCACGGCGCGCACGTTGTCTTCCACGTTGAGCTTGCGGAAAATGGACGCCTCTTGCGGCAGGTAGCCCAGCCCCAGGCGCGCGCGACGGTGGATGGGCATGTGCTCGATGCTGTGGCCGTCGATCGTGATGTCCCCCGCGCTGGCGCGCAGCAGGCCCACGATCATGTAGAACGAGGTGGTCTTGCCCGCCCCGTTGGGCCCCAGCAGCCCCACGACCTCGCCGGTGCGCACGGTCAGGGACACATCCTTGACCACCTGGCGCTTGCCGTAGGATTTTTGCAGGTGGCGGGCTTCCAGCCGCCCGACCGATGTGTCGGGCCCTTGGTCCACGGCGTCGCTCACTTCGGCGGCCCTCCCAGGGTGGGGGTCGCGCGCAATGCGGGCACCGCCTGGGCTGGCGCAGGCGCCGTTGCGGCGCCTTCGGGCTTGGGCATCAGCATGGCCCGCACACGGCCGCCGGGCGCAGCGCCCAGGCCCTTGCCGGCATTTCCGGCGTTGCCGTCCACGCTGAACATGTCGGTCAGGTTCTCGTACACAATCAGGCCGCCGCTGATTTCATCGGCCAGGGTGGCTCCGCGGTAGCGGCGCAGCTGGGCCTTCTTGATAAATTTCACCGTGTCGGCATGGCCGTCGTATTCAATGGCGTCGCCCTCACCTTCGATGAACTCGTCGAGCGCCTCGCGCTTCTGGCGGAAAAACGCCTGCTTGCCCGGCGTTCCGGTCACGACACCAAACTGGTAGCCGTCAGGGTCCTGGCGCACTTCGACCTGGGCGCCGCGGATCACGATGGTGCCCTTGGTCATGACCACGTTGCCCGTGAAGATGCTGACCTGCTTGACGTCGTCATAGCGCAGGGCGTCGGCCTCAATGTTCATGGGCTTGTTGCGGTCGGCCTTTTCGGCGTGGGCAACGCCCACCAGCCCGGCACAGGCCGCCAGCAGGAGCAGAGGGATAAGTGGTTTTTTCATAAAGGCACGAAACTTGCTCGAATGGAGCGCCGCCCATTGTACTGAGCGCGAAGGGCACTACACTGGTGGTTTCCATTTATCAGGCGAACCCACCTTCTGCCCGGCACCGGGCCCCGCCCTTCCGCCATGCCCCTGTCCCCACGGTCACTCCCCCTCCTGCGGCTGGGCTGCAGCGTGCTGTTGGGCTGCCTGCTGCACAGCGGCATGGCCCAGGCCCGCGAGGTGCGGGTGGGCGTGTACGCCAACGAACCGAAGATTGCACTGGGTGCCGACGGCCAGCCCACCGGTATTTTGGGCGACCTGCTGCGCGAAATAGCCCAGCGCGAGGACTGGACCCTGGTGCCCGTGGTGTGCGAATGGCAGGCGTGCCTGGAGGCCACCCGGCTGGGCCAGATTGACCTGATGCCCGATGTGGCGTTCAGCGAGCAGCGTGCCCAGACCTTTGATTTCCACCAGATTCCGGCACTCAACAGCTGGTCCCAGCTGTACCGGCGTGAAGATGCAGCCATCCAGTCGGTGCTGGACCTGCAAAACCGGCGGGTGGCCATCCTGCAGGGCTCCGTTCAGGAAGAGTACTTGTCCGCCCTGCTCAGCAGCTTTGGCGTCCAGGCGCAATGGGTACCGGTGCACAGCCTGACCGAGGGGTTTGCCAAGGTCGCCGCGCGCGAGGCCGATGCCGTGGTGGCCAACCACCAGTTTGGTGAACTACAGGCCGGGCGCTACAAGCTGGTGGAGACCCCCATCCTGTTTCAGCCCAGCCGCCTGTTCTACGCCACGGGCAAGGGACGCAACGCCGATTTGCTGGCCACGGTAGACCGCCGCCTGCGGGACTGGAAAGACCAGCCAGACTCGGTGTACTTCCAGATCCTGCGCCAGTGGGGCAGCGAGCCGCCCCGCACACTGGTGCCAACAACCTTCTGGTGGGGCATCGCCGCCACCGGTGGCCTGTTGCTGCTGGCCATGGGTTTCGCCGCACTGCTGCGCCGCCAGGTGAACGAAAAAACCCGCAGCCTGCGCGAGAACGAGGACAAGCTCAACACCATCCTCAACAGCGTCGAGTCGCACATCTACATCAAGGACCTGCAGCTGCGCTACCGCTACGCCAACAGCACCATGTGCACCGTCGTTGGCCTGCCGCTCAACGACGTGCTGGGCAAGGGCGACCCCGATTTGTTTGATGCCGCAACCGCCGAGCGCCTGCGCCGCAATGACCTGCGTGTGCTGGAGCGCGGTGAACGGGTGGCCGAGGAAGAGGTCGTGACCAGCCCCGACGGCCAGAGCACCCGCACCTACTTCTCGGTGAAGCTGCCGCTGCGCCGGGCCTCGGGCGCCATCTACGCGCTGTGCGGCGTCTCCACCGACATCACCGAGCTCAAGCGCAACCGCGAAGCCATCCACCAGCTGGCCTTCTACGATCCGCTGACCCACTTGCCCAACCGCCGCCTGCTGCTGGACCGCATGCGCCACACCCTGGCCACACGGGACCGCACGGCACACGACGGCGCGCTGTTGTTCATCGATCTGGACAACTTCAAGGCCCTCAACGACACGCTGGGCCACGACATGGGCGATCTGCTGCTGCAGCAGGTGGCCCGGCGACTGCACGACTGCACCCGCGACCAGGACACCCTGGCGCGCCTGGGCGGCGATGAATTTGTGGTGATGCTGCAGGACCTCAGCGTCAACGTGGACGAAGCCGCCCGCCAGGCCGAGACGGTGGCGCAAAAAATCCTCACCACGCTGGCCGAGCCCTACCCGCTGGGTACGCAGCGCTACCAGAACACGGTGAGTGTGGGCATTGCCATGTTTTCGGACCCCCACAGCACGCAGGAAGAGCTGCTCAAGCGCGCCGATCTGGCCATGTTCCAGGCCAAGGCCGACGGACGCAACATCCTGCGCTTCTTCAACCCCGACATGCAGGCCCAGATGTCGGCCCGCGTGGCACTGGAAACCGAATTGCGTGAAGCGCTGGAGCAGGGGCAATTCCTGCTGCACTACCAGCCACAGGCCAACAGCCAGGGGCAGCTGCTGGGCGCCGAATCCCTGGTGCGCTGGCAGCACCCCCGGCGCGGTCTGGTCGCGCCGGGCCACTTCATTGCCGCCGCCGAGGCCAGCGGGTTGATACTGCCCCTGGGCCACTGGATTCTGCGCACCGCCTGCATCCAGTTGAAAGCCTGGGCCAGCCAGCCCGCCATGGCGCAGCTGGACCTGGCAGTCAACGTCAGCGCGCGGCAGTTTCGCCACCCCGACTTCGTGCACAACGTGCTGGCCGTGCTCGACGAAACCGGCGCCCCGGCCGAGCGGCTGGAACTGGAACTCACCGAAAGCCAGCTGGTGGACGATGTGGAAAGCGTGATCGCCAAGATGCGCACCTTGCGTGCGCGCGGCGTGCGCTTTGCACTGGACGATTTCGGCACCGGCTACTCCAGCCTGAGTTACCTCAAACGCCTGCCCCTGGACAAGCTCAAGATCGACCAGTCGTTTGTGCGGGACCTGCTGAGCGATCCGGGCGATACCGCCATCGTCAAGACCATCGTCGCTCTGGGCCAGGCCCTGGAACTCAACGTCATTGCCGAGGGCGTGGAAACCCGCGCGCAGCGCGAAACGCTGGAACACCTGGGCTGCCTGCAGTACCAGGGCTACCTGCTGGCGCGCCCCGGCCCGGCCGAGGCGCTGGAGCACTGGCACATGCCCGAAGCCGCTCCCTGAGACTGCGCCGCCGCCGGCTTACCGGGTTAAGCGGCCGACAGGTACAACTGCGCCAGCCGCGCCTGCTCGCGCGGACCGACCGCCAGGGCATCCTGCAAATAACGCGTGATACCGCCAAAGTCGGTATCCACCGCGGACAGGGCCGCCTCCAGGAACGCTTCACGCACGCTCCAGACCACGTTCAGCACCTCTTGCGGCGCCTGATGGGCCGAGGTCCGCGGGGTGGGGTACAGGGTGTTGCTCAACAGGTAATCCTGCATCACGACCGGCCGGGGAACCCCCAGCGCCAGCAGGATCAGCGCCGCGGCAAAGCCGGTGCGGTCTTTGCCCGCCGTGCAATGGAACACCAGCGGGGCGTCGTTGTCCAATAGCTGTTCAAACAGGGCAGCAAATCGGGCTGCGTTGTTGTGCACAAAGGCGCGGTAGGTTTGCTGCATCAGGCCCACGGTGTCGTGCGCGGTGAGGGTCTGGCCCGACGCCACCCACTCCTGCATGCGCTGCACCACCGTCGGTTCAATGGGCAGGGAGTGCACCACCACCCCCGGCACCGTGCAGGCCAGCGGCGCACGCTCGGCCACGCCACGAAAGTCACACACCCGCGCCAACCCCAGCGCCTGCACCGTGACCA
>JBAQKO010000314.1:0-4747 GCA_049301075.1 Rhodoferax sp.
GTGATGAACAGGGTGCCCACCACAAAAATGCCAAACATGGAGATGGCAACCCAGTTGGTGGGCTGCTTGTCAACCTGGCCCAGGTCGCCGCCAGCGGCTTGGGCGGCCGCAGCCGCCAACAGTGCGCCCAGCGCGATCAGAAATTGGAGTCCGGCCTTCATTTGGATGCTTCTTTCAGGATTTCGGCGGTCAGACGGTCGAACTCGCCATTGGCGCGACGCACATAAATGCCAGTGATGACGATGGTGAAAACGATCACACCAAAACCAATGGGAATACCCAGCGAGGTCACGCCGGCGCCAATGGGCTGAGCCAGGAAGGGCTTGTCGAACGCAATCAGCGCGATGTAGCCGTAGTACACCACCATCATGATGGCGGTCAGCAACCAGCCGAAGGAATTGCGTTTCTTGCGAAGTTCGTGGTACTTCGGGTTGGCCTCAATCTTGGCCACGACAGGGTCGGTCATATATCTCCTACGATGAATTAGTTCTACAACGGCACGGTGTGCTGTTGCCGGGGCGGATATTGGGCGGACGGTCTGACTAATCCCTTACGGATTACTAGGAAATATGGGGGCTTTCCCTAGGGAAATGGCCGCGGAAAAATCCGGCGAAAGCGGCATTGCGCCACTTTTTTTCACCATGGGAAAACAAGCGTCAGGGTTAGTGCCTAGCGCGTAAGCCAGCAGTCAGTTTGCAGCAAGTTTGTGTTGGAGTGCTGTCAGAACTAGGTCAGAACCGCTCAACATAGTTCGTCTCATCCACCCGTATCGGATGGTTGAAATTATTTAAAAAAGGAGACCCAACTATGGCAACAGCAGCCCCACGGCCGATGTCTGCGGAAGAGAAGAAAGTTATCTTCGCTTCCTCACTCGGTACGGTTTTTGAGTGGTACGACTTCTACCTGTATGGCTCGTTGGCGGCCATTATTGCCAAGCAGTTCTTCAGCGGACTGGATGCGGGCTCCGCCTTCATCTTCGCCCTGCTGGCGTTCGCGGCCGGCTTCATCGTGCGTCCCTTCGGCGCACTGGTGTTTGGCCGTCTGGGTGACATGATCGGTCGCAAGTACACCTTCCTGGTGACCATCCTGATCATGGGTCTGTCCACCTTTGTTGTGGGTATCTTGCCTAACTACGCCACCATCGGCGTAGCCGCCCCCGTGATCCTGATTGCCCTGCGCATGCTGCAAGGCCTGGCGCTCGGCGGTGAGTACGGCGGCGCAGCCACCTATGTGGCCGAGCACTCGCCCCAGGGCAAGCGTGGTGCCTACACCTCCTGGATCCAGACCACTGCTACGCTGGGCCTGTTCCTGAGCCTGATGGTGATTCTGGGTACCCGTACCATCATTGGCGAAGCAGCTTTTGCCGACTGGGGCTGGCGTGTTCCGTTCATCGTGTCCATCCTGCTGTTGGCCGTGTCGGTCTACATCCGCCTGAGCATGAATGAGTCGCCCGCTTTCACCAAGATGAAAGCCGAAGGCAAGACGTCCAAGGCACCGCTGGCCGAATCGTTCGGCCAATGGAAAAACCTGAAGATCGTGATTCTGGCTCTCATCGGTTTGACCGCTGGTCAGGCTGTGGTCTGGTACTCCGGTCAGTTCTATGCCCTGTTCTTCCTGACGCAAGCCCTGAAGGTGGATGGCGCCTCTGCCAACATCTATGTGGCCATTTCCCTGGTCATTGGCACACCGTTCTTCGTGATCTTCGGCGCCTGGTCCGACAAGATTGGCCGCAAGCCCATCATCATGGCCGGTTGCCTGTTGGCAGTGGTGACGTACTTCCCGGTGTTCGAGGCGCTGACCAAGGCGGGCAACCCCGACCTGTACGCTGCCCAGCAAAAGAACAAGGTGGTGATCACGGCTGATCCGAAAGAGTGCTCGTTCCAGTTCAACCCCACAGGTACTGCCAAGTTCACCAGCTCGTGCGACATCGCCAAGCAGGTGCTGGCCGGTGCTTCGGTGAGCTACGACAACGTGGTGGGTGCCCCTGGTTCGGTGGCTACCATCAAGATCGGTGAAACAGCCATCTCCAGCTACACGTCCAAGGGCCTGCCCGCCGACGAAGCCAAAGCCAAGGACGCCGCCTTCAAGAAGGCTGTGGCTGACGACCTGAAGGCCGCTGGCTACCCCGCCAAGGCCGACATGGCCAAGGTTGACAAGGTGATGGTTATCGCCATCCTGACCTACCTGGTGATTCTGGTGACCATGGTGTACGGCCCCATCGCAGCCATGCTGGTGGAAATGTTCCCCACCCGCATCCGCTACACCTCCATGAGCTTGCCCTACCACATCGGTAACGGCTGGTTCGGCGGCCTGCTGCCCACCACGGCGTTTGCCATCGTGGCGCAGACCGGTAACATGTACAACGGCTTGTGGTACCCGATCATCATCGCCGGTATGACCTTCGTGATCGGCATGTTGTTCGTCCGCGAAACCAAGGACGTGGACATCTACGCCAACGATTGAGCGTGAGTTGAGTTAACGGCCCCGGACCCTCAGGCCCGGGGCCTTTTTATTTAGGAAATGGTATGTGGAAAATTGCAGTGGGTTTTGTGGTGTTTGCCGGTTTGGCCATGTTCATCTTGAGCAAGGGCGGCGATATTGACATGAGCGGAGAAAAGCACGGCATCGAAACCGAGCATGCACCGGCCGCCGCCGCATCGGCACCCGTGGCCGCGGCCAGTGCCAGCAAGTAAGCCGCAGCCCCCGGCCAGCAACATGACCGGCGCGGGGGATGGGTATAGTGGAGAGAACTGGTTTTCTCAACTTGGAGCGCACCCATGAAATACATCAAGACAGAGGCGGGGCAGCAGGCGTTCAAGGAGCGGTCGGTCCTGTTTTCCTCGCGCCAGCGCACCGCCTTCATCATGTTCGACGGCAACAAGGACGTGGAGCAGGTGCTCGCCGCCATGTCGGGCATGGGGCTGACCCAGGAGGATGTGGAGCACATGGTGGCGCAGGGTTTCCTGACGCCGGCACCCGGCCAGGCCGCCCTGGCACAAAGCGATGCCGCGCAGGCCTCGGCCAAGGTGGCTGCGGCCGAAACCTTCAGCGCGCGGACGCCTCAGGAACGGTACAAGGATGCCAAGCCACTGGCCACGCAGCTCACGGCGGGCCTGGGGCTGCGCGGATTCCGGCTGAACATGTCGGTGGAGTCTGCCAGCGGGTTTGACGATTTGCTGGCCCTGCTGCCCAAAATCAAGGACGCGGTCGGCCCCAATGCCTGTCAGGAATTAGAGCGCGCCCTTACAGGTTGAAGGCAACTGCCTAGAATGTCTTTCCCCACCAGGAAAGAGCATTCACTATGTCCCAGGGCACCATCCGCATCCGCGGAGCGCGGCAGCACAATCTCAAGAACATTGACCTCGACATCCGCACGGGTGAATTGACGGTGGTGACCGGGCCCAGCGGGTCCGGCAAGTCCAGCCTGGTGTTTGACACGCTGTATGCCGAAGGCCAGCGGCGCTACGTGGAAACCTTCTCCGCCTACGCCCGCCAGTTTTTGGACCGCATGGACAAGCCGGCGGTGGACAAGGTGGAGGGCGTTCCACCCGCCATCGCCATCGATCAGACCAACCCCGTGCGCTCCAGCCGCTCCACCGTGGGCACCATGACGGAGCTCAACGACCACCTGAAGCTGCTGTTCTCCCGCGCCGGCAACCTGTTCGACCGCGCCACCGCCTTGCCGGTGCAGCACGACACGCCGGAGACCATCTACGCCGAACTGGTGCGCCGCGCGGCAGCGTCGGCAGACCCCCGCCTGGTGCTGACCTTCCCGGTGGAGCTACCCGCTTCGACCACGGCCGAGGAGCTGACCCAGTGGCTGTCCGCCAGCGGCTTCACCCGCGTGCACGCCGAGCGTGAGGTGGCCACCATCAGCGGCCCCAGAAAGGTTTTGGACGTGGTGGCCGACCGCTTCCGCATGGCGACTGTGGAGAAGGCCCGCGCGCTGGAGGCCATTGAGGTGGCGCTCAAGCGCGGCAGCGGTCGCCTCAACGTCTATGTGCTGCAGGAGGCCACAGCGCCCGTGGATTCTGCGCAACCAGCTACTGAAACAATAGCAAGTGTCGCGCCACCGACCTGGCGCTTTTCCACCGGCCTGCACTGCCCGCAGAGCGACCTCCGTTACACCGACCCCATTGCCTCGCTGTTTTCCTTCAATTCGGCCGTGGGTGCTTGCGAGACGTGCCGGGGCTTCGGCCGGGTGGTGGGGGTCGACCTGGGCCTGGTCATTCCCAACGACAAGCTCACCCTGCGTGCCGGCGCCGTCAAGCCCATGCAGACCCCCGCCTGGCAGGAGTGCCAGGACGACCTGATGCGCCACGCCGAAGCCGCCGGCATTCCGCGCGATACGCCCTGGTACAAGCTCACCCCCGAGCAGCAGCACTGGGTCATCAACGGCTCGCCCAGCTGGAACGGCAAGTGGAACCAGCACTGGTTCGGCATCCGGCGCTTTTTCGAGTACCTGGAGAGCAAGGCCTACAAGATGCACATCCGGGTGCTGCTGTCCAAGTACCGCAGCTACACGCCGTGCGGCACCTGCGGCGGTGCGCGGCTGAAGACCGAGAGCCTGCTGTGGCGCATTGGCACCAAGGAACAGGCGGACGCGGTGCTGCCACCGCCCAAGCGCTTCATGCCACAGGGGGTAACGTGGACGCGGGCGCAGCTGGAGGCATTGCCGGGCCTGTGCCTGCACGACATGATGCTGATGCCTTTGGACCGGCTTCGACGCTTCTTCGACTCGCTGCAG
>JBAQKO010000315.1:0-9567 GCA_049301075.1 Rhodoferax sp.
GGTCAGCACCAGTCCGCGGTCGCCCGGGGTTGGCAGCCAGTGGATGCCTGGCTGCGGGTGCCCGCCGGTCGTCAGCACAAAGCGCCCCTGGTGGTCGAGCCGGGCTGTTTTGCTGTTCAGGCTGTAGGCGCCGCCGGGGACCGCATCAAACAGAAACATGTCGTCGGTGTAGGCGGTCACGCTCCACCAGCGGGCACTGGGCGGCACGCCTTCCACACGGTAGCGGCATGCGGAGCGCAACGGTTTGCCGGCGTCGTCGTGGTTGGCCGCGAAGTACATGGTTTCGTTGCGGTCCAAGGCCAGCAGGGCATGCACGGCGATGATGGCGCGGGTGTACAGGCCGGCGTGGGTGCTGCCGGCGTGCAAATCGGTCTGCCAGGCGCCGACCCGTACACTGGCCGTAAGCCCGGGCGCTTTTTTCAGCACCCACAAGGCCGAGCCCACACCCAGGGCGAGCGCGCAGCCGTACAGGGCAACATTGCGCGCGATATGCGCAAAGCGGCTCCGGTGCAGGGGCGTATTCATGGTGCGGTGTTTTCGAACAGCAGGCTGAAACCTCAATGTAACCGCATGCGGCGGGCCGGTGGCGCAAAAAAAAGCGGCCTCGCTGAGCAAGGCCGCTGGGGTGTTAGCGCCGCAGGGCGGTCAATACACCGGCTGGTACTTGCGGATGGCGGCCTTCACCTCGGCGCTCAACTGGAAGCCGTTGCCGTATTGCTTGGCCAGTTCGTCCGCGCGGCGCTCGAAAGCCTCAATACCCATGCCATAAATGAACTGCATGGCACCACCGGTCCAGGCCGGGAAGCCAATACCGAAGATGGAGCCGATGTTGGCGTCGTGCACGGTGGTCAGCACGTTCTCGGACAGGCAGCGTGCGGTTTCCACAGCCTGGCGGTACAGGAGCCGGTCTTTCAGGTCGGTGATGTTCCACTGCACGCTGTCTTTTTCGAACAGCGACTTGAGTTGGGGCCACAGGAATTTCTTGACACCCTTCTCGGTGGGGTACTCGTAAAAGCCGCCACCGCCGGCGCGGCCCGGGCGGTTGTGCGTGCGCACCATCTTTTCCACTACCAGTTCACCGGGCGTGACCACATAGGTCTTGCCTTCGGCGGCGTAGTCGGCCTTGGTCTGCTCCATGACGTGCAGGGACAGGGTCAGCGCGGTCTCGTCCAGCACGGCCAGCGGACCGACCGGCATGCCGGCCTGGATGCCGGCGTTCTCGATGGCGGCAGCGGGAATGCCTTCGCCCAGCATGGCAGCGCCTTCCATGACGAAGGTGCCGAACACGCGGCTGGTGAAAAAGCCGCGTGAATCGTTCACCACGATCGGGATCTTGCCGATGGCCTGTACGTAGTCAAAGGCGCGGGCCACGGTCTCGTCATTGGTCTGCTTGCCACGGATGATCTCCACCAGCTTCATCTTGTCCACCGGGCTGAAGAAGTGGATGCCGATGAACTTCTCGGGCGCTGCACTGGCGGTGGCCAGGCCGCTGATGGGCAGGGTGGAGGTGTTGGACGCAAAGAAGCCGCCTGCGGCCAGCATGGGTTCGGCTTCCTTGGTCACCTTGGCCTTGAGTTCGCGGTTTTCGAACACGGCTTCGATGATCAGGTCGCAGCCCTGCAGGTCGGCAGCATTGGCGGTGGGCTGGATGCGGTCCAGGATGGTTTGCTGGGCGTCCGCCGTCATGCGGCCCTTGTCCACGCGCGCCTGGGTGATCTTGGCGCTGTAGCTCTTGCCCAGATCGGCCTTCTCCTGGCTCACGTCTTTCAGCACGGTGGCAATGCCCTTGCTGGCCTGGGCGAAGGCAATGCCGGCACCCATCATGCCGGCGCCCAAGAGGCCCACCTTGGCGGGCTTGAAGCGCGGTGCGTTGCCGGGGCGGCTCTGGCCGCTCTTGATGGCATTGAGGTTGAAGAAGAAGGTGTTGATCATGGCGTGGGCGTTGAAGCCGGTCATGAGCTTGGCCAGGTAGCGGCTTTCGATGCGCAGGGCGGTTTCCATGTCCACCTGCAGGCCTTCCACCATGCAGGACATGATGGCTTCGGGGGCCGGGTACAGGCCGCGCGTCTGCTTCTTGATCATGGCCGGGGCCACGGGCAACATGCCGGCCACCGCCGGGCTGGAGGGCAGGCCGCCGGGAACCTTGTAGCCTTTGGCTTCCCAGGGGTGCTGGGCGGTGGGGTTGGCGGCAATCCAGGCCAGGGCGCGGGCCTTCATCTCGGCGTTGGCGTTGTCGCCGGGCGGCACCAGGTCGTGCACCAGGCCCAGACCCTTGGCCTCGGACGGCGAGAAGGTCTTGCCTTCCACCAGGTAGGGTTGCGCACCCATCAGGCCCAGGTGGCGGGTCATCTTGGTCACGCCGCTGGCGCCCGGCAGCAGGCCCAGGGTCACTTCGGGCAGGCCGAACTGGATCTTGCGGTCGTCAATGGCGATGCGGTGGTGGCCCACCAGGGCCACTTCCCAGCCGCCGCCCAGCGCGGTGCCGTTGATGCAGCTGACCACGGGCTTGCCCAGGGTTTCGATGGTGCGGAAGTTCTTCTTCATGCGCTCCACCTCGGTGAAGACGGCGGGGGCATCCGAAGGCTTCATCCGCATGACGCCCTTGAGGTCGGCGCCGGCAAAGAAGGTGGATTTGGCGGAGGCCAGGATGATGCCCTTGATGGCGTCCTTGTCCTTGAGCACCTGATCGGCCACGGCGCTCAGGTCTTGCTGCCACTGCAGGCACATGGTGTTGACGGGCGAATTGGGCTCGTCAAAGGTGATGGTTGCAATGCCGTCCTGCAATGCGTATTGGATGGTTTTCATGGTGTATTTGCTATGAATTAAGGAGCTGCTTGCGCAATGAATACGGGGTCTATAAGCCTTTTATTCGCTTAAATCCGCTCAACGATAGTGGCGATGCCCATGCCCCCGCCCACGCACAGCGTGCACAGGCCGTAGCGCAGCTTGCGGCGGTGCAGTTCATCGATGACGGTGCCCAGGATCATGGCGCCGGTGGCACCCAGGGGGTGGCCCATGGCAATGGCGCCGCCGTTGACGTTGACCTTGTCGTGCGGCACGTTCATTTCCTTCATGAAGCGCATCACCACGGCGGCAAAGGCTTCGTTGACTTCAAACAGGTCGATGTCGTTGATGGAGAGCCCCGCCTTGGCCAGCGCCTTGCGCGTGGCCGGCATGGGGCCGGTGAGCATGATGGTGGGGTCGGCACCCGAGAGGGCGGTGGCCACGATGCGGGCCCGCGGCGTCAGGTTGTGTGCCTTGGCGGCGGCTTCGTTGCCGATCAGCACGGCGGCTGCGCCATCCACGATGCCCGACGAGTTGCCGGCATGGTGCACGTGGTGGATGCGTTCCACCTGGGGGTAACGGGTGAGGGCCACCTGGTCGAAGCCCATGCCGCCCATTTGCTCGAACGAGGCCTTGAGGCCGGCCAGGCCTTCCAGGGTGGTGTTGGGTTTGATGAATTCGTCCTTGCCCAGAATGGTCTGGCCCAAGAAGTCTTTCACCGGCACGACGGAGCGGTCAAAGTAGCCGGCTGCCTGTGCGGCCGCGGCCCGTTTCTGGGATTCCAGCGCAAAGGCATCCACATCGGCGCGGGTGAAGCCTTCAATGGTGGCAATCAGGTCGGCGCCAATGCCCTGGGGCACGAAGACGGTCTGCGAATTGGTCTCGGGGTCCATGGCCCAGGCACCGCCGTCGGAGCCGATCGGCACGCGGCTCATGCTCTCCACACCGCCGGCCACCACCAGGTCTTCCCAGCCGGAGCGCACTTTCTGTGCCGCCATGTTTACGGCCTCCAGGCCCGAGGCGCAGAAGCGGTTGATCTGCACGCCAGCCGCCTGGAAGTCCCAGCCGGCCTTGAGTGCTGCCACCTTGGGCAGCACCGCACCCTGGTCGCCCACGGGCGACACGATGCCCATCACCACGTCATCCACCCGCGCCGTATCGAACTGGTTGCGTTGCTGCAAATCGGTCAGCAGGCCAGCCAGCAGATTGACCGGCTTGACCTCGTACAGGCTGCCGTCTTTCTTGCCTTTGCCGCGGGGGGTGCGGATGGCATCAAATACAAATGCTTCGGTCATGTGGTTACTCCAGGGGAAGGTTCAAACGGGGAAAAGCGATTTCTTGTGAATTTCGAGTATATTGCTTTTTACCAAGCAAATGCTTTGTATAAATAAAACCACCCCATTTCCTTCCCTTTCACAGGTGTCTCCCATGATTGAACGAACCCTTTTCACCTCCGATCACGAAGCCTTTCGCGACAGCTTCCGCCGTTTTATCGACAAGGAGATCGCTCCCTTCCATGCCGAGTGGGAGGAGCAGGGCTACGTGGACCGCAAGGTCTGGAACAAGGCCGGCGAGAACGGCTTTCTGTGCATGAGCATGCCCGAGCAATACGGCGGCTCGGAGGCTGACAAGCTGTACTCCGTGATCCAGTTCGAGGAAGTGGCCCGTGCCGGCGTGAGTGGCATCGGCTTTAGCCTGCACAGCGAGATCGTGGCGCCGTACATCCTGCACTACGGAACCCCCGAGCAGAAAGCCAAGTACCTGCCCCGGCTTGCCAGCGGCGAGATGATTGGCGCCATTGCCATGAGCGAGCCCGCCGCCGGTTCCGACCTGCAAGGTATCAAATCCACAGCCCTGCAGCAGCCCGATGGCAGCTACCTGCTCAACGGCAGCAAGACCTTCATCACCAACGGCTGGCACGCCGACCTGGTGGTGGTGGTTGCCAAGACCAACCCGACGGCTGGCGGCAAGGGCACCAGCCTGGTGCTGGTGGAGCGCGGCATGCCCGGCTTCTCGGTCGGCAAGCGCCTGAAGAAGGTTGGCATGAAGGCCCAGGACACGTCCGAGCTGTTCTTTGACAACGTGAAGATTCCCGCCGAGAACCTGCTGGGTGGCAAGGCCATGGAGAACAGGGGCTTCATCTGCCTGATGGAGCAACTCCCCTGGGAGCGTCTGCAGATCGCCATCGGCGCGGTGGCCTCCGCGCAGGCCGCCATTGACTGGACGGTGGACTATGTGAAGGAGCGCAAGGTGTTCGGCCAGCCGGTGGCGGCATTCCAGAACACCCGCTTCACTCTGGCCGAGTTACAGACCGAAGTGCAGGTGGCCCGTGTGTTTGTGGACAAATGCTGCGAACTGATCTGTCAGGACAAGCTGGACACCGCGACCGCCAGCATGGCGAAGTACTGGACGACCGACCTGCAGTGCAAGGTGATGGATGAGTGCGTGCAGCTCTTTGGCGGCTACGGCTACATGTGGGAGTACCCCATTGCCCGCGCCTACGCCGATGCCCGAGTGCAGCGCATTTACGGCGGCACCAACTAGATCATGAAGGAAGTCATCACCCGCTCAATGGGACTGGGCGGCAAATAAAAAAGGCCTGCGGCCGGCCCGCTGTGCCGGCCCGGGTAACCGGGCTGGCGTGTCCTATTTGAAGAACTTGCCCAGCGAGCGGCTCAGCCAGTTGCCTTCTTTTTTGTTGTCGACGATGCTGTTGATGCGGGGGCGGACGTCGCTGACGTACGCCATGTCGTCCCGCTTGATGTGGTGCACCAGCCAGGTGCTGAGCATGGAGTGGAGCTGCAGGGCCACATCTTCACCCGCGTAATGTTTTTCCTGGAACTTGGCCACGCGCTTGACGAACATTTCATGAACCGCCTTGTGCGGTTTGGCGTACTGGTAGCCACATTCTTCCTGCAGGCTCTCCTCGAACGCAAAATGGGAAATGGTGTAGTCCACCAACTCATCCAGTATCGGCCCGACCACGTCCCGTTTACGCTGGCTGATGGCCAGCCCCAGCTGGTTGATGTAATCCACGATCCGCTTGTGCTGGTTGTCGATGACATCAATGCCGGTGTTCAGGTCCGGTGTCCATACGATGGCCGTGTCGTTGCTCATAATTCCCCTGTTTGAATTGGCGGGTCCTCCGGCTGACGCGCGGAACAGGTACCCAATGTCGGTCGATTCTGTTGATGGGGCAAATTCAAGTCAATCCGGCGATCCCTACATTTGATGTGTGTTAAGGGTGATCGCGTCCATTCCCTGATCCATGTCAAAGTAATCTGGGGCGTGTTGTCGACCCTGCGCCACGCGCAGGGCAGGCGGGGATCGTCATTGTCTTGATGCGTGTCAAGATTCGCACCCGGATTCAGGGTGCAAACCCGCAGTCACCGCCCGTGGGCCTTGCAGCAAGAGGGGGCTTGGGGTTCGTGCTAAGCTGGTTCCCCACTCCGATTGACACCTTCTCAACCGCCTTCAGGAACGCCCCATGCCAGGACTGTTACCCCAGATCGACCCCGATGGGATGCTCGAATTTTCGGTGGTCTACACCGACCGTGCCTTGAACCACATGTCCGCCCGTTTTCAGGGCGTGATGCGCGACATCTCCAGCATCCTGAAAGAGGTCTACCACGCTCCCAGCGCCGTTCTGGTTCCCGGCAGTGGCACGTTCGGCATGGAAGCGGTGGCGCGGCAGTTTGCCACCGGCAAGAAGGCGCTGGTCTTGCGCAATGGCTGGTTCAGCTACCGCTGGACCCAGATTTTTGACATGGGCCACATCCCCGCCGAGTCCACCGTGCTCAAGGCACGCCGTGTCGGCGACGACCCGCAAGCCCCCTGGATTCCCTGTCCGGTAGACGAGGTGGTGGCCACCATCCGCGCGCAAAAGCCCGATGTGGTGTTTGCCCCGCATGTGGAAACCGCCTCCGGCATGATCCTGCCGGACGATTACCTGCGCCAGGTGGCCGATGCCGTGCATGCCGTGGGTGGCCTGATGGTGCTGGACTGCATTGCCTCCGGTGCCATGTGGGTCGACATGGAGGCCACCGGGGTGGACGTGCTGGTCAGTGCGCCGCAAAAAGGCTGGAGCGGCTCGCCGTGTTGCGCCATGGTGATGCTCAGTGCGCGTGCACGCGCTGCCATTGACGGAACCACCAGCACCAGCTTTGCCTGCGACCTGAAGAAGTGGCTGCAGATCATGGAAGCCTACGAAGGCGGCGGCCATGCCTACCACGCCACCATGCCCACCGATGCGCTCGCCCGCCTGCGCGAAGTGATGCAGGAAACCCAGGCCTATGGCTTTGAAAAGGTCCGCGCCGAACAGATCGCGCTGGGGCGCAAGGTGCGCGCGCTGTTTGAAAGCCGGGGCATTCGCAGCGTGGCCGCCGTTGGCTTTCAGGCCCCGGGCGTGGTGGTGAGCTACACGACGGATGCCGGCATCCAGAACAGCAAGAAGTTCCTGGCGCTGGGGCTGCAGACCGCCGCGGGCGTGCCGCTGCAATGCGACGAGCCGGCGGACTTCATGTCCTTTCGCGTCGGGCTGTTTGGGCTGGAAAAACTGCACAACGCGGACCGCAGCGTGGCGCAGCTGGCTGCGGCGTTGGATCACATGGGCGTTGTGGCGGGCGTGCCGGCCACAACCTGACGCCCCGTACCCCGGTTGATCTGGGTCAGTAGACCGTGGCAGGCGGTGCGCCTGGCGCACGGGCGGCGTCCCTGCCTGGGTGTATAACCTTGCCTTCGACCGGACGTGCGCCCCATTTTCTGCAGCGGGGCGCATGCCCCATTCCCCCCCTTTATCAACATCCGGCGCCTTCAGGCGCCGCAACGCAAGGAACATTCGCCATGGGCGCACAGTGGAAAGCAAAGGGCAAGGAGCTGGTGGCCAACGCCAAGGGCAAGTTGTTTACCAAGCTGGTCAAAGACATCATGATTGCCGCGCGCAACGGCGCCGATCCCACCCAGAACGCGCGCTTGCGTCTGGTGGTGGAACAGGCCCGCAAGGTCTCCATGCCCAAGGACACCCTGGAGCGCGCCATCAAGAAGGGCGCTGGCCTGACCGATGAGCCGGTGAGCTTCGAGCGGGTCATCTACGAAGGCTTTGCGCCGCACCAGGTACCGGTCATGGTCGAGTGCCTTACCGACAACGTCAAGCGCACCGCACCGGAAATGCGCGTGCTGTTCCGCAAAGGCCAGCTGGGCACCTCGGGTTCGGTGGCCTGGGATTTTGACCATCTGGGCATGATCGAGGCGGCACCCCTGGCCGCCGGTGCCGACGCCGAGATGGCCGCCATCGAAGCCGGTGCGCAGGATCTGGAGCCGGGCGAGGAAGAGGGCACCACCCTGTTCCTGACCGATCCCGCCGACCTGGACCTGGTCAGCCGGGCGCTGCCGGCACAGGGCTTCAACGTGCTGTCCGTCAAGCTGGGCTACAAACCCAAGAACCCGATTGATCCGACCAGCCTGAGTGCGGCGGATCTGGAGGAAGTGGAAGCCTTCCTGGCCGCCATTGACGCCAACGACGACGTGCAGGAGATCTACGTCGGTCTGGCGGGGTAAGAGCGCCGGGCGCAACTATCAATCGCCCGCTGGAGGTTGCATTTTTCCAACCCCGGCGGACGGTTCCCGGCGTATCCTTGGGCTTGGGTGACGGTGCCGAACCCGGACACTTCCGTCCGGATGGCTGAAAGGAACGAGACCATGCGCAACTTGCCAAAGACATTCGGTGCTCAGGCGCCTGCAGACGAGGTCGCAGCGGACCTGGATGAAACGTCCGAGGAGGTTCTGGTCATTTCCCGGCCGGACGGGTACTACTGGGTTGCGCCGGATGGCCAGGAGATCGGCCCTTTCGACAGCCGTGAGCTGGCGCAGGCCGATGTGCCCAGTGCCGACGGCGACACGCCCGAGCCCGGCGAGTCCTTGCAGGAGGCCGAGGACGAAATCGGCATCTCGGACTGGATCGACCCCGACACCGGCGAACCTGCCGAAGGGCAGTCCAGCCCCCGGCGCTATTCCGAGTAGCCTTACTTTTCCTGTGTCACCCACCAGATGCCCAGGCACACCAGTGCCAGGGCGGCCAGGTTTTTCCATGCCCAGATGCTCTCGCCCAGAAACAGGGCCGACAGGCCGGCACCAAACAGCGGCATGAGGAAAAAATAGACCGACACACTGCTCACGCGGTTGTATTTGAGCAGCACCCCCCACAGCGCAAACGCAATGGCGGACAAGGCTGCCAGATACGCCAGCAGGGCGGTGGATGGCAGTGTGAAGTCGCGCAGCGTGCCGCCAGCAAGCCCGCCCATGGCCAACAGCACCACACCGCCGGCGGTCAGCTGGTAGCCCGTCATGACCACCGAGTCCATATGCTGCGAAACCCGTTTGCCGAACATCGAGGCCGCCGACAGCGTGAGCGACGACAGCAACAGGAAGCCCTCGCCCAGCAAGCTGAACTCGAAATGGCCACCCCCCGAGCCGGCGCCGCTGGCAAGGCTTTCCAGGTTGACGAGCATGACCCCGCCAAAGCCCAGCGTGCAGCCGGCAATCTTGCGCCAGCTCAGGCGGTCGTTGTGGTACACGAAGTGGGCCAGCAGCACGCTGAAAAACGCGCCCACGCCGTTGAGGATGGACGCCTTGACGCCGGTGGTGTGGGCCAGACCGATATAGAAGAAAACATACTGCAGCGTGGTCTGCGCCACGCCCAGCAGCACCAGCTGCGCGCCCGTGCGCGGGCCGATGGCCAGGGGCTTGCCGCTCAGCACGGCAAACACCAGCAGCAGAGCACCCGCC
>JBAQKO010000316.1:0-2111 GCA_049301075.1 Rhodoferax sp.
GGGCCGATTTGTGCGCATTTGGCACCATGAGGCCCCCGGCCCAAGCCCCACCGGCGTGCGCATACCACTCCGCCACAAAACGTGCCGTCGTATGCCGCACCGTCTTCAAAGGATCAAACACCGTCACCAGCGGCAGCAACCCCAAACCTGGCGCATTGCCGTCAATGCCATGGGTATCAATCAGGGCTTCCCCCAGCATCTGCAGCCCGCCGCAAATACCCAGCACCGCCCCGCCCCGCCCGGCATGCTGCGCAATGGCCGCATCCAGCCCCTGCGCGCGCAGCCAGGCCAGGTCGCCACTGGTGTGCTTGGAGCCCGGCAGGATGATCCAGTCGGTCGGTGCCAGACCCGCCAGCTCGGACGGGCTGCGCACCCACTGCAGCCGCACGCCCGGCACGTTCTTCAAGGGCTGGAACTCGTCGAGGTTGCTGATGCGCGGATACGCAATGACCGCCACCGTGCGCGTCACCGCACCGGCGCTCACCGAGCGGTCGTCGAAGACACCGTCTTCTTCCGGTAAGCCGTGCTGCCACCACATGGGCAGCGTAGCCACCGTGGGCACGCCGGTGAGGTCCTGCAGCATCTGGGGCGCCGGGGCCAGCAATGCGGCGTCACCCCGAAATTTGTTGAGCACATAGCCCTTGATCAGCGCACGCTCTTCGGCCGGCAGCAGCGCCCAGGTGCCGTACAAATGCGCAAACGCGCCGCCCCGGTCAATGTCCGTCACCAGCAGGCACTGCGCGTTGCCGTGCAGGGCCACGCGCATGTTGACAATGTCGCTGGCATGCAGATTGATCTCGGCCGGCGAGCCGGCGCCCTCGATTACCACCACGTCGTTCTCGGCGCGCAAGGCGTCCAGCGCCTGGGCAATCTGCGGCCACACGCTGGCACTGCGGCCCCGCCACGGCATGGCGGACAGCGCTTCGCTCACCTGCCCCATCAGCACCACCTGGCTGTGGGTATCGCGCTCGGGCTTGAGCAGCAGCGGGTTCATGCGCACATCGGGTGTGGCGCGAGCAGCAAGGGCCTGGAAGTACTGAGCCGAACCAATCTCGCCCTGCCCATTTTCAGAAGCAACCACCCGTGCGTTGTTGCTCATGTTCTGCGCCTTGAACGGCGCAACCTTGAGGCCCTGGCGCGTGTAGTGGCGGCACAAGGCCGTGGTGAGCCAGCTTTTGCCGGCCCCGCTGGTGGTGCCGAGCACCATCACGCAGGACGCCAGCCCGGAGGAGTGAACCGATGTCATGAAAACCTTTTTCTCTACGGCAAGGCCTGAATCCAGGCCAACACCTGGAACGCCGCGACATCGGGCGTGCCCATGTGGTCGGCCTGCACCACCAGGTACTTGCTGGCCGGATGCGCGGGTGCGTGGTTGAAGACGGGTTCCGGGCCACCGGTATTGAGCGGGTCTTGCGTGCCCGCCACCCACAGCAGGGGCACCGGCTTTTTGAAATGCGCGGCCGAAAGGGGCATGTTGCCCAGGCCCTCGGGGTCAAAGTAGCTCAGCAGGACCTGGGCGCTCATGCGCATGCTGCGCCGTTGCCCCATGTTCAGGTCTTCCATGGACAGCATCTCGTCGCCTTTGCCCGCCGCAACCAGCTCCCGGGCCTGGTCCACGGTATCTTTGCCGATGCCCCGGCGGTACATGCTCTCGGGCGCGTGCCCGGGCGCCAGCGCAATCACGCCATCCACATCGCCCACCTGGGCCATGTAGGCCAGTGCCGCGTTGGCTCCCATGCTGTGGCCGGCCAGCAGCACGCGCCGGTAGCCCTGGGCACGCAAAGCCTTGACCTGCTGCGCGATGTCATCCAGCGCCTTCGCATACGGCTGGTCATAGCCGCGGCGCCGGGACCACGGCAACTCGATGGCCTGGGAAGTACAGACCGGCTCCAGCTGGCGCCCAAAAGAGGCCAGCAATTGCGGCGTGCCCCACTTACCGTGCAGCAGGACCACCGCACAGCCCTTGTCCTGCGCCAAGGCCGACCCCGCCAGCACGCCCAGCGCTGCGAGCAACACCAGCCGCCGTGCCATACACATACCGATGCTTTGCATGTTCGTTCTCCCGGGGGTTACGGTTGTGGTGGGTGAAAAGAATACTGTGCCACAGCGGC
>JBAQKO010000317.1:0-6814 GCA_049301075.1 Rhodoferax sp.
GCGCTGTACTCCGCCTTCTCTCGCATGCATGTGCAAAAGACCTGGGACGGCATCATGAACGCGCCGGTCGGGCTGGACGACATCGTGCTGGCCGAGATGCTGTGGGCGGCGTTCAAGTCGCTGTTCACGGTCACCGCCATTCTGGGCGTCATGCTGGCGCTGAACATCAGCCACAGCCCGAAACTGCTGGTGGCCTGGCCCATTTTGCTGGGCGTGGGCATCACCTTCAGCTGCATTGCGCTGATCTTCAACGCACTGGCCACGGGCTACGACTTTTTCACCTACTACTTCACGCTCTTTCTGACCCCAATGATGTTCCTCAGCGGCGTGTTCTTCCCCCTGGAGCAGCTGCCGCAGGCGGTGCGCCTGGTGGCCGACTGGCTGCCCCTGTCCAGCGCGGTGGCGCTGGTGCGCCCGCTGTTCATGGACCAGTGGCCCACCGATGTGGTGCGCCACACGCTGGTGCTGCTGGCCTACACCGGCGTGTCGTTCTGGGTGGCGCTGGCGCTGACGCGCAAGCGGTTTAGGCTGTAGGGTGGCTGTAGGGTGGCTGTGGGGGGGGTGACGGAATTGGGAGGTGCGCGGGGGGCTGGACTTCTGTCTGATTTGGGCCAAGAGCAAACTTCTGGGGATGACTGCTCTGGGTCGCAATTGCTGGCCGCATGCATTTGCTTTCGTCTAGCCCACTCATCGACGCCGATTAAGAAGAAGTTGCGGTGCCGTCGTGCGGTGGGTGTGACAATCTGACCAAGGTCTCCAAATTACCTAGCGTTCGTGATTTCTCAAAAGGGTGAATTACGACTCCGGTTGGATCTCCTCCACCCAAAGTAAAAACTCTGAGCATGTCAGGGTTTGACTCCACACCGTTTGGTGTTTGAATATGCGCTACTAGACCATCAAAATAGAAGCGGATGTAAGGGATTCGCTCAACTGAAGTACCGTTGGCCAACGGCCATTCTTTATCTTCAAGTAAGGGAGTTCGGTTATGGGAAGCGCCCTTCGTCACTAGTTGGAAGAGAATAACTGGATAGTCGTGGAACGCCCCAGCTTTCATTTTTAGTACTCTTGTTCTTAAGTCTTCAAGCACAGATTCTTCGAGTTGCACTGTTCGAAATGCCTTGAGATTTGATGCTGCCGCACGCCAAGCCAGACTTAAAAAGAACAATTGCAGTTCTTCAGGCCTACGGAACGACACCATTCTTGCACCTTCAAGGGCGGAATTCCCGTCACCGAATTCTTGACCGTCCCAGGCACTCCATATGAGCTGATGCTGTCTTAGCAACTCAATGCCAACTGTGTCTATTGCTTCAAGGATTTTTTCTCCCTTGGCAGTTACAAGTTGAGTGTCATACCAAGAATCAGGACGCCTGATTGAGCGTTGCCCGATTTCAGCCTCAATGTATTTCTCGCCAGTCAGTGACAGTCGCGTCAAGGCCCTCGGAATCAGGTGAGATTTGACAAAGGGACCATGGTCGCCAGTCAACTTGCAGAGACCTACGTGCTTATTTTTTGAGTTCCCCATGTTTTGTTTTCTTTTACAAGTGCGAATTTTCGTGATTCGTCGATGTTGTGAAGTCCTTTCATTTGGATTACATCACCTGTCAAAACCTGTCCAACAGTGACGCGGAAAAAATTTGATATCAACATGCCCTCTTAAATTGAGGACTTCAAGGTATCCAGGGCGGATGGATTGCTTTAACCTTGGCACGGCCACGAGATGAGACCAATAAATTTCAATTACAGCCGGAGAGAGGGAGAAGAAGATGCTTGAGTCGCGTCCGCCAATGCAAATGCCCGAAATACTCGTGTTTGTGAGGGTATTTCTAGTAGGCGCAATCGCCATGGAAATGGGGCGTATAACTTACTTCGCAAGTCAGCAGTTTGTACCGCTACTGTCAGATATTGGCTGGCTTTACAGAGCAATCGGCATTGTTTTTTGTGCAACTGTTTGCTTTGCTTATGCATTTATGCGAGATGCGCACCAAATGGCTTTGCGTCTGGCTCGCAGCCTAAGAGTTGACTTGCTTCTTTTGGCGACACTTGGGGCCTGGACTACTTTGTTAATCACGCCTTGGTTGGCCCCCACCCATGAAGCACTCATGGCTGCAGATTCTGCTTTGGCACCGACGATCCTTTTAGCGTCGCTACTTCTGCTGCTTTCCTCAATGCTGAGAGATCTCATGTCTCGCAAGAAGCGGCCCATCGACCAACTATATTTCCTAACTGACGACGACATTGACAGCGAAGCTGACGACGTACTGCAAATAAAGAAGCAGGCTGAAGGTTTCGCTGCAACTGTATTGGCTAGTGGCGCTCACTCTGGTCTGGTATTTGGCATTGATGGTCCTTGGGGTATCGGCAAGTCGAGTTACTTAAACTTTGCAGAGCAATATTGGGCTGAGAATGCCACGAACTCAGTCATAGTTTTTCGCTTCGAGCCACTGCGATACGCATCTGATTTAGATCTCTCCGAACGCTTTATTCGAGAGCTTTCAACGATTATTCAACGCCAGATATACGCGCCTGAATTTGGCCCAGCAGTGAATCGCTACACCAAAATGCTGAAGGGGAAGGCAGATTTCTCGTTCCTTGGATTCAAGCTTTCTTTTGAGCACTCAAATGAAACTATTGATGAACTGCTGGAAGACGTTGACAACGTTCTAAAACGCACCCGAAAACGAGTAATCGTTGTCGTGGATGACCTCGATCGGCTGGAGCCAAAAGCGGTCAACAACGTCCTTTATACGGTAAGGCGAACCTTCAGGCTCTCTCAGGCAACTTATGTACTGTGTTTCGACACCGAAAATCTGATCCTGGGCAGAGAGGAGGGCGAAAAGGCACGTGAATTTTTAGAGAAATTCATTGCAGCCAAGTTGAGCTTGTTTGTAGACAGCTCAACTCTAAGAAAATTTCTTGAAACAGATTGGGCGAATAGCGAGCACAAAATGCCGTCTATCCCGTCCGACACCATGTTCCTACTATCAGCCATCTTGCGGGAGGTCGCAAACATGGTGGACGGCACACTTTCATATAGCTACTCCACACTGATTGGAGACATGCGCAAGCTAAAGCGCTTTGTCAATGCACTCCTGCTCATTCAGTTCGAGAAGACTGATCTTGGCAAGACCGACTTCATTTATCGCGACCTCATCAATTTGATACTTTTGCATCTTTACTACCCAGGTGTATTTCGCCGCATCTATGCTGAGGAAACCGAGGGGCGTTCGGGAATTTTTTGTGTTGTCCGGGATAAGACTGGCGGCAGCGTGACCTATTCCAACAAGTCCGAGTTCAAAGAATTTTTGACCGCGCATGAGAACAGCCAAGCTGGATTCCTTCTGAGGCAACTGTTTGACGTGACAGCTCGAGAGAAGGACCTCGCTGACGCTGGAGATGAGGTGGTGCAGAGTTCTCTTGCGTGCTTCAACCAAGTACCTTATAGAAACCTTGAAAAGTACTTAAAACTCATTGTCCGATTTGTCGCACCAGTACCCCAAGAAACATTCAAGACCTATCAGGATTCAGTGGATCGCGTGATTGGCGAAAAGACTTCTATTGCGACAATTTTTGATGCACCCATTTTCAGCCTCCAACTTGGCGAGTTGGCTCACGACCAGTTTTGGCGAGTATTGGCGAGCAGATCTCATGATTTCAACGAGAACGTTGCCAACGATGCGATCAATACATTGATTAAGTACTTGCCGAGATACACCATCATTGGTGTTGTGCAGCGCGGGCTACGGGAACGTTCGATTTACACGCTGCTACGCATATTGGATCGAGCTGGTTGGGGGCGCACTCAAAGACAGCGGAGAAACAACACGCCAGGAAACATCGTCGAAATTGCAGACCACATTTTGGGTACTGGAAATCACTTTGGAAACTCCCTCATTGACCGCTTGGCATCAGGCGATCGGGGCGTACTGGGGTGGAATGACTTGGTGCTTTTCAGACTTCAGTGTTCTGCTGACAGACAAGGGCAAATTCATCAACTTCAGAGTTCTTTGATATTGCATCAAGACCTTAGCGCTCAAACAACTGGGAGGGTAGATCTTCTTGCTGTCCGCGGAATGCGCGTTCTTTCGCAAAGAGTGTTCAAGCAATTCCGCGAACACTTTATTGATCCTGGACGCAATTTCTTCACGGACGCGAACAATGTCTCAGACAAATCGCTAATGGGTGACATGGAGTCATGGCTTCGAGAGGAGTTCACAAATATAGAAGAAGGCCGCTTAAGCCTTGAGGGCCAATTGCTCGCCGCTCGGTCATCAGTAAAAAACTTTGTGATTTTTCAATTAAGTAACAAAGGCAATCCCAGCGGATCCGGCGTGGGTTGCGGCCTTTATGACGAAGGCGGCGAGGCCGATCGTGGAGGCATTGGCGACGCGATGAACAAGTATGTTTTCGAATTTTGCTTCAACCCGCAAGTTGATAAAGGAAACGCTCTCCTCTTCGCGGAGTTCTGCTTATGCAACTTAGTCAATGGTTTCCACTATGGAAGAGACGATGAGGGATACATTGCCACCGCCGAAGGTCTGACGAGCGGGTTCGATTTGGAGATGTTGAGGAGGTATTGGAAGCAACACCGTCAGGAGGTCAAGAAACTCAATTTCCAGACACTGGATAGACAAGTCGTGACTTCGTACTACATCGCGACTTTCAAAGCGGACTTGCCTAAGGTACTAGAAGTATTGGACAGACTGGTAGAAAGTGAAGCTAATGCTGTGGTTCCTGCCGCGTCATCGGCAGCGGAGTAAAGAATTCATCTTGACGAGTTCATGGACAACCTTCGGTCGTCCCCGAATGGGGGATGACCGCTTTGAGGCTCCGTGCCCCAACTATTGAACGTTTGCTTTGGATCGTTACCTCCCACACAGCGCACACCCATTTGAAAGTCGTATCCCCTCTGCAGCCAGACTCAGCCCCGCGCGGCCTTGATCAGATCGGCCGCCTTCTCGGCAATCATGATCGTGGGCGCATTGGTGTTGCCGCTCACCACCCGCGGCATGATGGACGCGTCCACCACCCGCAGGCCCTGCAGGCCGTGCACCCGCAGTTCAGCATCCACCACCGCCAGCGAGTCTTTGCCCATGCGGCAACTGCCTGCCGGGTGGTACACCGTGTCGGCGTGCTCGCGGATGAACTGCTCCACCTGCAGGTCGGTCGTGGCCTGGGCCGAGTTCGCCATCTCACGTCCCCCCAGCGCGGCCAGTGCGGGCTGCTGCAGCAGTTGGCGCATGAGGCGGAAACCGCGCATGAGGCGCTCCACGTCGTCGCGCTCGCCCAGGAGGTTCAGGTCGATCAGGGGCGCGTCGAACGGGTCTTTGCTGGCCAGACGCAGCGTGCCGCGGCTGAGCGGGCGCAGCAGGCACACATGGCACGAATAACCGTGGCCCAGGAGCGTGGTGCGGCCATGGTTGACGATCTTGGCGATGGCGAAGTGCAGCTGCAGGTCGGGTGTGCGTTCCTGCGGCTGGCTCTTGATAAAGCCGCCGGCCTCGGCAAAGTTGGTGGTGAGCGGGCCGGTGCGGTGGTTGCGCCACTCCCAGATACCCTTGGCAATGCGCGCCGCGCCGCCCAGTGACACGCCCAGCGTTTCCTTCAGAGCCGGGGCGTTGACCACCTGCACAACGTCGGCGTGGTCGTGCAGGTTCTCGCCCACGCCCTCCAGGTCGTGCACCGTGGCGATGCCGCGTTCCACCAGATGCTGGTGCGGGCCAATGCCCGAGAGCATCAGGATCTGGGGCGACTGCAGGGCGCCGGCGCACAGCAGCACTTCGCGCGCGGCGCGCAGCTGTTTGATGTGGCCTTCGTGGACAAACTCCACACCCACGGCGCGCTTGCGCTCCACCAAAATGCGGGTGGCCTGCGCGCCGGTGAAGACCTGCAGGTTGGGCCGCTGGCGGTTGGGCGCCAGGTAGGCCTTGGCCGCGCTGAAGCGCTCGCCGGCCTTGTGGGTGACCTGGTAGACGCCCACGCCCTCCTGGCTGGCACCATTGAAGTCGGGGTTGACGGCATGGCCGGCCTGGCGACCGGCCTCCACAAACGCGGCGTCCAGGCGGTTGGGGCTGGCCAGGTCCATCACATGCAGCGGGCCGCCGCTGCCGTGGAAGGCGTCCGCCCCGCGGGCGTTGTCTTCCGCGCGTTTGAAATACGGCAGCACCTCGTCATACGACCAGCCCGGATTGCCCTGCGCGGCCCAGTGGTCGTAGTCCTCGCGCTGGCCGCGGATGTAGATCATGGCGTTGATGGAGCTGGAACCGCCCAGCACCTTGCCCCGGGGCTGGTAGCCGCGCCGGCCGTTGAGGCCGGGTTGCACGGTGGTGTCGAATTTCCAGTTGGCCTGGCCGTTTTTGCCCAGCACAGCCAGGCCGGCCGGGCAGTGGATGAGCACATTGGTGTCCGGTGGCCCGGCTTCCAGCAGGGCCACGTGAATGGCCGGGTCTTCGCTCAGCCGGGCCGCCAGCACGCAGCCGGCCGAGCCGCCGCCGATGATGAGGTAGTCAAACATGCCCTGTGTCCTTGTCGAGATGCCCCGGCACCTTAGCCCATGGCCACGGGCCTGCCAAGCCCCGATTTACCCGGATGACGTGCTTTTTGCAATTCAATTGCACGCAATTCAATTGCGCGCTACAATTCAGCCATGCCAAGCAAAACCCCTGACACCCACACCAACCCGGCGCTGCTGCTGGACAACCAGCTGTGCTTTGCCCTGTACTCCGCCTCGCTGGCCATGACCAAGCTGTACAAGCCGCTGCTGGAGGCGCTGGACCTGACCTACCCGCAGTACCTGGTGATGCTGGTGCTGTGGGAG
>JBAQKO010000318.1:0-4292 GCA_049301075.1 Rhodoferax sp.
TCGCCTGGGTCTGCACGGCGGTCAGCCCCAGCGTGCCTGCCAGGCCCTTGAGGGTGTGCAGGCGACGCTGGGCGGCTTGCGGGTCCGCCTGGCGGATTTCCGCGCGGGCCTTGCCGGCATCCGCCGCATGGTCGCTGGCAAAGTGCTGCAGCAGGCCGGCGAGCCGGGGGGCGTCCCCCCGCAGGGCCCGCAGACCCGCATCGAGGTTGAGTTCCCTGATGTGTGCCAGGGTCTGGAGCAGGCCCGCATCCGCGGTGGCGGGTGGGGGTATGCCGGTGTCCGGTTCCGGCGGGGTGTTGGCATGGTCCAGGGCGAGGGGTAGCCAGAGGGCCAGCACCCGGCACAGCTGGTCGGGGTCCACCGGCTTGGGGATGTGGTCGTTCATTCCCGCTTGCAGCGCGACGGCCTTGTCTTCGGCAAAAGCGTTGGCCGTCATGGCAATCACCGGTGTGTGGGCGTACTGCGGCAGAGCCCGGATGTGCCGGGTGGCCTCCAGTCCGTCCATGTTGGGCATCTGGATGTCCATCAGGATCAGGTCGTAGGCGTTGTGCTGCGCCTGGGTCACGGCTGCTTCGCCGTCGTCGGTGATGTCCACCACAAAGCCCAGGTCCTGCAGCAGCGCGCAAGCGACTTCCTGGTTGAGCGCATTGTCTTCAGCCAGCAGAATGCGGTGTCCCGCCACAAAACGGGGCAATGCCGTGCCGTGCACCGGCGGCGTGGCGGTGGCCGGTGCCTGTCCCCATGTGCTGGCAATGGTGTCGGCCAGCAGGGCCGGCATGACGGGCTTGGGCAGGAAGGCGGCGAACACGCCCCCTTCGGCGTCTTCTGTCGGGCAGCCCACGCTGCCGCTGACCAGGATGCAGACCGGCTGCATGCGCAGGGGCAATTGCCGGATGCGCTGGCAGGTTTCCAGACCATTGAGGCCCGGCATCTGCCAGTCGGACAGCACGATCCGGTACGGGTCGCCCAGCGCGTCGGCCTCGGCAATGCGCACCAGCGCCTGCATACCCGAGGCCACTGCGTCCGCCCGCGCGCCCAGGGTGGTCAGCATGTCGGTCATGGGCTCGCGCGCTTCTTCCATGTCGTCGACCACCAGCACCCGCGTGCCGGGCGGCAGCACGTTGTTGGCCCGCGAGGGGGCGGCGGCATCCATGCCAAAGGGGGCCTCGAACCAGAAGGTGCTGCCCTTGCCCAGGGCGCTGAGCACGCCGACCTGGCCGTCCATCATCCCGGCCAGTCGCTGGGAAATGGCCAGCCCCAGACCGGTGCCCCCATAGGTGCGGGTTGTGGACACATCGGCTTGCTGGAAGGCCGCAAACAGCTTGGTCTGCTGCTCGGCGCTCAGCCCGATGCCGGTGTCGCGCACCTCAAAGCGGATCCAGGCCTGGTGGCCCTCCTGGCGCGTGATGCGGCCCTGCAGCACCACGCTGCCCTTTTCGGTGAACTTGATGGCATTGCTGACGAAGTTGAGCAGGATCTGGCCCAGCCGCACGCCGTCGCCGTGCAGCACGGCGGGCAGGCTGCCAATTTCCACCGCCACTTCCAGCCCCTTGGCCTCGGCCTTGTCGGCGGTGAGGGCGAACACGTTGCTGATGACGCGCTCCAGCTCGAAGTCGGTGGGGTCCAGCGCCATTTTCCCGGCCTCAATCTTGGAGAAGTCGAGGATGTCGTTGATCACCGCCAGCAAATGCATGGCGGCACCCGACACCTTGTCGAGCTGTTGCTGCTGCCGCGCGTTGGTGGTGTCGCGCCGGATCAGGTGCGTCAGCCCGATGATGGCGTTCATGGGGGTGCGGATTTCGTGGCTCATGTTGGCCAGGAAGGCGCTCTTGGCCTGGTTTGCGCTTTCGGCCACTTCCGTTGCGTGGCGCAACTCCGCGTTGGCGTACTGCAGTTGCAGGGTTTGCCGGGCGAGTGCGTTGCCCGTTTCTTCCAGCTTGGCGGTGCGCTCGCCCACCAGTTGTTCCAGCTCGTCGCGGTAGCGCATCAGCTCGCGCTCGGTGCGCTTGCGATCGGTAATGTCCACCCACACCCCGGTCAGGAAGGTTCGGCCCCGCAGGCGCAGCGGACGCATGGAAATCCAGTAGTCGCGCACCTCACCCCGCTTGGTGCGGCGCTGGTTCTCAAAGGCCAGGCCGCCTTCGCTGACGATCTGGCGCACGCGCTGGTCCACTTCCTCGCGCGTCAGCTCGGCCTGGATGTCGTAAATCGTGAGCTGGGAAAACTCCTCCCGGCTGTACTCCAGGTTGGTGTAGGTGGCCTCGTTGAACTGGGTAAAACGCAGGTCCTCCAGGTCCACCACCACGATGCCCACGGGGGCCTGGCTGAAGACGCTGGCATACAGCTCCTCGCTGTCGCGCAGGGCTTCCTGTGCCTGGCGTCGCTCGCGCTGGGCATCGCGAAACGCCAGTACCGCGCGCGCCATGTCGCCGATCAGGGAGCCCCTGCGTTTGGCCATGGCGGCCACCGCGGCAAAGGTCTTGGCGTCACCGGCGCTCTCGTGGCCCAGGGTCAGGTCTTGTAGGCTGATGTTGAGCCGGTCCAGGCGGCGGGCCACGGACATGGCAGCCAGCAGCCAGAGCAGGATCAGCAGGGCCGTGCACAGGGCATTGATGGCGATCATGCGCTGGCCAAATGCCTGCAGGTCCTGCTGCGCCAGGGCGCCTTTGCGCCGGGCGTTCTCGATGTAGATGTCGATGATGTTGGAGAGCTGCAGGGCGAACTGGGCATAGTGCTCGCCGGCCTGCACCAGGTGCTGCCCGGCCAGGTCCCGGTTGACGGACATGAGGTCGGTGCTCATCAACGCGAATTCGCGGAACTGGTCGAAGGACTGCCGCGTGGCCGGCTGCATGGCCCGCACCAGTTCCTGGTCGTGGACGCTGGTGATGGCGATCAGCCGCTGCTCCAGTTGTGCGAGCTTGTCCACGATGTGCGTGTGCAGGTGGTAGGCCTGTTCCTCGTCAATCTTGCCGGCCTTGGCGGCGGTCAGGGCCTGGGAAACGCTGAGTTGAATCTCCAGCAGCTGCTTGCTGATGGCGGCGGCTTCAACGGATTCAAGCAGGTGTTCGGTCTGCGTGCGCTCGGCGGCTGCCTGCGCGGCGCGCAGCTTGCTTTGCGCCACGTAGTCGAACACGGCGCCCGCAGTGAGTGCCAGCGCCACCGGCAGGAAAAAATACAGCAGGAACCGGATGCGTCGCAACCGGTTCAGATCGAAGAGTGGCATGGCTGGGGCGTCCTCATGAAAACGGGTGCCGGGGGATCACGGTGGCGGTTCACGCAGCTGGGCCCACAGGGCGGGGGGAATGCTGGCCACGTACTCGAAGCGGCCGTCCCCCAGGGGGCGAATGACCACCACCGTTCCCTCGGGCTTGACGAAGTAACCGATCAGATCGGCCATGTTGGGGGCATGGGCCACCACGACCAGGTTGTTGCCGGCGGGTACCGGTTCGGACAGCAGCTTGCGTGTCGCCGCCAGAACGGGTTTCTTTTCCTCGCTGGTGAGGTTGGCCGAGTAGGCGAGGTTATTCTCGGGCTGCAGGCGCAGGCGCAGGCGCAGGTTGGGGAATGCCAGCTCGGCGGTTTCCCGGGTGCGGCACAGGGGGCTGTAAAGCACCGAGCTGACCGGGATCTTCGCCTCGCGCAGGGCCTGGCCCACGTCCACGGCCATCTTGCGGCCCGCACTGTTGAGCTGGCGCTGGGTCCGGCAGTCGCTCAGGTCGATGCGGGGGGCCTGGTCGGCACGGCTGTTGTCCGTGGTGCCGTGGCGCATGTACAGCACAAAGCCGCCATGCTGCATCTGGGTCAGCAGGGCCCGGTCCGCGAAACGCTCCACAAAAGGGGCCGGGGAGGGCGGTGTTTCGGCCGCCTGCGCGCTACCCAACAGGCTGCACAGCGCCAGGGCGTAGACCCGGCATCGCGCGCGACGGAGGGAAGCGAGTGATGGACGCATGGTTCAGTCTCCTGTGTGGGCGGCGGGGGCGTCTGCATAGCGGGTGGCGATGCGTGTGAACTCGTCCACCAGCTGCGTGAAGGCATCCACAATGTCCGGGTCAAAGTGCCTGCCGCGGCCGTCGACAATGATCTTGACGGTGTCTTCCAGCGAGAACGCTTTTTTGTAATGGCGCTGCGAGATCAGGGCGTCAAAGACATCGGCCAGCGCCATCAGGCGCGCGCACAGGGGAATGGCATCGCCCTGCAGGCCCGCCGGGTAGCCCGAACCATCCCATTTTTCGTGGTGGTTGCCGGCAATCTGTTGCGCGGTCTCCAGAAATGCCAGGGGGCCGGCGGTCGGC
>JBAQKO010000319.1:0-8709 GCA_049301075.1 Rhodoferax sp.
CTGCAAACGGGGCCACGGCGCGGCCTGCAAGAAACGCTTGGGCACCAGGCGGTTGAGCTGCTGGGCGCAGTCGGCCACGGCGTCCGGGGCATTTTTGGTGTCCTTGATCTTGCGCGCGGCCGCAGCGTGTTCCAGCAGGATGGTGCCGGCCAGGCGGGCCACCTCGTTGGCAATCAGGGTCAGGCGGCCACGCCCCTCCTCCACCCGGCGCTTGAAGGCGAATTCATCGGTCGGCAGCGGGTCGAGCAGAAAGGCGCGTTCCAGCGCCACGGCGATGATCTGCTCACGCAGCTCCTCGATGGTCCCGCCGCCACTGCCGTTGTCCGCCTTGCCCACGTTCATGTAGGCGACAGCCATCTTCTGCAGGTCGGGAATGTTCTTTTCCAGGTACTTGAGCGCGTCCTTGATCTGCAACGCAAACAGGCGGCGCAAGCCGGCGCGGTGCTTGGCGGCAGCGACCTCGGGTTCGTCAAACACTTCCACCGTCACGGCGTCGCTCCCGTCAATCAGCGCCGGAAAGCCGATCAGCGTCTGGCCGCCCTTCCTGATTTCCAGCAGTTCGGGCAACTCGCCAAAGGTCCAGGCCGTGTAGCGCTGCTCGGTAACGGCAGACGGGGGTTGTCTGGAACCTGCTGCAGCCGCGGAGTTTGCTACTTTTTTGATAGCTGTCTGCGCAGTATCCACCTGGGCTGGTGGCTGATTTTGCCCCGAAATACGCCCTGGTGCGGCCTGTGCCGTCCCCGTCTGCGCCAGCTTGAGCCCGGCCAACGCCTGGAACGCGCCACGCGCCTGCGCACCCAGTTCGGCTTTGAGCGCGCCCAGGTTGCGGCTGTGACCGAGTTGGCGACCGTGTTCGTCCACGACGCGGAAGTTCATGAAGAAATGCGGTGTCAGCATGTCGGCCTTGATGTCGGCGCGGACGACGTCCAGCGAGGTGGCTTCGCGCACCAGTTTGAGCACGGCATCGATCAGCCCACCCTGGCCAAAGCGCTCGGGCGCGATCAGCACTTCGGCGAATTTGCTGGCGGTGTCCGGCAGCGGCACCAGGCGCGAACGGGGGCGCTGGTGCAGGGTCTTGAGCAGGGCCTGCACTTTTTCCTTCAGCATGCCGGGCACCAGCCACTCGCAGCGCTCGTCATTCACCTGGTTCAGCACAAACAGCGGCACCGTCACGGTCAGGCCGTCGCGCGGGTCGCCGGGCGCGTGCAGATAGGTTGCTGCGCAGTCCACGCCACCCAGGCGGATAGTCTTGGGAAAGGACGCGGTGGTGATGCCCGCGGCCTCGTGGCGCATCAGCTCTTCCCGGGTGAGCAGCAGCAGCTTCGGGTTCTTCTTCACCTCTTCGCGGTGCCAGCGCTCCAGGCTGTAGCCGCTGCACACGTCGGCGGGCAACTGCTGGTCGTAAAAGGCGTAGATGAGTTCATCGTCCACCAGCACGTCCTGCCGGCGCGCCTTGTGTTCCAGCTCCTCCACTTGCTTGATGAGCTTGTGGTTGGCCGCCAGAAAGGGCAGCGGCGTTTCCCACTCCTTGCCCACCAGAGCTTCGCGGATGAAGATTTCCCGTGCCCCAGCCAGATCCACGCGGCCGTAGTTGGTGCGCCGCCCGCTGTACACCACGATGCCGTACAGTGTGGCCCGCTCCAGCGCCACCACCTCGGCGGCCTTCTTCTCCCAGTGCGGATCGAGCAGCTGTTTTTTCAGCAAATGGCCACCCACCTGCTCCAGCCACTGCGGCTCAATGGCTGCAATGCCGCGGCCGAACAGGCGCGTGGTCTCCACCAGCTCGGACGCCACGATCCACTTGCCCGGCTTCTTGGTCAGGTGCGCGCCCGGGTGGGCAAAGAACTTGATGCTGCGCGCGCCCAGGTACTCGCCGCCCTGGCCCTCCTCCAGCTTGCAGCCAATGTTGCCCAGCAGGCCCGAAAGCATGGACAGGTGCAACTGCTCGTAGCTGGCGGGCGTGGTGTTCATGCGCCACTTGTGCTCGGCCACCACGGTGTGCAACTGGCTGTAGATGTCTTTCCACTCCCGCACGCGGCGGATGTTGACAAAGTTCTGGCGCAGCAGTTGCTCGTACTGGCGGTTGGAGAGCTTGTGAGATGAAGCGCTAGCGGAGGCTGCGGTGGCCCGGGGTGCGCCGGGCGACGATATTGAGCTTCGCGACGAGGCGCCCGGCGTATCCCGGGTCGCCGTAGCCGTAGCGCCTTCGTGCGAACCACCCCGCGCATCGTGAATCCACTTCCACAGCTTGAGGTAGCCCACAAACTCGCTCTTCTCGTCGTCAAACTTCTTGTGCGCGGTGTCGGCCTGCTGCTGCGCCTCCATGGGGCGGTCACGCACATCCTGCACGGAAAGCGCCGAGGCGATCACCAGCGCTTCATCCAGCGCCTCACGCGAACGCGCCTCCAGCAGCATGCGCCCGACCCGCGGGTCCAACGGCAGGCGGGACAGCTCGGTGCCCAATGGGGTGAGCTCATTGGCGTCGTCCACCGCGCCCAGCTCGTTGAGCAACTGGTAGCCGTCGGCAATGGCGCGCCCGGTGGGACGCTCCAGAAACGGAAAGTCTTCCACCACCCCCAGGTGCAGCGACTTCATGCGCAGAATCACCCCGGCAAGCGAGCTGCGAATGATCTCCGGGTCGGTAAAACGGTCTCGCCCGACAAAGTCTTTTTCGTCGTACAGGCGAATGCAGATGCCGTTGGCCACGCGTCCGCAGCGCCCGGCGCGCTGGTTGGCCGCGGCCTGGCTGATGGGCTCCACCAGCAACTGCTCCACCTTGCTACGGAAACTGTAGCGCTTGACGCGCGCTGTGCCGGCGTCAATCACGTAACGGATGCCCGGTACGGTGAGCGAGGTTTCGGCCACGTTGGTGGCCAGCACCACGCGCCGGCCGGTGTGGCCGTCAAAGATGCGGTCCTGCTCGGCCGGACTCAGGCGCGCAAACAGCGGCAACACCTCGGCGTTGCGCATCACCGGCTGGTGACTCAGGTGCTTGCGCAGGTGGTCGGCGGCCTCGCGGATTTCACGCTCGCCGGGCAGAAACACCAGTATGTCGCCACCGTTGTGCGGGTCGCGCCAGAGCTCGTCCACGCCGTCGGCAATCGCGTGGTTGAGGTCGTACTCGCGGCTTTCCTCGAAGGGCCGGTAACGCTGCTCCACCGGAAACATGCGGCCCGACACCATGATGACCGGCGCCGGCCCCTTGCTCGATTTGAAGTGGTCGGCAAAACGCTGGGCATCAATGGTGGCCGAAGTCACCACAATCTTCAGGTCGGGCCGGCGCGGCAAAATCTGGCGCAAGTAGCCCAGCAGAAAGTCGATGTTCAGGCTGCGTTCGTGCGCCTCGTCGATGATGAGGGTGTCGTAGGCACTCAGCAGCGGGTCGGTCTGCGTCTCGGCCAGCAAAATGCCGTCGGTCATCAGCTTGACCGATGCATCCTTGCTCAGCCGGTCCTGAAACCGCACCTTGAAGCCCACCACATCGCCCAGCGGCGTTTTCAGTTCCTCGGCGATGCGCTTGGCCACGCTGCTCGCGGCAATGCGGCGCGGCTGCGTGTGGCCGATGAGCTTTCCGCGCTGGCCCGCCGGGTAATTGAGCTTGCCGCGCCCCAGCGCAAGGGCAATTTTGGGTAGCTGGGTGGTCTTGCCGGAACCGGTCTCACCACAGACGATGATGACCTGGTGCGCCTGCAGGGCGGCCATGATCTCGTCGCGTTTACCCGACACCGGGAGCGATTCAGGAAAGTCGATTTGCAGGGGGCAGGTAGTCAAGGTACTAACTTCGTAGAGAATCGCAGATTATCCCCGTCTCTGGCATGGGGCCCGACCTTGGCGTCTATTTGACGGTGCTAGGATCAACCCGCACTTTGCCCCTTACAGGAATCCGCTCACATGACTATTTGGCGCACCCTTTTTGTGACTGTCTGCAGCCTGTTGGCCTTGACCTCAACAGCCCAGGCCCAGAACGCAGTAGACCAGGACGCGCCGGTCGTTGCCAAAACATGGCACGCCAACTATGCGGTGGACGCCGATGGGCGGACGACCGAGACGATCTCTTCGGTTTATCGGGTCGCCAAGGAAGCGGCGCTGGAAAACATGAAAGTGTTTTCGTTTTCCTTCAGCACCGGCATTCAAAACGGTGAATTTCTGGAGGCTTACACCCTCAAGAAGGACGGTCGTCGCATTGACGCACCCGCCAGCAACTACCAAACCGAAGTGAATGATGGCCGTGGTGGCGCCAGCCCCATGTTTTCGGATCGCACACGCCTTTCGGTCGTGTACCCCGACCTGGCGGCCGGTGACTCGGTCGGCGTGCGCTACCGGGTAACCGAGAAAGAGCCGATGTTCCCCGGCCAGTTCTCCAAAGCCCTGACGTTTTCGCCGTTTGATGCGTATGAGGACGTGCAGATCACCCTGAGCCTGCCCTCCAGCATGAAGCTGTTCCAGCAATCGAGCTTCATGGATGCCGTACCCCCAACCGTTGCCAACGGCGTGCAGACCCTGCAATGGAACTACAAGCAGCCCAAACCGCGCAAGTGGAACGAAGAAGACGACAGTGGCATCTGGCGTACGGATGAATACCCCTCGTTGCTGGTTTCCACGTTTCCCAGCTACGAAGCCATTGCCAAAGCCTACGGTGACCGGGCTCTGCCCAAGGCCGAGCCCACACCGCGCATTCGCGAGTTGGCACGACAAATCGTGGGCACGGAGTCCAATGCCCGCGAGCGCGCGCGCCTGGTGTACGAGTGGGTGTCCAAGAACATCACCTACGGCGGCAATTGCATCGGGGTGGGCGCCGTTGTGCCGCGAGACCTGGACGTGGTTCTGGACAACCGCATGGGGGACTGCAAGGACCACGCCACGCTGATGCAGGCGCTGCTGACCGCTGCGGGCATTACCAGCGAGCAGGTGCTCATCAATGCCGGCAGCAATTACGAACTGCCCCCCACGCCGGTGGTGTCCATGGTGAACCATGTCATCAACTACCTGCCGGCCTTCCAGCTGTATCTGGACGCCACCGCCAAGGAAGTGCCGTTTGGCCTGCTGCCCATGGGCAGCTATGGCAAACCGGTCATTCATATTGGCAATGCACAGGCCCTGGCGAGCATTCCAAACCAGCAGCACGAGAAACAGGTACAACGTCTGCACATGACGGTGAAGGTCAAGCCCGAAGGCAAGGCCAGCGGCGACATGCAGGTGACCCTGACGGGCCTGCCAGCCGCCAGTGCACGTGCCTACATGCGCAACCTGTCCGGCGATGCGGAACGCGACTTCGTCAAACGGGCTCTGTCTGCCTATGGGTACAAGGGTAGTGGAATCCTTACCAAGGGCGAGACCTCGGGCCTGTCGGACCAGTACACCTACAGCGTGCAGTTCGACATTGACAATTATCTTGAGGGTGGTGCCACCGGCGCTTTTGTCTTCGCACCCGTTATGGGTACCGCGATGCCGGTCATGAATTTTTCGGGTATCAACACGCGCCCCGAAGTGCGCAGGCGCCACAACTGCTATGGGTTTCACAGCTATGAAACCTACAACATTGCGTTGCCCGCCACTATCAGCCTGATCAACATCCCGGACAACATGCAGCTCAAGGGCAGCATGATCGACTACACCGCCAAGTACCAGCGCACCAAGACCGGCGTCAGCGTGGCACGTGAAGTGCACGACAAGACCGATCGCAGCGTGTGCTCCGCCGCGGACGCGGCTACCCTGCTCAAACAGGCACTCCCCATGGCCGAAAACCTCAGAACCCAAGTGCTGTACAAGCGCAAATCCAAGTCATGAGCTCCGTCTTCAATTTCACTTTCGTGCCGTGGTTCCGCTCGGTCGCGCCCTATATCCACAAGTTTCGCAACCAGACGTTCGTGGTGGGCATTGCCGGCGAAGCCATTGCGGCCGGCAAGCTGCAAAACCTGGCGCAAGACCTGGCCATGATTCAAAGCATGGGCGTGAAAATTGTTCTGGTGCACGGTTTCCGTCCGCAGGTGAACGAGCAGCTCAAGGCCAAGGGGCATGCCGCCAAGTATTCACACGGCACCCGCATCACCGACGAAGTGGCACTGGACTGTGCGCAGGAGGCCGCCGGCCAGTTGCGCTACGAAATCGAAGCAGCGTTCAGCCAGGGCCTGCCCAACACGCCCATGGCCGACTCCACCGTGCGCGTTATCTCCGGCAATTTCATTACCGCGCGACCGGTGGGCATTGTGGACGGCGTGGACTTCCAACACTCGGGACTGGTGCGCAAGGTGGACACGGCGGGCATCACCCGCGTGCTCGACATGGGCGCCATGCTGCTGCTCTCTCCCTTTGGCTTCTCGCCCACCGGCGAGGCTTTCAACCTGGCCATGGAAGAAGTGGCCACGTCGGTGGCCACGGCCCTGCAGGCTGACAAGCTGATCTTCGTGACCGAGGTGCCCGGCGTCCGGCTGCGCCCGCTGGAGGCGGCCTCGGACGAAAACCCCATCGACACCGAGCTACCGCTGGCCGCCGCCGAAAAACTGCTCACCCAGTTGCCGGCTGCCAACCAACCCACCGACACGGCGTTTTACCTGCAGCACTGCGTCAAGGCCTGCAAGAATGGTGTGGAACGCAGCCACATCATTCCCTTTGCCGTGGACGGCTCCATCCTGCTGGAGGTCTATGTGCACGACGGCATTGGCACCATGGTGGTGGACGAAAAGCTGGAGAGCCTGCGCGAAGCCAGCGTGGACGACGTGGGCGGCATTCTGCAGCTCATTGAGCCGTTCGAGAAAGACGGCACCCTGGTCAAGCGCAGCCGCACCGAGATTGAACGCGACGTGGGCAACTACACGGTGATCGAGCACGACGGCGTGATCTTTGCCTGTGCGGCGCTCTACCCCTATCCGGAAGCCAAAACGGCCGAAATGGCGGCCCTGACGGTGTCACCCCAGGTGCAAGGCCAGGGTGACGGCGAACGCGTTCTGAAGCGCATCGAACAGCGCGCGCGCCAGGCCGGTCTGGACAGTATTTTTGTGCTGACGACCCGCACCGCGCACTGGTTCCTCAAGCGCGGTTTCGTGCAGACCGACCCGGAAAAACTGCCCGAGGCGCGCCGGCGCCTCTACAACTGGGACCGCAAGAGCCAGGTGCTGTTCAAGAAACTGGGCTAAAGCCCGCTCAGGCGCGACGCGAACGGCGCCAGACCAGCAGGCTGCCCACCAGGGCCATGGCGCAAAACCACAGGAAGGACCAGTTGGCAATGGAGCCGCCCAGGAAGGTCCAGTCCACCTGCGTGCAGTCGCCACCCCCGCGGAAAATCATGGGAATGGCGCGTTGCAGCGGGAAAGTTTCGATCATGCCGTACAGGTCGCGCCCACAGGACACCACTTCCGGCGGATACCACTGCAGCCAGCTCTGGCGCGCCGCCACGTAGGCGCCGGCCACGGCCAGCACCACCAGCACGGCACTGCCGCCCATTTGAACGCCTTTTTTGCCGCTAGCCCCCGTCAACGCTGCGCAGACAGCTATCAAAATGATAGCATACCGTTGCACAATGCACATCGGGCACGGCACCAAGCCCACCACGTGCTGCAGATACAGGCCAAACGCCAGCAGGGCGACACAGGCCGCACTCACCAGTACCAGCACGCGCCGGGGCGCATGGTCCAACTGATCCATCACGAAGTTCAAAATAAGCGTCCTTGTAAGCAATCGGCCCCCGCACGTGCGCGGCACCCTTTGATTAGGGTCCATTTTGCCTGCGAAGTTCCCCCAGGAAACACCCGGCTGCCCGGGATGGGCACTGCAAACCGAATAAGATTCGGCATCCGGTGTTCAAGAACACCTATTTTTTCACGCAGAGGTTATCCATGGCACGCACCGTCAACTGTATCAAGCTGGGCAAAGAGGCCGAAGGCCTGGACTTTCCCCCCTACCCCGGCGAACTGGGCAAACGCATCTGGCAAAGCGTCAGCAAGGAAGCCTGGGCGGGCTGGCTCAAGCACCAGACCATGCTGGTCAATGAAAACCGCCTGAACCTGGCCGACGCCCGCGCCCGCCAGTACCTGGCACGGCAGATGGAAAACCACTTCTTTGGTGATGGCGCCGACGCCGCCCAGGGCTACGTGCCCCCGTCCGCCTGATTTTTTCATCCGCCGTTCCGTGGCTGCCCCCCTGGCGACGCAAGGCCTGGCGTCTGGTGGCCTGCCCGGCGCATGGGCCGGACTCCCGGCCTGGACCGTGCTGGATACCGATTTTCAGGACGGCCACCACTTCCTGAGCACCTGGCTGGCGTGGCGGCACGACCCGCAACGCCCGCGCCTGCTGCATTACGTGGGCATTGCCCCGGCCACCACCGCCACGCTGTCCCCCAACACGCCGCCGGACAGCGAATGGGACACGCTGGCGCAGGCGCTGGCGGCCCAGTGCACCGGACTGGGACCCGGTTTTCACCGCATCCTTCTGGACCAGGGCCAGATCTCGCTGACGCTGTGTCGCGGCGACATGCAGGCCATGCTGGGCGAACAGGTTTTTCAGACCGACACCGTAGTGGGCACCGCGCCCCTGGACAAATGGGCCGCCCAGTTGCTGGCCCGGCGCTGCAAGCGCGGCACCCGGTTCGCGTTGCGCAGTCCGGCACCAGCGGCCGGTGCGACCGCAGCCAATGCCCCGCTGTCGGCGCTGCTGCAGGGCGCCGGCTTTCAACTCGACCACCCGAACCCTGCCCCGCACGGCGTAGCAAACACC
>JBAQKO010000320.1:0-3693 GCA_049301075.1 Rhodoferax sp.
AGGCTGTGCTGCATGGTCTGCAGGGAGGTCAGCAACTGGCCGATCTCGTCGCGGCCGCTGACGGTAATGGGCGCGTTCAGGTGGCCTTGGGCGACCTGGTCGGCCACTTCGGCTGCATGGTTCACGCCGCGGGTGATGCTGCGGCTGAACCACAGGCTGGCGCCCATGACGGCAATTGTCGCCACGAGCAAAACGACCAGGGAGAGGGTGCCACTGAACTTTCCGGTGGCGCTGGCGGCCTGTGAGCCTTGCTGTTCCTCCCGGGCCAGGGTGGCCATCAGTTCCTCCAGGGTTTTCACCGCTTCGCGGTCAATGCCTTTGACGGCTTGGTCGCCGGCCGCAAAATCCATGTCAGCCGCTTTGTAGGCTTCCAGTCCCTTGCGGTAGCCGTCTGCCGCTACGCCCATCTGGGGGCCCAGTTTGCGCGCCACTTCTTTGGCCGCGCCCGGTGGCAAGGCGGCCTCCAGCGCGCGCGCCCTGGACGACCTGCTGCATTTCCGCTTCGTGGGATGCCCAGTACTTGGTGAGCTGTTCGGGATTCTTGCCGCGCAATAGCACGTTTTTCCATTCCTGGATGCCGGTGGCGAAGTGCCGGTTGATGGCAGAGGCTTCGCGGTTGAAACGCACCGTATCCATGACGTCGGTCTTGTAGGTTTCGACTGCGCCCATCAGTTTGAAGATGCCGAACAAGGCGCCCATCAACATCAGGCTGAGGGCCAGGGCAAAGGCCAGGGGAAGTTTTTGACTGAGTTTCATGCCGTGACACTCCTGTTTTTTTCCTGCCGCAAGGATGCGGTTATACCCGCAGGTAACGCCGCATGATGGGTCCGGTTCCGTGGCCCCGGCTTGACGTGACGCAATAAGCGGTTCAACATCCCCACAGGTTTCGGCCTTTCGGCTGAACGGGTGGAGGCGGATATGAAAGCCAAATATGCTGCGTTTCTGGCGGCTGCGTGCCTGGTCTCGGTGCCGGCATGGTCCCAGCCCTACGGCCCGGGCATGATGGGATGGGACGGCGGTGGCTGGGGTTTTGGGCTGATGCACGTCCTGTGGTGGGTGTTCCTGGTCGTGGGGGTGGTGGCGCTGGTGCGCTGGACGGGCCCGCGGCACTACCACCACGGTGGTGAAGACCGCGCGCTGGCCATTCTGCGTGAACGCTACGCGCGCGGCGAAATCGACAAGGCCGAATTCGAGGACCGCAAGCGCGACCTCAAGAACTGAGCGGTTTCAGGGTGCCGTAGTACCCAGAAACTCGGCCAGCGCAGCGGTACTCATGGAGCCTTCGCGGCTCACCATCTGGCCGTTGGCCGGATTCTGGGCCACGATGAACGGCACCGATTCGGCTCCCAGGCTGTTGAGCAGCTGGGTGTTGGTCTTGATGGCCTGCGCCACTTCGGCCGCGGGGCTGGCGGACGCGGAAATGCCGCCCTTGCCGGCCAGCAGCGACGCTTCATGCTCAGACATCAGTTCCACCGGGTTGGCCGCGGACAACAGGGCGGCACCCTGTGCCGAACTGCTGGGGTTGATGATGCCCACCGGAATCCACACAAACTTGATTTTCTTTTGCAGCGGCAGGGCGGCTTCCCACAGGCGTCCGCAATGCGGGCACTGGGGATCGAAGAACACATAAACGGTGTTGGCGGCCATCAGGGTGCCGGCGGTGAAACCTTTGGCCTGCGCGGCCACCTCGGCCAGCGACACGGTGCGTTTGGCGGGGCTGGTGGTGCTGGTCGCGGATTCTTGTGGCGAGCAGCCGGTCAGCAGCAGGGCCATCAGCGCCAGGGCGGAAAAAAGACGGTTCAGGTTCATGGTGTTCAAAACAATTAAGTGCACAAGGGTCAGACTGCCTGCCAATATACCTGCGAACCGGCGCTTGCCCTGGCGGGTTGCCGCTGCGCCGGCGTGATTCAGGGGCCGACGCTGCATTCCCGGCGCAGCAGTGCCAGAGCGTCCTTGAGTGCGTAGTCAAAGTCACTCAGCAGGGTGGGTTGCGCCTCTTCCACGAAGCTGTCCCAGAGCTGCAAGTAGCCGTCCTGGTGCGGTGCAGGGGCGTGGTGCAGGATGAACTGGCGCGCCAGTTCGGGCTGGAAGCCGCTCTTGCGGATGCGGCGCACCAACGTCGCCGCCGCTTTTTCGGTCAGCACGGTTTTGGGGGCACTGCCGGCGGCCACGCACAGGAACAGGGTGAGCAGGGAGCCGTCGTCGCTGTGCCCGCCGGTGGCTTTGTCCCATTGTGCGGAGACGCTGCGGTCAAAATGGTCGACTTCGTTCAGGCCGTCTTCCAGCCAGAAATAGCGGCCCATGAACGCCGGCGTCTGGTCGAACAGCTTGCGCACCGGCAGGGTGGCATCCAGAATTTTGGGCAGATCGGCCAGCACCGACTGGCGTACCGTTTCCACTGCGGGCCTGAAGGCCGGTGGCAGATCTTTGGGCAGAGGCAAGGTGGGGAGGGAGGCCGCCGCCTTGGCGCTGGCAGCGTGTTTCTTGCGCAGCGTGCCCACCATCTTCTCAAAGGCCACCCAGTCCGGCATCTCGGTGCGTTTGCAGGCCCCTGCCAACAACGCGGTGCGGATCACGGCTTCGGCGTCCTTGCCGGACTCCTCCAGTTCGTCCACGTCCAGGCCCATCTGTTCGGCCAGCCAGACCGCTGCGTCCACTACCTGGGCTACCTGACTGCGCTGGGCCAGTTCCTGCTGGTATTCCGGCAGGCTGCGCAGCGACCATTTGGCCAGCAGCGGGATGTGTTCGTCGGTGAAGCCGGTGTGCTCGTTCATGCCGAAGTGGCTGCTTTGGGGCATGGCGATCAGGGCCTTGAGCATGTCCGAGCCAGCTTTGGAGCGCGACAGGAAGGAGTGGTCGCGCAGCGATTCGGCCGCCTGGCGCAAGTCTCCACCCGAGGTGCTCTCCAGATGCAGGCTCACCAGGTTGACGATGCGCTCGCGGGCCTTCTCCAGTTCCGGACGCAGGAACTCGTTGCCAAAGTACCGTGCAATCTGCACGATGCCCTTGGGGGCGTCGGCACGGATGGCGTCCAGCCGGTCCTGGTTGAGGATGCCGTGCTGCACGCCGTAGACCAGTGCCTTCTCGAAGAACGGCCGCGCGTCAAAGGTCGATACGGCGTGGTGCGGGGCGGGGTGGGGCATCGTCATCGTGCAGAAAGGGACCGTGTGGGCGCTAGGCTTAAATGGCGGATTCCTCGTCGTCGTCGCGTGCCGCCGGCGTGGCCTTGCCGCGGTCGGTGTCACCGGTCTCGACCCGGCCATCATCTTCCTCGGCCTCCACGGCTTCGTCGTCGTCTTCTTCCAGGCCCAGATCGTGGGCGCGGGCCTTGGCGCGCAGCACCATGACCATTTCCATGAACAGGTCCGGGCATTCGTAGCGCAGCAGCCAGGCCATTTGCATCCAGTCCTGGTCGGCCACCTCGTCGAGCTCCAGCTTGGGCGGCACGTAGGCACTGGCCAGCAGAGCGGTTTCGGACAGCATCTCGCCGTCGTCTTCCACCGCGTCAAAGGTGCCGGTACGGGCAAAGGCTTCGATGCGGCTCCATTTTTCGGAAAAATAGTCGGCCATGGCCTCGCTGCCGCCTTCCAGATCGCCAATGGCGTTCAGGAACTCCACCGGGTCGGCGTCCTCGCGGAGGATGACGGAGTTCATCATGCCGCGCAGGTGGGTGCGGGTGAGGTCCTTGTATTG
>JBAQKO010000321.1:0-7751 GCA_049301075.1 Rhodoferax sp.
GGACTACCGCGTGCTGCGTCGCCTGCAGCCGCGCCTGCAATGGCCGTCAGCTGCCGACGGGCAGGGCGTGTGCCGCGTGGTGGTGCTGGATACCGAAACCACCGGCCTGGACCAGTCCCGGGAAAAAATCATTGAACTCGCCCTGTTGCGGGTCGATGTGGACCTGGCCACGGGGCTGCCGGTGGGCACCGTCCAGGTCTATGACGGCCTGGAAGACCCCGGTATTCCCATTCCCAAGGAGATCGAAGGCATCACCGGTATCAGCAACGCCATGGTGCAGGGCCAGCGACTGGACGAAGCGCGGGTGGCGGAGTTGCTCGACGGTGTCGATCTGGTGATTGCGCACAACGCCGGGTTTGACCGCCCGTTTGCCGAGGCCCGCATGCCCCGGTTTCGGGAACTGGCCTGGGCCTGCTCGTTTGCCGACATCGGCTGGAAGGATTACGGACGCGGCTCGGCCAAGCTGGAAAGTTTGGCGCTGGAGATGGGCTGGTTTTACGACGCCCACCGCGCCGAGATGGACTGCCACGCGCTGCTGGCGGTGCTGGCAAGCCCGCTGCCGCAGCAGGCGCATACCGGTTTGGCCCATCTGGTGGCGCAGGGCCGCAAGCCCAGTTACCGCCTGCAGGCCACCGGCGCCCCGTTTGACGCCAAGGACCTGCTCAAGGCCCGCGGCTACCGCTGGAACGCGGAACAAAAGGTCTGGCACACCCGGCTGGGTGATGAAGCCGCCCTGCAAGCCGAATGCGACTGGCTGCGGAGCCAGGTGTACCGGCGCGCAGCCACCGTGCAGGTCGAGAAGCTGGATGCGGCCGTGCGCTACTCCAGCCGCGCCGGCGACGTGGTCCAGCAGCCGTTGTAGGAGGGCTGACGATGTCTACTGCCACGCGCTGCGTGCTGGGCGTCCAGATGGCTCAGGCCCGCAAGATCACCATTTCCGGGCGCTCCATCCTCACGGCCATCCACAAGACGGCGGTGCAGGGGGACGTGGGTGTCGGCACGCTGGGTCTGCAGGGCGACGAGCAGGCCGACCTGTCGGTGCACGGTGGGCTGGACAAGGCGGTGTATGCCTACCCGGCGGAGCACTACGACTTTTGGCGCAACGCGCGCCGGGATGCTGGTGTGGCCGACATCGATACCCAGCTGCCGCATGGCTCCATGGGGGAGAACCTCACCCTGCAGGGGCTGCTGGAAAGCGATGTCTGGGTGGGCGATGTGCTGCGCTTTGCCCATTGCGCGTTGCGGGTGACGCAGCCGCGTGAGCCCTGCTACAAGTTCAACGCCGCCATGGGCTTCAACACGGCGGTCAAGACGATGGCGCAGAGCGGTTTTTGCGGTTTTTACCTGGCGGTGGAGGTGCCAGGCACCGTGTGCGCCGGCGAGCCGTTTGAGCTGTTACCCGGCTCGCGCAGCGTCCGTATTTCCGAGCGCATTGCGTCCAAGATGTTCAAGCATCTTCAGTGATGTCTTTCCACAGGGGCGGACTGGCCAGCACCATCAGCAGGGCGGCAATGGGCACCGTGGCGTAAAAACCGATGGCCTTGAAGGCAATGGCCCCCACGATACCGCCGGTGAAGAACAGCGCCAAAATCGTGGCATGGATGGCCAGCCGGTCGCGGTCGGCCCGCACGAAATGGGTGGCGTTGGCGCTGGGCGACCGGTTCCAGTAGAACAGCCGCCCGATTTCGATGCCCAGGTCCGTCACGATGCCGGTCATGTGGGTGGTCCGGATTTCGGCCCGGGAGATCTTGGTGACGATGGCGTTCTGCAAGCCCATGATGAAACACAGGATCAGCACCGTGGTGGGCACAAACACGTCAATCCAGATGTCCAGATTGGCGCCCAGCAGCCCGAAAGCCAGCAGGAAGACGGCCTCCCACATGAGGGGCAGCGCATATTCACCGTACATGTGCCGCCGGCGTGCCCAGTTGATCATCATGGCCGTGGTGGCGGCCCCCGCCATGAAGGCCATCAGAAACATCAGGCCGGTCAGCGCCAGCGTCAGCTCCCCCAGCACCAGATCGTCCGCCACTTCGGACACGATGCCCGTCATGTGCGAGGTGTAGCGCTTGACGGCCAGAAAACCGCCGGCGTTGACGGCGCCGGCGACAAAGGCCAGCACGGCTCCCAGTTGGCGGTTGGTACGCTGGGTCCGTACCTTGGAAACCAGTCGGTTGAAGAAGTTCATGGATGGGCTAGTAGCGCGTTCACAGGTTCAGGTCATGCCACTCAGTGGCCGAATTCTTGGGCGGGTCGGGTGCGGTGAAAGGTCAGGGGCACACCGTCGGCCGCTGCCGCCAGTTCCTTGCGGGCCTGGTTCAGTACCGAGGTTTTCATCTTCCCCACCACGTGCATTTCGCAGGGTTTGCAGTCAAAGCGCAGGGTCAGCTTTTCCTTGCCGTTGATGAGTTGCAGGGGTTCAGCCCGGACCTGGCCCTGCACGCCCACCACGCCCTTGGCCTGCTTGGGGCACAGGCTCAGCGAAAAGCGCACGCAGTGCTTGGTGATCATCAGGCTGGCTTCACCGAGTTCGGCGTTGGCTTCGAAGGCGGCGTCGATGATCCGCACGCCGTGGCGGGCGTAAAAGTTGTGTGCGGAGGTGTTGTACACATTGCCCAGGTAGCTCAGCGTGTCTTCCGGGTAGGCAACGGGGGGCTGCACGGGCTGGGCGCGCTCCAGGCGCTGCCAGGCCTGGGCGCGCGAGGCCTCCAGGGCGTCAATCGCCTCGCGGCGCAGGGCATTGAGCACCGATGCGGGTACAAATAGGCCGCTAGCCCCCGTAACATCTGCGTCAAGTGCTTCAAAAATAGTAGCGCCCAGTTTGCTGATTTGGGTGCGGTTGCTGGCGTCGGCGGCTGCGCCGTCCTTGGCAGGTTCGTGGGGCAGGGCGGTCTGGGCCTCGCCCACGCAGCCGTCCTCGTCGGTGTACGACAGGGCCATGCCGTCCGGCGTGGTGGACAAGGCCGCCCAGACACCAATGCGCCGGTCACTGGATTTCTTGTCCAGCACGCGCACCCAGTCCACGTCGCGGTTGCGGTTGACTTCCAGGCCCTTGCGCAGATCCTTCAAACCGGCCAGCGCGTCCTTGGGAAAGACACGCCAGCGGCCCTTGGAGGCGTTGATGGCCTCGGCGCGGTTGATGGCCAGGCCGACCAGTTCCTTTTGCAGGTCGTAGTAGCACAGGCCATCACCGTTGTGCAGGGCCATGGTCCGGTCGGTCAGCTCCAGCTCCACCCAGTTGGGGCCGAGCTGGGTTACATGGCCAATGGGTTGGCCCGGGTTCTTGGGCGAGTCAAAGGCGCCGATGTCGTCCTGGCGGCCCTGCACGAAGTAGTCGGTGAACTCGCGGTTGAAGTTCTGGTTCGGGTCGGGCGTGAAGCTGAAGGTGGTGTGTCCGCTGCTGCTGCGGGCGAAGGGCTGATCCGAGTCCTCGCGCGCGGCCACGAGTTCGTCCAGCAGCTTGCGGTAGTGGGCCGTGATGTTCTTCACGTAGCCCATGTCCTTGTAGCGGCCCTCGATCTTGAAGCTGCGCACTCCCGCGTCCACCAGCGCGGCCAGGTTGGCGCTCTGGTTGTTGTCCTTCATGGATAGCACATGCTTGTCGTGGGCCACGAAACGGCCCTTGGCGTCCACCACCTGGTAAGGCAGGCGGCAGGCCTGGCTGCATTCGCCGCGGTTGGCGCTGCGCCCGGTGTGGGCGTGGCTGATGTAGCACTGGCCGCTGTAGGCCACGCACAGGGCTCCGTGCACGAAAAATTCCAGGGTGCAGCGGCTGGGGTCGGTCACGGCCCGGATGGCGGCTATCTGCTCCAGCGTGAGTTCGCGCGCCAGCACGATCTGCGAAAGGCCCACGTCCTGCAGGAAGCGGGCCTTTTCGGGCGTGCGGATATCGGTCTGGGTGCTGGCATGCAGCTGGATGGGGGGCAGGTCCAGTTCCAGCAGACCCATGTCCTGGATGATGAGGGCGTCCACTCCCGCGTCGTACAACTGCCAGGCCAACTTGCGGGCCGGCTCCAGCTCATCGTCCCGCAGGATGGTGTTGAGGGTGACAAAGATGCGGCTGTTGAAACGGTGGGCGTGGCGGGCCAGGCGGGCGATGTCGGTCACGCTGTTGTCGGCACTGGAGCGCGCGCCAAAGCCCGGGCCGCCAATGTAGACGGCGTCGGCGCCGTGGTTGACGGCTTCGATGCCGATGTCGGCATCGCGCGCCGGAGCCAAGAGTTCAAGTTGGTAATCGGGCAGGGACATGCGGCAATTATCCCAGCGCCAGCCCGGTGGGCTCAGGCAACGGGCTTTGCACTTCCTGACACGTCGGTAAAGAGGATGTGGGCATCGGCGTCGATCGAGAAAACGCCGCCGTCAAATTCGGTGCGCAAGTGGGCCAATTTTTGGCCAAATGCCAGGTCCACGGCCCCCGCCACGCCCACGCCAATCTCCACCTGGGCACCTTGCGTCAGCGCCAGCTGCTTTTCCAGCTCCTCCCGCTCGACCAGGGACTGGGCCCAGGCCTGGAGCGCCTGCTGCCAGGCGCCCTTGGCCCGCTCCAGCATGCCTTTGGGGTCGCCGGCCGTCGTCAGGTGGTGGACCAGTTTCTTCAGGTTTTCCTCGTTGGTCTTTTCTTTCTCCAGGCGCTCTTCCAGCGCCTTGCGCTGGGTTTCCAGTTCCGGGTTGGTTCCCACCAGCACGCGGGTGACGCCGCCCTGGTTGGAACCCAGGACCGGCACGCGCAGCAGCATCATGGTGGTGGCGGAGCCGCCGGCCAGGCGCCCGCGCTGGGGAGACTTGACCCCGATGATGATCTGGTTGAGCGCCTGCAGCTCGCATTGCAGGGCGGCGTCGTCCAGGGCAATCACCGTACCGGCGCGGATGCTGGCACCTTCGGCAAAACGCGCATTCACCGAGCCGCCCGCACGGACATCGGCCTGGGCAATGATGCCGCCGCCGACCTGGATGTTGCCCCCGGCTTCCAGCAGGGCGCCGTCCACCGTGCCACCCACCAGAATGTCTCCGCTGGCCCGGACTTTCATGCCCTGGATGACTTCGCCGTCAATCTGCACGGTTCCCTCGAAATGGATGTTGCCGGTGGTGAGGTTCACTTCCTTGACGCGCAAAATGGGCTCGACCATGACGCCGTGCGCAACCAGTACGGGCTGCCCGGACACCACCGCCTGCAGCAGGTTGGGGTCTTCCGGGGCCAGCTGCGCACCGGAGAGCTGGGGCGCAAAGGGTTCGTCCAATCCGGCGCGGGATGGCAGCACACGGCCCCGCACGGTGTGGCCGTCCACCCCTGCGGTGGGCGGAATGCGGCGCATGAGCGCGGCTCCGGCATGCACCACGCAGATGTCGCCCCGATCACGGTAGTCAATGAAGCCGTCCGCATCCAGCTTGGGGGAGCGGTCCGCCGTTTGCGGGATCAGTGCTTCGAAAATGGTGGGGTTGCCATTGACGGGCGGCGCGCCGTGGGCAATCGGTGCGTGGTGGGCGTGGCCCTCGGCACAAATCTGGCGTACGGTGGTTTCGTCCACGCCGAACACCACGCCGGCGGCGGTCAGCACATGCATGACGTCTTCGGCGCAGGCTGTCTTGCCGCCTTGCGCGGGCGTGAGGGTCAGCTCAGCCGACATCTCGTCGGCCGCAATCCGGACGCTGACGGTGGCGTCCAGCCGGTCCGCCAGGTGGGCGGTGAACGGCGTGGTGCGGGTATTGCAGTCGCTGGCCGCGGTGGCGATGGCCGCTTCATGCAAGAGGCATCCGCCGTATCCGTGTTGTTCCAGCAGGGCGTGCAGCAACTCCGAATCGACCAGGGTGCGCCCGGCCGTTGGCTGGCTGTGCAACAGCACGTTGCCATTCTCCTCGGTCAGGGTGATGCCTGCTACGTCCATGGTGTGTTCGTCCTCGTTGTTCTAGCTATTCCATACGATCCATAGGGCAATAGTAATCGCATCGCGGCTGGGCATAAAAAAACGCGGCCGGAGCCGCGTTTTTTTGCATCAGGCACACAGCCGGACGGGTGGCTTACTCCACCTTGGCCTTGCTGCGCAGGTCTTCCTGGAACTTGACCATGCGTTGCTGCTGCAATTGCTGGGCAATTTGCGGCTTCACTTCTTCAAACTTGGGCAACTGGGCTTCGCGCACGTCGTCCAGGCGGATGATGTGGTAACCGAATTGGGTCTTGACCGGTGTCTCGGTGATCTTGCCTTTGGACAGGGCTACCAGTGCGTCGGAGAATTCCTTCACGTAGTTGCTGGGGCTGGCCCAGTCCAGCGCGCCACCGTTGGCACCGGAGCCGGGGTCCTTGGAGGATTTCTTGGCGATGGCTTCAAACTTGCCGCCTTTTTTCAGCTGCGCAATGATGGCCTTGGCCTGGTCTTCCGTTTCCACCAGGATGTGGTGGGCACTGTATTCCTTGCCGCTGTTGGCGGCGGCAAACTTGTCGTATTCCGCACGAACTTCGTCATCGGAAACCAGGTTCTTCTTCTGGTAGTCCGTGAACAGCTCACGAATCAGAATGGCCTGGCGGGCCAGATCCATCTGGTTCTTGAAATCTTCCGTCGCGTCCAGACCGCGGGCCTGGGCTTCCTGCATGAAGATTTCACGGGCAATGACTTCGTCCTTGATCTGGCCCTGCATTTCCGGGGTGACCTGGCGGCCCGAACGGGCCATTTGCTGCGTCAGCACTTCCACGCGCGACAGGGGCACGGCCTTGCCATTGACGATGGCAACGTTTTGGGCCCAGGCTGCGGGCGCGGCTGCCGCCATCAGGGCGGTCAGGGTCAGGGCGGACAGAATTTGCTTCTTCATGCGTTTTCCTTCAGGGATGCGAGATCGTACTAAGCGCTGGTATGGGGTTGTGTTTCTTCGGCTTCAATGGCCAGGGCGTGCAGGCCCTGATCAATAAAATCTTGCAGTGCATCATACACAAGGCGATGGCGTGCAACCCGGTTCTTGCCGGCAAAAAGTTCCGAAGCGATGCGAACCCGGAAATGGGTTCCGAAACCCGTGCCGTTGGAGCCGGCGTGGCCGTTGTGCTGGAAGCTTTCGTCGATGACTTCCAGCCGGGTGGGTGCCAGACGCGCGCGCAGGCGCTCTTCCAGCCGGGCGGCGGTGGGGGCAGAGGTGGTCATGGTGTGGGTCCTGTGTCAGAAGGGTCGTTGGCCCGGAGATGGGGGGCAATGTACAGCCCCTGTCCGATGATGAAAACCAGCGGAAAGGCGTAGCCCCAGAGCTTGAAACTTACCCAGGCTTCGGTGCTGTAGTACATCACCACGTAAGCGTTACTCAGCGCCATGAATGCGCAGTACACCACCCAGGCCACGTTGAGCCGGTGCCAGACCGATTCCGGCAGCACCAACTGGCTGCCCAGCAGCAGCTTGAGAAAGTTCTTGTGCATCACCCAGATGGCGACCGCCAGCGCGATGGCCATGGCGGTGTACAGCACCGTGGGCTTCCATTTGATGAAGCGGTCGTCGTGCAGGACCAGCGTCAGGGTGCCAAACAACAGCACCAGCGCCAGCGTGACCTTGTGCATGGCCTGGAGTTTGCGGTCAATGCCGTAAATCAGCGCCATCTGCAGCACGGTGGCGGCCATCAGTACCGCCGTTCCCACGTAAATGTCGAACAGCTTGTAGGCGCCAAAGAACAGCAGGAGGGGGAAAAAGTCGATCAGTATCTTCATGCAGGTACGAAGTGTAGCGAGGCCGAGTTCATGCAGTAGCGCAGCCCGGTGTCGGTCGGGCCGTCCTCAAACACAT
>JBAQKO010000322.1:0-2049 GCA_049301075.1 Rhodoferax sp.
GTGTATGTGTTGATCGTCTGCGTGCTCGGCGCGGCAGCATTCAGCGTCATCAAGCTCAAGATGCCGGCTATTTTCAAGGGCGTGATCGTCGGCGGTGCCGTGGTCGTCATTGCGATGATGCTGTCCATCGATGCGAAGTTCTGGGGCGTGGTGGCCATGGGTGGCGCGGTTGTCATCCTGTTCTTCCTGCCCTGGCTGGACAACAGCCCGGTCAAGTCGATCCGCTACCGTCCGGACTGGCACAAATATGTGTACGGCGTGTTCGTGGTCAATTTCGTGATCCTGGCCTATCTGGGTACGCAACCGCCCTCCGCCGTTGGCGAGCGCGTGTCGCAAGTGGGGACGCTGTTCTACTTCGGCTTCTTCCTGCTGATGCCCTGGTGGAGTCGCCTGGGCAAGACCAAGGCGGAACCCACCCGTGTCAATTTTTCTGCCCACTGAGCCGGAGAGTATGCAAATGAAAAAAGTATTCATCACTTTGCTGGCGGCGCTGGGCTTCATGGTTGGTGCGCAGGCCAACACCGCCGGTCCTGCCTGGGACAAGGCGCCTGAAAAGACCACGGATCTGGCAGCCCTGCAAAATGGCGCCAAGCTGTTTGTCAATTACTGCCTGAACTGCCATTCGGCTGCGTTCATGCGCTTTAACCGTCTGCGTGACATCGGTCTGACCGAGCAGCAGATCAAGGACAACCTGCTGTTCACCACCGAGAAGGTCGGCGAAACCATGAAGTCGGCCATTGATCCCCGTCAGGCCAAGGAATGGTTTGGCGCCAACCCACCGGACCTCACCGTGATTGCCCGCTCGCGCTCGGCTGCCGGCAAGGGAACGGGCGCCGATTACCTGTACACGTACTTGCGCGGGTTTTATGTGGACGACACCAAGGCCACGGGCTGGAACAACCTGGTGTTCCCCAATGTGGGCATGCCCCATGTCATGTGGGAGTTGCAGGGCAAGCGTGCAGCGGTCTTCGAAACGGTGACCGAGCATGGTCAGGAAACCCATGTTCTCAAGGGCTTTGAGCAGCTGACGCCCGGCACCATGACGCCGGCGCAGTTTGATCAGTCCATGGGTGATCTGGTCGGGTACTTGCAATGGATGGCAGAGCCAGCCCAAAATACCCGGGTGCGTCTGGGCGTGTGGGTCTTGTTGTTCCTGTCGGTGTTGACCTTGTTCGCATGGCGCCTGAACGCCGCGTACTGGAATGACGTCAAGTAAGACGGTCGTGTGCGATCAGGCCATGCTCTGAATGGGCGGCCTGATGCTTCGGAGTGGGTTCGCGACGGCAGCCCACTCTTTTTAATTTTTAGGAGTCTTTCGCCATGATGGTGCTGTATTCAGGAACAACCTGCCCTTTTTCCCACCGTTGCCGCTTTGTCCTGTTTGAAAAGGGCATGGACTTCGAAATTCGCGATGTGGACTTGTACAACAAGCCAGAAGACATCAGCGTCATGAACCCGTATGGGCAGGTGCCCATTCTGGTGGAACGCGATCTCATCCTGTACGAGTCCAACATCATCAACGAGTACATTGACGAGCGCTTCCCGCATCCCCAGCTGATGCCCGGCGACCCGGTGGACCGTGCCCGCGTGCGCCTGTTCCTGCTCAACTTCGAAAAGGAGTTGTTCACGCACGTTTCCACGCTGGAAGCCCGTACCTCCAAGGGCAATGAAAAGGCACTCGAGAAGGCGCGCGCGCATATCCGCGACCGTCTGACGCAGCTGGCCCCCGTGTTTTTGAAGAACAAGTACATGCTGGGGGATAACTTCTCCATGCTGGACGTGGCGATTGCGCCCCTGCTCTGGCGCCTGGATTTCTACGGCATTGATCTGAGCAAGAATGCGGCACCGTTGCTGAAATACGCGGAGCGTATCTTTTCGCGTCCGGCCTATATTGAAGCACTGACCCCGTCGGAAAAAGTGATGCGCAAATAACGCCTGTTCGGTTGCTTCCCATGATTGACGCCAGAGACTCCAGTTCCACGCGCCCTTATCTCATTCGGGCCTTGTATGAATGGTGCACAGACAATGGTCTGACCCCTTTCATTGCTG
>JBAQKO010000323.1:0-3410 GCA_049301075.1 Rhodoferax sp.
TCCCCGCGCAGACGCGCAACGGTGGCCGTCTCGGGCGCGGCATGGCGCAGCCGGGTGCTGAATTCGCGCAGGATCTGGTCGCCCTGGTTAAAGCCCAGGGCCACGTTGATCTCGTTCAAGCGCTCCACATTGACCTGCAGCGCGGTCGACGGCCGTTGGTGCCGTGTGCTGGCGTCGATGGCGGCCGTGAGGGCTTCGGTGAACTGCACCTCGTTGGGCAGCCCGGTGAGCGCATCGTATCGGCTCAGCCGGTCCAGGGTTTCCTGGGTTTTCTGCTTCTCGACCCGTGCGCGCAGGGTGCTGATGCCAAAGGCCAGGTCATCGGCCGACTCCGTGAGCAGCGTCACTTCATCCGGCCCGAAGGAGTCGGGTTCGGCGGCGTAGATGACGATGCCGCCAATGATCTCGCCGTCCACGTGCAAGGGGCAGGCAACGCCACAGGCACAGCCGGGCAGGTAGGGGCGCCAGGGTTCGTAGGCCGGATCGGTGAGGATGTTGCGGACCACGCGGGTCTGGTCGGTGCGGATCGCGGTGGCCACCGCGCCCTGGCCACGCGCGTTGTCGCCCCAGCTGCCGTTCATCTGGCGCAGGGTGTCCAGGCCGCCGGGATGGTTGCACTCCGCCATGGGGCGCAGGGACTGGTAGTCGTCGTCCACGCGGTACCACACCGATGCCATGAGGTAATGGCCCGTCGTCACAATGGCGCGGCACATGGTGTCGAGCAACTCCTGCTCATCGGTTGCGCGCAGCATGGTGCGGTTGCCGGCGCTCAGGGTTTTCAGCGCGCGGCTGACATGCTCCAGCTCGCGCACATGCTGCTCCAGTGCCGCGTTGAGCGCCTGGATTTTTTCCTCGGCGCGCTTGCGCTCGGTGATGTCGTGTCCCAGCACGTAATAGCCCGTCACCCGGCCCTGTGCGCCCCGCTTGGGAACGTAGCTGACGGTATGCCAGATGCCGGGGAACGGCTGCCAGTCGTAGCTCCTGGGCACCCCCTGCAGCGCGCGCGCAATGAGCGGCGACGCGAGGGCGTAGCGTTCGTCGCCCAGGATTTCCTGCACCGTGCGCCCCGTGATGTCGGTCTGTCCGGGGGCGAAGCAGGTCTGGTACGGGTGGTTGACGTACACGTAGCGCTGGTCGGCATCGACGTAGGCAATCAGCGCGGGCACGTAGTTGATGACGCTGCGCAGGTGGTCTTCGCTCTCCAGCAGCTGCAGGGTCCGCTCGCGTACCCGTTGCTCCAGCTGCGCGTTCTGTTCGCGGATCGTAGTCTTCGTCTGGCGCTCGGCGGTCACGTCGCGAAAGACCAGCACCACGCCTTTGAGTCGGCCTGCGTCATCGCGGATGGGAGCTGCGCTGTCGGCGATCGGGTATTCGTGGCCATCGCGCGCGACCAGCGTGGTGTGGTTGGCCAGTTCCTGCACTTCGCCCGTGGCGAGCGCCATGGCCACCGGCACCACGGCAGGGGCGCGCGTGTGTTCGTTGATGATGCAGAACACCTCTTCAATGGGGTTCCCTCGCGCCTGGTCCAGGGTCCAGCCCGTGAGCCGCTCGGCCACCGGGTTCATGCGGGTGATCCGGCCCAGGGTGTCGGTGGCCAGCACGCCGTCGCCGATGGAATGCAGCGTGGTGGAGAGGCTTCTTTCGCTTGCGACGAGTGCCTGCCGGCTGGCCTCGGTCTCGCGCAACTGGCGCCGGATGAGGGCGTAGGTTGCGCTCAGCAGGCCAACCAGCAGCAGGGCCACCAGCGCGCCGGCGGCCAGCAGGGTCTGGCGCGCGTGCAACTGTTCGGCATTGCGCACCTGCAGCAGCTGCAGCTCATCGTCTTCCATGGCATGCAGCAGCCGGTGCAGGCGTTCCCGCGTTTCCTGCAACGGGGCGCCTGCGATGTAGGCCGATGCCGCTTCGAAGCCCTGGGTCTTGCGCAGCTGCTCGGTCTTGCGGGCAATCGCGAGGCGTTCGTCGACCACCGCGCGCAGCTGCTCCCAGCGTTCCTGCTGGAGCGGGTTGTCGCGGATCAGCTGCTGGAGGCGGCGCAGGGTTTCTTCCCGGGCAGTGATCGCAGCATCGCGTTCGGTGAGCCGAGCGGTGTCGCCCGATATCCGGAAGTTTTGCGTGCTCAGCTCGATCTGCAGCGTATCCCCGCTGGCGCGTGTCAGGATCCGGAGCACCTCATGGGAGTGGGCCACCCAGCCTGCGGCTTCGGTCGCGTCGTTGGCCAGCTTCCAGGTGGCGACGGTGAGACCGGCAACCACCAGCACGGCGGCGGCGAACGCAACCCGTATCTTGGTCTCGAAGCTGGAGCGTCGATGCACGGGCCTCCCCCGGTTGGAATTTCCGGCTATTGTGTAGCCAACACGGTGGACGTGCCGTTTCGACCCTTGTTGCAGCATGGGAACTGCGCCGTGGCGACCGCTTCGCTATAAAAACAGTAGCTGTCAACGCATACTATACGCCGCATGCAGCCCGAAATGCCTGGTTTTTAGCGGGTCAGCTTCGCGGCCTGCCGCTCGAATTCCTCCAGCGGCAGGGGGCGGCCAAACAGGTAGCCCTGGTAGGCGTAGCAACCCTGCTGCGCCAGGAAGGTGCGCTGCGCGTCCTGCTCCACCCCCTCGGCAATCACGGCCAGCCCCAGGCTCTCGGCCAGGGCTACCACCATCTTGGCAATGGCTGCATCGTTGGAATCGGTCAGGATGCTGCGCACGAAGCTCTGGTCGATTTTCAGCTGGTCCAGGGGCAGGCGCTTGAGGTAGGAGAGGGAGGAGTAGCCGGTGCCGAAGTCGTCCAGCGAGAAGCCGACGCCGCGCGCCTTCAGCGTCGCCATCTTGGCAATGACGCCTTCCACATCGCTTACCAGATGGCTTTCGGTGAGTTCCAGCTTGAGCCGGTGCGGGTTGGCACCGGTGTGCTCCAGCAGGGACAGAACCTGGGAGACGAAGTCGCGGTGGTGCAGCTGGCGGGCGCTCACATTGACGGCGATGGTGAGGTGCGCCAGGGCAGGCTGCGCGGCCCAGCGAACCAGCTGCAGGCAGGCGGTTTGCAGAACCCATTGCCCCAGGGGCAGAATGCTGCCGGTTTCCTCGGCCAGCGGGATGAATTCCAGCGGCGAGACCAGGCCCCGCTTGGGGTGCTGCCAGCGCAAGAGTGCCTCCACGCCGGTCAGGTGGCCCTGGTGGTCCACCTGCGCCTGGTAGTACAGAACGAACTGGTTGTTCAGGATGGCCTCGTGCAGGTCGGCCTCCAGGTTGGCGCGGGTGGTGACCACGGATTGCATGGTGGGGTCAAAAAACCGCAGCGCGTTGCGCCCGGCCGCCTTGGCCTGGTACATGGCGAGGTCGGCGCGCTTGAGCAGTTCGTCGACCGTGCTCTGGTGGTCAAAAAACAGAGCCACACCGGCACTCAGGGTGCAGCGG
>JBAQKO010000324.1:0-2441 GCA_049301075.1 Rhodoferax sp.
GCACGGTGCTGGCGATCTGGGCCTGCAGCCGCGCCAGGAAGGCCTCCGGTGTGCCGCGCCAGTCCAGTTCGATGACCTCGCTGGAGGCATCCTCAAACACCAGCACCGCTGGTGGCTGGGGATCGGACGCCGTGCGGTCCACCGCAGCCTTGGCCAGCGGCGCCACTTCCAGCAGCAGGCCGCTGGCGATGCACCGCGGGCCTTCAAAGACCGTGCACAGGGTTTGGGATGCGCGCATTGATTTACCCGGGTTTAATTTAAAAATAAATTATACCCGGATTAAATTACCCACCCTTTGCCCCTCCGCGGCCACCCCGCGCAGGCTACCGGCCTGGGGTCAATGTCCGCCGTGCGCCATGCGGCTCACCAGCGTGACCACGCCGATGCCCAGCCCCAGCCAGACCACCTGCGCAATGGTCTGGCGCAGGGCCAGGCGCTTTTGCAATTGCGGAATCAGATCGGCCAGTGCCACGTACACAAAACTGCTGGCCGCCACCACCAGGAAATACGGCAGGTAGTCGTGCAACTGGTCCACCAGCCAGTAACCCACCATGCCGCCCAGGGCGGTGACCGCACCGGCCAGCGACACCTTGGTCAGCGCCATGCGCCGATTGCTGGCCCCCGCGCGCAGCACCATCAGATCGCCCATGTGGTGTGGCACTTCGTGGGCCAGCACCGCCAGCGCGGCAATGATGCCCAGGCGCATGTCGGCCATGAAGGCCGAGGCAATCAGGATGCCGTCGCCAAAGCAGTGCACGCTGTCACCGGTGAGCACGGCCCAGCTGCCGGCTTGCGGCGCGTGGCTGTGCGCAGGGTCATGATCGTGGTCATGGTGGTGCTCATGGCCGTGGTGCCAGAGTTCGGCCTTGTCGAGCAGAAAGAAAAACACCAGCCCCAGCAACAGCACCAGAAACAGGTCGTGCGGCTCCACCGGGCTCTCGAACGCCTCGGGCAGCAGGTGCATGAAAGCGGTCGCCATGAGCGCACCGGCGGCCAGGCTGAGCATGTGCTGGGTGTAGCGGGCCAGCACGCCAAAACTCAACGCCGCTGCCAGCCAGACCGAGCCGATGCCGGCCAGCAGGGTGCCCATTAAAATTGCTATCAAAGTCATAGCGTATTGCGCATATTGGTTGCGGGCAAAAGCCCGTTTTAATCCTTAAAAACCGCCTCGTGGGCGGCGCCACCGCCGTAACCGGTTCAGGCCACGCCGTGGTCCTTGAACCACTGCAGCGCCCGCTTCCAGCCGTCTTCGGCTGCTTCCTTGCGGTAGCTGGGACGGTAGTCGGCATGGAATGCGTGGGGGGTGTCAGGGTACACCACAAACTGCGAGGCCCTGGACGCGGCGTTGCCCGTGGCCAGAACTTCCTTCATTTTGGCGATGGTGTCCAGCGGAATGCCGCTGTCGGCCCCGCCATACAGGCCCAGCACCGGTGCGTGCAGGGTGGTGGCCACGTCGATCGGGTTCCTGGGCGTGAGCTCGGTATTGGCCCCCACCAGGCGGCCGTACCAGGCCACGGCGGCCTTCACGGGACCGTGCGCGGCATACAGCCAGGTGATACGCCCGCCCCAGCAGAACCCGGTGATGGCCACCCGGTTCCCATCACCGCCATGGGCAGTGGCCCATTGCACGGCACCGTCCAGGTCGGCCAGGACCTGCGCGTCGGGCACCTTGGCCACCAGTTCGGCCATGAGCTTGCTGATGTCGGTGTACTGGCGGGCGTCGCCCTGGCGCGCATACAGGTCGGGCGCAATGGCCAGATAGCCCTCGCGCGCCAGGCGGCGGCAGGTGTCGGCAATGTACTCATGCACGCCAAAGATTTCCTGCACCACCAGCACCACCGGCAGGCCGGTCTTGCCTTCGGGTGCCGCGAAGTACGCCGGCACCTGAAAGCCGTTAACGGTAAAGGTGGTGCTACCGGCACGCAGGCCATCAGCCGGGGTGGCAATGGCGGTCTGGGCCATGACGGGCACCACGGTGGCGGCGTAGCCCACGCCCAGCGCGGTCTGCAGCACGGTGCGCCGGGTGGCGCCGCTGGCGGTCGTTTTGCCGGGCAACAGGGCGTCAAATTCAGTCATCAAGTCCTCTTTCAGCATGGGTGTCTCCAGAAGGTTGAACGGGGGAAAACCGCACAGTCTAGGCTTCTTGGGAAAAACCGGGGTGCCAGGGGGCGAATACGCAGGGTATGCCAGTCAATGCGCCTTTTCCCAATTGGGCCCGAAGCCGATCTCGGCCAGCAGCGGCACCTGCAGCGCCGCCACGCCCGCCATCAGGCGCGGAATCTCGGTGCGCACCCACTCCACCTCGGGCTCGGGCACTTCAAACACCAGTTCGTCGTGCACCTGCATGATCATTTTGGTGGCGCGCTGCTCGGCGTCGAGCACCTGCTGCACCTTCACCATGCTGAGCTTGATGAGGTCGGCCGCCGTGCCCTGCATGGGCG
>JBAQKO010000325.1:0-3430 GCA_049301075.1 Rhodoferax sp.
CGTATGAGGCGCCCGGCGCACCGGCTTCGGCCGCAGCGAGAGCCACCGACTCCGCATACGACAACACCGACCGCCGCACCACCAAGGGATGCTTCATTGCATGCAGCAAATACCGCCCGGTCTGCGACTCCGCAGCGGCCTGCACATCGGCCACCGAGCCCTCGGCCACCAGCCGCCCACCACGCTTGCCCGCACTGGGCCCAATGTCGATGACGTGGTCCGCATGGCGAATGGTGTCCTCGTCATGCTCCACCACCACCAGCGTGTTGCCCTTGTCGCTCAGCGAGCGCAGAGCACCCAGCAGAATCTTGTTGTCCCGCGCATGCAGGCCAATGGTGGGCTCGTCCAGCACATAGCACACGCCCTGCAAATTGCTGCCCAGTTGCGCGGCCAGCCGGATGCGCTGCGCCTCGCCACCGCTGAGCGTGGGGGCACCCCGGTCCAGCGTCAGGTAGCCCAGCCCCACCTCTTCCAAAAATTCGAGGCGGCTCTTGATCTCCGGCACCAGGTCGCGGGCGATGTCGCCCTCACGCGTGGTCATGCCGCCGATCACCTGCAGCGTCTGCACCCACTGGCGCACATCGGTCACGGAGAGGCGCGCAATGTCGGCAATGCCCACGCCGGCAAACCGCACAGCCCGCGCCGTGGCGTTCAGGCGCGTGCCCTGGCAGGTGGGGCAGGTGGTGTCATGCAGGTCTTCCACATCGGCCTCGGCAAAGGTCTGCTCGCGGCCCTTGTTGTCGTCGTCCTTCACGGAATCATCAAACACCTTGCGCTGCTCTTTGGTCAGCGCCACACCGGTGCCCACGCAGTCCGGGCACCAGCCGTGCTTGCTGTTGTAGGAAAACAGGCGCGGGTCCAGTTCCACATACGACGTGGAACACACCGGGCAGGCCCGCTTGGTGGAAAACACCTGCACGCTGCCAATGCCTGCGGCGGGCGCGCCGGCCAACATGGCTTCCTTCAAACCGCCCATGCCCGAGAGCACATGCACCACGCCTTTGCCATGCACCAGTGCTGTCGTCAGCGCCTCGCGCAACGCGCCTTCCTGCGCCGGATTCACGTCCAGGCTGGCCACCGGCAGCTCGATGTTGTGTTCCTTGAAACGGTCGATACGCGGGAAGTTGGTGGTCGACAAAAAGTTGCCATCCACCCGCAGATGCGTGAAGCCCCGCGGCCGCGCCCAGTCCGCCAACTCGGTGTACACACCCTTGCGCCCCGACACCAGCGGTGCCAACAGGCCGATGTGCTGACCGCGAAAGTCCTTCAACAACTGCGCCGCAATGCGGTCTGCCGACTGCGGCTCCACCGCCGCACCGTCGTGGATGCAATGCTGTGTACCCAGCTTCACATACAACAGGCGCAGAAAATGCCAGACCTCGGTGGTGGTGCCCACGGTGGACTTGCGCCCGCCGCGCGACAGCCGCTGCTCGATGGCGACGGTGGGCGGAATGCCGTACACCGCATCCACCTCCGGGCGGCCCGCCGGCTGCACAATGGAACGCGCATCCGCATTGAGCGACTCCAGATAGCGGCGCTGGCCGTCATTGAACCGAATGTCAAACGCCAGCGTCGACTTACCCGAGCCCGAAACGCCCGTCACCACATTGAACTTGCCGCGCGGAATGTCCACGGACAACGACTTCAGGTTGTGCTCCTTGGCATTGACGATGCGAATGGAGTTATCCGCCGAGGATGGCGCTACGCCGGGTGCCGATTTTGCGGCGGCAAAGCCGACGTATGAGGCATCTGGCGTAGCGCCAGCCCCGGCCGCGCGCACCAAATACGCGACAGAAGGCTCGGCCACCTCATGCACCACCCCCATAGCCGCCGCATACTCCCGCAGCGCCTGCCCCGTGTGCGAGGTGGCATGCAGCATCACATCTTCCGGCGTGCCGAATGCCACCACCTCACCGCCCGCATCGCCCCCCTCCGGCCCCAGGTCAATCAGCCAGTCCGAGGCGCGAATCACATCCAGGTTGTGCTCGATCACCAACAGCGAATGCCCCGCATCCAGCAGCTTGCGCAAGGCGCGCATCAGCTTGGCAATGTCATCAAAGTGCAGCCCGGTGGTGGGCTCATCCAGCATGAACAGCGTGCCCCGGCGCGCCAGCGCCTGGCGGCTGGCGCTGCTGGCCTTGGCGGCTTCGGCCAGGAAACCGGCCAGCTTCAGGCGCTGGGCCTCGCCCCCCGACAGCGTGGGCACCGGCTGGCCCAGCTTCACGTACTCCAGCCCCACGTCCACAATCGGCTGCAGCGCGCGGATCACATCGCGGTCCGCACTGAACAGATCGGCCGCCTCGGTGACGGTCAGGTCCAGCACGTCGGACACATTGACGCGCCGACCCTTGCGCTCAATCGTCACCTCCAGAATCTCGGGCCGATAGCGCTTGCCATCGCAATCCGGGCAGCGCAGGTACACGTCGCTCAAGAACTGCATCTCGATGTGCTCAAAGCCCGAGCCGCCGCAGGTGGGACAACGGCCGTCGCCGCCGTTGAAGCTGAACTTGCTGGCGGTGTAGCCGCGCTCGCGCGACAGGTCGGCGCCGGAAAAAATCTCGCGGATCGCATCCCACGCACCCACATAACTCACCGGGTTGGAACGCGCCGTCTTGCCAATGGGCGACTGGTCCACGAACACCACCTCGCTCAGTTGCTCGGCACCCAGCAGGCGCTCGTGCGCGCCCGGCGTTTCGGTGGCTTTGCCAAAGTGGCGCAACAGCGCCGGGGCCAGCACGTCCTGCACCAGCGTGGATTTGCCGGAACCGCTCACCCCGGTAATGCACACCAGGCGCTGCAGCGGGATCTCGACATGCACATGCTTCAGGTTGTGCTCGGTGGCGCCCTCCAGAATCAGGCGCGGCGTGCTGGGCGCCACCATGCGCTTGAAGCCCATGCCCACCTGCTTGCGCCCGCCCAGGTAGGCGCCGGTCAGGGTGTCGGCACCCTTGAGGGCTTCGGTGCTGCCGTCAAAGACGATCTGGCCGCCGCGCTCGCCGGGGCCGGGGCCCATGTCGATCATGCGGTCGGCGGCCAGCATCACGGCGGGGTCATGCTCCACCACCACCAGGGTGTTGCCAGCATCGCGCAGGCGCTGCATGGCGACGATGATGCGGTTCATGTCGCGCGGGTGCAGGCCGATGCTGGGTTCGTCCAGCACGAACAGGGTGTTGACCAGGGAGGTGCCCAGAGCGGTGGTGAGGTTGATGCGCTGCACCTCGCCGCCACTCAGCGTGCGGCTCTGCCGGTCCAGGGTGAGGTAGCCAATGCCCACGTCGCACAGGTACTTGAGGCGGGTGCAGACTTCCTCCAGCAGCAGCTTGAGGGTCTTGGCCTCGGCTTCCGTCGTGGCCGGCACAGTGCTGGGCGAGGCGGGGGCGCCGGTTGCCGATTTTGCGGCGGCGAAGCCGACGTATGAGGCATCCGGTGC
>JBAQKO010000326.1:0-3790 GCA_049301075.1 Rhodoferax sp.
CGGTAGCGTCCTCGGTGGGCGACGCGGTTCACAGCGTAGAGAACGAGGTGTCATCCGCGGCCTCGGCTGTCGGTGACGCACTGTCCTCCATCGGCGACGGGATCAGCTCGGCGGCCAGCAAGGTGGCGACCTACGCGTCGCAGGGCGCGACGCTCGTCGCGCAGGCCTTCAACGCGATCGTCTGACATGCCACGCCGCTGCGGGTCGCGCGCACCGGGCTGGACGCACGCCCTGTCGCTGAGTCAACGTGTGGCGCTGGTGGCGGTGCTGGGCGCGCTGCAAGCGGGTTGCTCCATCGTCAGTTCCTCGCCCATCTGGGAGCTTGCCAAGGCCACCGGAGGGCTTGCCACGATGGCGATTCAGTCGGAGCCGGGGCAGGCCAGCAACACGGTCTACCACCCCCACCAACCGTTCTCGGAACTGTGCATTGAGTTCAACCCGCAGACGCAAGTGGCCGACATGGTGCCGGCGCTGCAGACGGCCTTGCGCAGCCACCACATAGAGAGCCGGGTCTATGAAGGGGCCGGCGCAGGGCAGCCGTGCCAGGTCTGGCTGCGCTACAGCGCGCAGATTGACTGGGACAAGCCGCCGCTGACCGAGCGCTTTCAGTCGTATGTGAGTACCGCGGCGCTGTCCTTGCAGACCGCGCAGGGACGGGTGCTGTCAACCAGCCACTACGCGCTGGACCCCACCTACGGCACGAGCAAATGGGCCTCCACGCACGACAAGCTGGAACCCGTGGTCGCAGCGCTGGTGACCGGCGTGGTCCCGCAGCGGCGTTCGTCATCCATCGAGAAGGAAAATTCATGAGCAAGTACACCCATGGCGGCCTGGTCGGGCTGGCCTGTTCCATCAGCCTGGTAGCGGGTTGCGCCAGTACCCCCAGCACGATCGTGCCGGGCCCTGTGGCCGCAACGCCGATTCCCCGTCCAGCCAATGTGGAGCGGGTGAACACCGGCTCCCTGTACCAGCCAAACTCGGTGTCGCTTTTTTCCGGGCGACAGAAACCACGCAACGTGGGCGATACGCTGAAGGTGGACATATCCGAAAGCCTGAGTGCCAGCAACACGGTCAAAACCGATATCAGCCGCGAAAGCGCGCTGGCCTCCAAAGGGCCCGGTGCTGCCGCGACCAACAACTTCCTCCCCGGGCTGATGGGGCAGGATGTCACGGCCTCGGGAAGCAACACCTTCAAGGGCAATGGCACGGCCAAGAACGACAGCAGTTTCACCGGACAGTTGGCGGCGTCGGTCATCAATGTGCTGGCCAACGGCAACCTCGTCGTGGCGGGCGAGCGCAGCATCTCCTTGCACGGTGGGGTCAACACGATGCGGTTTTCCGGCGTGGTGGACCCGAAAGACATCAAGGACGGCAATGTCGTCCGGTCTGCCGACGTGGTCAATGCCCGCCTGGAGGTCGTGGGGCAGGGCGACGTGCCGGAGGCTGCCACGCGCAATTGGCTGCAGCGCGCGCTCACCAACACCCTGGCCATCTGGTAGCGGCGCGACAAATGTTTCCCGCATTTCCTTTCCGCAAATCAATGAACGCAGATGCGCTTGCCCGGACGGTCTGCTTTTGGAGAAAACCCATGTTATTGGAATTGAAGACTACTTTGGCCGCCGTTGCATGCGCCGTGGCGTGCGCGCCGGCTGCCGCCACCGTAGAAATGGATGGAGTCGCGCTGGATGACTCCGTCCTGGTGGCGGGAAAAAACCTCAAACTCAATGGCGCCGGCGTCAGCATGCGGCTGATTTTCAAGATCTACGCCATGGGCCTGTATTTGCCGGACCAGAGAGGAACGGTGCGCGACGTTTTGTCCATGGATGGCCCAAGACGGCTGGTGATTGCCATGCTGCGCGATGTGAGTGGCGATGATTTCAACGATGTGCTCGCGAACTATGCCTCGACCGACGGAGGGGCTCTGCAATCCCATGTCATGGGCCATTTGCTGCAGTTGGGTAAGGCCATTTCCAGTCAACCGCAGGGTCTGCGCAAGGGCGACACGCTGACCCTGGATTGGGTGCCGGGTACCGGCACGGTGGTGGAGCTCAACAAGAAGCCCCTGACAGCGCCCCAGCGTGACATTGCTTTCTTTAACGCGCTGCTGAACATCTGGCTGGGTGACAAGCCCGCCGACCCGGGCCTCAAGACCAAGTTGCTGGGTCAGCCGCACGTGACACGCACGTCGATGACGTACTGAAACCGTATCGTGGGGCAATCCAAAGTATCTGTTTAATATATTTGGATATTATTTTGGTATCGATATTGCATGAATAAGTCAGATCACGCCCGGTGGCGGTGTATTTGTATATGAATTGTGTCAACCCTGTATCAGGTTTGAAATAAATAGCATGTAAAGAATTGGCAAAGTATGCCGGGCGCCGGGATTTTTCGGGTGAAACCGCAGGCGGGAAATTTATACTTATTTTCTTTCGCCTGCCATGATCCCCAAAACCCATATATTGATTGTTGACGACGATACCGAAATTACCAGCCTGCTCGCCGGTTATCTGGCGCCCTATGGCTTTTGGGTCCATGTGGCAGGTGATGGCGCGAGCATGCGCCACCAGATGGCGCAGCATGCGATCGACCTGATCGTGCTGGACGTGATGCTGCCGGGTGCCGATGGCTTGACCCTGGCCCGTGAGATACGGCGGCAATCCCAAATACCCATCATCATGCTGACGGCGCGCTCGGATCATTACGACCGGGTGCTGGGTCTGGAAAACGGGGCTGACGATTACGTGAGCAAACCGTTTGAACCTCGGGAACTGGTGGCCCGCATCCAAACCGTTCTGCGGCGCTCCACGATACCGCTGGATGGGCCCGCCCGCCGCGCGGGAAATGATGTGATTTGCTTTAACGGCTGGAAATTGAACCGGGAGAACCACAGCCTGCATGCGCCCAGTGGCGTGATGGTGGCCTTGTCCAATGCGGAATTCCGGCTCCTGAGCACTTTCCTGCACACGCCGCGCCGTTTGTTGAGCCGCGACCAGTTGATGGAGCTGGCGCGCGGGCATATTGCCGGCGCGAGCGAGCGCAGCATTGATTTGCTGGTTTCCCGGCTGCGCCAGAAGTTGGCACGCGCACCGGACGGATCGAACATGATCAAGACGGTTCGCGGCCGGGGGTATTTGTTCGATGTCGCTTCGGTGCAGGGCCGCGCGGCATGACCCGTGTGCTGGCATGGGCCCGCGCACGGCTGGTGCCCAGCACGCTGTTTGGCCGCTTGGCGCTGTTGCTGAGCGTGGCGGTTCTGGTCAGCCATGCCCTGGCGCTGAGATTGATGTTTGAAATGGGCCCCCACCTGTTTGGACCGGGGCCTGGACCGGGACCGGGTTCCCGTCCCGGGGTGTACGCGGTGCCCAATGCCGGGGGACCTGGCGGGATGCCGCCACCACCCATGGGGCCTGCAGGGCGGCCCGGTGGTCCGGGTGGCCAGAACGGTCCGCGCCCCTTTCTGAATCCGGGGTTGTGGGTGGATGTGGGGGTTCGGCTCGCTGCGCTGATGCTGGCGGCCTGGATCGGTGCGCGCTGGCTGTCGCAGCCTGTGCGGCGCCTGGCCAACGCTGCGCACGAGTTGGGGCGGGATATCCATCGTGCCCCCCTGGTGGAAGACGGCACGGACGAATGCCGTGAGGCCACCCGGGTATTCAACCAGATGCAGGCGCAGATATGCCGGCAGCTCAGTGAGCGGGACAGTTTTGTAGCGGCGGTGTCGCACGACCTGCGCACCCCCCTGACCCGCCTGGCCTTGCGCGCGGAGGGGCTGGCAGATGCGCAGCAGCGC
>JBAQKO010000327.1:0-3893 GCA_049301075.1 Rhodoferax sp.
TTCGGGCCAGTCGGCGGCAATCTGGGCGTAGGTCTGGCCGTCAAAGCGGCCAAAGCCGCGTTCCCGCAGCCCCGTGTGCAGAGGCACCTTGCCGGCCGCCTCGCCGCGGCACTGGTCGGCAATGGCCTGCGCCGTGGCGCGGGCCCGGGACAGGTCGCTGGCGTAAATGGCGGCAATGGGTTCCTCGGCCAGGGCCTGCGCCAGGCGCGCGGCCTGCCAGCGGCCGCGGTCGTTGAGGTCGATGTCGAGCTGGCCCTGCAGGCGGGTGTCGACGTTCCAGGCGGTTTCGCCATGGCGCACGGCGATGATGCGGGTGGCGCCCATCAGCGCTCCGGTGCCGAACCGGGTACCAGTTCGATGGCCACCTTGCGGGGACCAGGCGGCGGATTGGGGTAGTCGCGCAGGGCCGCGTCCAGGATCACGGGCAGCAGGTTGGCGCTGTCGGACCAGGGGCCGGTGTGGCTGGCGCTGGTCTCGTAGGCCACCTGGTTGGTGGCGACTTCGCGCAGGAGCAGATGCACGGTGTACTGGTACCAGGGCGGCTCCACCATGCCATAGCCGTAACCGAAGAAGGCACCCGGCGTGCCAACGCCCCAGGAGAAGTTCCACGGGCGCATGGGGCGCTGCGCGATGCGGTCAAACTGTTCCATGCTCACATCCAGCTGCACGCTGTAGCGGGGGTGTTGGGTATCGAGCTGCAGACCGACCTTGGCCAGTGCCTGCACAGCCATGGCTTCCACGCTTTCGCGGTTGGTGCTGGCGGCGTGGGAGGGCAGGCGCTCAAACCGGTAGCCGACGCCGGCCACGGCGGGGCGGGTGCCGGTGAAGCTCTGCACCTCGCTGTCGATCATGCGCGGCAGGGCGCAGCCGCCCAGCAGCAGCGGGGCGCTCAGCAGCGCGCACAGCCAGCCGCGGCGAACCAGGCCCCGCAGGGGGGTCAGACCGTTACCACCTGCAACCCGGGCAGGGTGGCCACGGGGGGGAACTCTTCTTCGTCAAAGGCCTTGTCGCCGTCTGCATCGGGCACCCCTGTGATTTTGATGTTCTTGAAGTCGTGGCGTTTGTGGTCCATCAGGTGCGAGGGCACCACGTTTTGCAGCGCGGTGAACATGGTCTCGGTGCGCCCCGGGTACTGCTTTTCCCACTCGCGCAGCATATTGCCGATTTGCTTGCGCTGCAAGTGCTCCTGGCTGCCGCACAGGTTGCAGGGGATGATGGGGAACTTGCGGTGCTCGGCCCAGCGGATCAGGTCTTTCTCGGCCACATTGGCCAGCGGGCGGATCACGATGTGGCCGCCGTCGTCGCTCACCAGCTTGGGCGGCATGCCTTTGAGTTTGCCGCCAAAGAACATGTTGAGAAAGAAGGTCTGCAGCATGTCGTCGCGGTGGTGGCCCAGGGCGATCTTGGTGATCTTGAGCTCATCGGCCACGCGGTACAGGATGCCGCGGCGCAGGCGCGAGCACAGGCTGCACATGGTCTTGCCCTCGGGCACCACTTTCTTGACGATGCTGTAGGTGTCCTGCGTCTCGATGTGAAAGGGCACGCCCAGGCTCTTGAGGTATTCGGGCAGGATGTGGTCGGGGAACCCGGGCTGCTTCTGGTCCAGGTTGACCGCAATCAGTTCAAAGTTGACGGGAGCCCGGGCCTGCAGCTTGAGCAGGATGTCGAGCATGCCGAAGCTGTCCTTGCCGCCGGACAGGCAGACCATGACGCGGTCACCTTCCTCGATCATGTTGAAGTCCATGATGGCCTGGCCCACCTGGCGGCACAGGCGCTTTTCCAGCTTGTGCGTTTCGCGCTCGATCTTGAGCGTTTGGGTGTCTTTGGCCACAGGGGCCGCTTCTTGGTCTATCCAGACTGCGTTCATGGGGGTTACCACTTTCCTGTTTCTACGCGGATGGCGACTTCGCAGTCGTCAAAAATTTCCAGCTTGGCGATCTTGACCCGCACGCCCAGCACGCCGGGCAATTGCAGCAGGCGGTGCGCCAGCTTGCCGATCAGGCTTTCCAGCAGGTTCACATGTTCGGCCGTGCATTCGTCGATGATGATGCGGCGCACCTTGCGGTAGTCCAGCACGTGGCTGATGTCGTCATCGTGGGGCAGCAGCGGTTGCGGGCCCAGGCACAGCTCGGCGTCCACCTGAATGGGCTGCGGCGCGATTTTTTCCGATTCGAGAATGCCCAGGTTGGCGTCAAAGCGCAAACCGGTGAGCGTCAGGATCTGGGTTCCCGTGGTGTGGTGCATGGTCATGTTCGACGGTTGGAGGGCTGTCACATCAGGGAAAAATCGCGCTCAAAGCGCATCAGGTGCTGGCCACCGTCCACCAGCAGCGTGGTGCCGGTGATGGACTGGTTTTGCAGCGCAAACAGTACGGTGGACGCCACGTCCTGCGCCGTGCTGGAGCGCCCCAGGGGCGAGAGCTTGTGCAAGGCCTCGAACTTGGCGTCGCTGAGCAAGTGGCTGGTCAGGGTCAGGCCCGGCGCCACGCCCACCACCCGCACCAGCGGGCTCAGGCTCAGCGCCAGCATGGTGTTGGCGGCTTCCAGTGCGGCCTTGGACAGCGTGTAGCTCAGGAAATCGGGGTTCTGGTTCCACAGTTTCTGGTCCAGCAGGTTGACCACCGCCGCGTTGGGAGAGGGCCCGCCGGCGGCCGTGGCCGGACGGCGCTGGGCGATGTGCGCGTGCAGGGCCTGCGCCAGCAGAATGGCTGCGCCGACGTTGCTGCGCATGTGCTTTTCCATGGCCGCGAAGCTGAAGCTGGCCGTGGTGTCGTGCTCGAAGGTGGAGGCGCTGTTAACCACGGCGTCCACCGGGCCCAGGGCTTCCACCACGGTGGGCAGCAGGTTGCGTACCGCGGTTTCATTTCCCAGATTGCAGCGAAAAGCGGCTGCACCCGGCGTCAGATTTGCGCAGTCAGCTACGGTTTTTGTAGCATCTTCGAGTGAGTCGCGGTAATGCACGGCCACCCGCCAGCCTGCGGCGGCCAGCGCCAAGGCAATTTCGCGCCCCAAACGCTTGGCGGCGCCGGTCACCAGGACGGTGGGCGCGTGCGGGGGAGCAGGGGGGGGCAGGGACATTGGGAGACAATTCAGTCTGAGATGACAACAGCCCCGATTTTAACGACCCCCCCATTTCCTGGCGCCGCCATGGACCATCCCCTGCAGCAGCACATCGGCCAGCAGATTCAGGCCCAAGGCGGCTGGATGGGGTTTGACGCCTTCATGGCCCTGGCCTTGTACACCCCGGACCTGGGTTACTACACCCGGGGCGCCATGGTGTTTGGCGCCCTGCCGCAGGGCCTGCGCGACGCCAGCGGTGCCACCGTGGGCGCCGGCAGCGACTTTGTCACGGCGCCGGAGATGACGCCCCTGTTCGGCCAGGCTCTGGCACGCCAGGTGGCACAGGCCCTGCAGGCCACCGGCACCGACGAAGTGTGGGAGTTTGGCGCCGGCTCGGGCGCCCTGGCCCTGCAGCTGCTGGATGCCCTGGCGGAGCTGGGCGTGGCGGTGCGCCGCTACACCATTGTCGATTTGTCGCTGCCCCTGCGCGCACGCCAGCGGGCCACGCTGGCGGCCCACGGCGACACCGTGCGCTGGGTCGATGCGCTGCCCGCCTCCCTGCGGGGCGTGGTGGTGGGCAACGAGGTGTTGGACGCCATGCCGGTCAAGCTGCTGGCCCGCGTGGCCGGTGTCTGGCATGAGCGGGGCGTGGCCTGCACGGCCGACGCCAGTGGCCCGCCCCTGGTCTGGCAGGACCGCCCCACGGACCTGCGCCCGCCCGTCGACATTCCTGGCACGCACGACTATGTGACCGAGATCCATCCCCAGGGCGAGGCCTTTGTCCGCACCCTGGCCGAGCACCTGCAGGCAGGGGCCCTGTTCCTGCTGGATTAC
>JBAQKO010000328.1:0-1558 GCA_049301075.1 Rhodoferax sp.
TTCCTGGGCATGGCGATTTGGACCATGATCCCCGACAAGATCGAAGAAGAGGAAACGCAGGTTGCAAAACACCTGGGCGTCTTTGGTGCCACCTTGGTGACGTTCTTTCTGGCAGAGATGGGCGACAAGACCCAGATCGCCACCGTCGCCATGGCTGCGCATTTCCCGAACCCGGTGATGGTGGTGGTTGGCACCACGCTCGGCATGCTGATCGCCGACGTGCCGGCAGTCTTCGTAGGGGACCGTTTCTCCAAGAAGATTCCGATGAAACTGGTGCACTCCATCGCGGCGGCCATGTTCGCGGTGATGGGCGTACTGGCGTTGTTGCAGGTAGATTCCTGGTTCAAGTGAATTTGCGGTATCGCCTTGTGTTGTCTGCGGATATCCCGATGTGTGGAAAACGCCGCGCCTGCATGCCATAAGTCCATGATTTTCAAGGGAAACTAGAATCACGTGAGTTCGACCCCTACAAGTCATTGATGCAAAAAGAGACACATCCAACTGTCGAAACGGCCAATCCGTTCGATGGGCATACGCCAATGATGCAGCAGTACCTGGCCCTCAAGGCCGGGTACCCCGACACCCTGCTCTTCTACCGCATGGGTGACTTCTACGAGATGTTCTACGCCGATGCCGAGAAGGCGGCACGCCTGCTCGACATCACCCTGACCACCCGCGGCCAGTCGGCGGGGCAGCCCATCTCCATGGCCGGTGTGCCCTTTCACGCCATGGAAGGCTACCTGGCCAAACTGATCCGCCAGGGCGAGTCGGTGGCCATCTGCGAGCAGGTGGGCGAAGTGGGGGCATCCAAGGGCCCGGTGGAACGCAAGGTGGTGCGCGTGGTCACCCCCGGCACGCTGACCGACACCGAGCTGCTGAGCGAAAAGACCGAATCCATTCTCATGGCCGTGCACCAGGGCCCGCGCAACCGCTGCGGCCTGGCTTGGCTCAGCGTCACCCAGGGCGTGGTGCACCTGGCCGAATGCGCGCCCGACGCCGTGCCCGAGTGGGTCGCCCGCGTGGCGCCGGCCGAGCTGGCCTACAGCACCAGCGTCACCCCGACCTTTGAAGAGCGCCTTAAACGCCTGCGCCGGGGCAGCGCCGTGTACCTGACGGCCCGGCCCGAATGGCAGTTCGACAGCGCCCTGGGCCAGCGCAAGCTGCTGGAGGTGCTGCAGGCCGCCAGCCTGGCCGGCTGGAATGCGCAAGACCTGCCCCAGGCGCACGCCGCCTGCGCCGCCCTGCTGGGCTATGCCGAACACACGCAGGGCCGCGCCCTGAGCCACATCCGCACCGTGCAGGTGCAGCGCGACAGCGAACTGATCGACCTGCCGCCCACCACCCGGCGCAACCTGGAGCTGGTTCAGACCCTGCGCGGCGAAGACGCGCCCACCCTGTTCTCACTGCTCGACACCTGCATGACCGGCATGGGCAGCCGCCTGCTCAAGAGCTGGCTGCTGGAGCCCCGGCGCGACCGCAGCGTGGCCCAGCAGCGGCTGGACGCCATTGCCACGCTGCGCCCGGCGCGCTGGCAGCTCCTGCGCGGCCAGCTCAAGGG
>JBAQKO010000329.1:0-1505 GCA_049301075.1 Rhodoferax sp.
CCGCTGGTTTGCGGGTCGCTCAGCAAGGCCTGGCTGGTGGCCGGAAAATCTGCCGACACGCTCACCTCGTGGCCATAGGCCGCCCAGTTGCGCCCCGAAGCCCCCGTCACTAGGCCGGCGCTGGCCAGAGCCTGCACACCGTCGATCAGCGGCACGCGCGCCCAGTCCAGTTGCACCACGCAGCGGGCACCGCGCGCGATTTCCAGCGCGTGGCCGGCCAGGCCAAAGCCGGTAACGTCGGTGAGCGCGTGCACCCCCTCCAGCGCCGCCAGGTCGGGGCCCGGGGTGTTGAGCTGGGTGGTCACGGCCAGCATGCGGGCATAACCGGCGTCGTCCAGCTTTTCCTTCTTGAGCGCCGCCGACAAAATGCCCACGCCCAGCGGTTTGCCCAGGATCAGCCGGTCGCCCACGCGGGCATCGGCATTGCGCTTGACGCGCTTGGGATGCACCAGCCCCAGGGCCACCAGACCATAGATGGGCTCCACCGAATCGATGGTGTGGCCGCCAGCAATGGGAATGCCGGCTGCCTTGCAGACCGCCGCGCCACCCGCCAGGATCTGGCCGATGGTCTCGGTGGAGAGCACGTTGATGGGCATGCCCACCAGCGCCAGCGCCATGATGGGCGTGCCACCCATGGCGTACACGTCGGAGATGGCGTTGGTGGCGGCAATGCGGCCAAAGTCGAACGCGTTGTCCACAATGGGCATGAAAAAGTCGGTGGTGGCAATCAACGCCTGCTCGGCATTGAGCTGGTACACCGCCGCATCGTCCGCCGTTTCAATGCCCACCAGCAACTCGGGCGGCAAGGGCATGGCGGTGGTGGTCTTCAGGATCTGCGACAGCACACCGGGTGCGATCTTGCAGCCGCAACCACCGCCGTGCGACAGGGAGGTCAAGCGGGGTTCTGGAGAGGTGCTGGTAGGGTTGGACATGGGCGTTGGGGAGGATTTCCGCAGGGCGAGAAGCCGTAAGTATCCCAAACTTCGGCATAACGGCGCGTCGCGATGCGAGAATGGAAGGCTTTCTCCCACCTCTTCGCTTCGGCCACTCCCCTCCCGTGATCATTCGTCCCCGCCCCCACTGGGTGCATCTGCTATTTGTCCGCCGCGGTTCCCTGATACAGCGCATCCTTGGCCAGCAACTCTTCATCTTTGCCCTGTGCTGCGCCGTGGTCCTGGCGCATGGCCAGTTCTTCCACTGGAAAGTCACGCTCACGTCCAGCCCGTTCTCGCTCATGGGCGTGGCGCTGGCCATTTTTCTGGGCTTTCGCATCAACGCCAGCTACGACCGCTATTGGGAAGCCCGCAAGCAGTGGGGCAGCATACTGGTCGAGACCCGCAACCTGGCGCGCCAGGCCCTGACCCTGATCGGCCCGGGCCGGGAGACGCGCCCCTTTGTGCTGGGACTGATCGGCTTTGCCAGCACCCTGCGTAACCAGTTGCGCAACCAGCCGCTGGCGACCGAGACCGCCGGACTCCTGCCCGAGGCGCTGCGCGCGCAACTGC
>JBAQKO010000330.1:0-2848 GCA_049301075.1 Rhodoferax sp.
GGCGACGGACGGGGTGGTCGTGGTGGTCGCGGCGGCCGTGGCGGTGAACGCCAGGGCGGCGCACAGCGCGAACGCTTTGATGCCGAGGGCAAACCCCTGGCCCCCGAAGCGGGCGTGCAGGTGAGCCTCAATGGTGGACCGGAAACGGGACGTCAGGAGCCGCGCACTGAGCGTGGCCCACGCAACGACCGCGGTGGCCGCGGTGGTGAACGCAATGGCCGTGGCGGCGAACGCAACGAAAACGGTGAACGCGGTGAACCGCGGGGCGAAGGCCGCACCGACGCCGCCGTGTCCGAAGGCGGTGAAGGCCGCAACGAGGGACAACCACGTGAAGGCCGTGAGGGCCGCGAAGGTCGTGAAGGCCGGAGCCGGGGTGGCCGTGGTCGTTCCGACCGAGCCCCACGCCAGGACGGCGAACTGGGCGATGGTGCCGGCGAAAACCAGCAACAACCCCGGTCCTATTTTGCCGATGTCGGCACCGCACCGGCCGACACGTCCGTAGTGCCGCAATCGGAGCAGGACAGCGACACCCAGTCCGCCGCGCCCCGCGCCGAAGCCGGCGCCCCGCGCGAGAAGCGTTCACGGGACCGCTACGGCCGGGAACGGGCACCCCGCGGTGACCGCGAAGGTGAAGAGCGTCCGGACCTGCGCGTTCCTGCGCCCGTGGCGGCATCCGTTGACGGCACTGCGCCCGCAGCACCCGTGATGGAAGCGGCACCCGCACCAGCAGCGGCACCCGTAGCCGCCGCCGCGCCCGTGGCGGTGGTTGCAGCACCCCGCACGCCGGCACCCGCCGCCGCGCCCACCACCCGCATGCCGGCCGTCACGGCGTATGCGCTGCCCACCGCTGACCTGCTGAAGGTGGCGCAGGATTCCGGACTGCAATGGGTCAATTCCGATGCCGACCGGATTGCCGCGGTGCAAGCCGCCATTGCCGCCGAGCCCAAACCGGTGCATGTTCCCCGTGAACGGCCCGCACCAGTGGCCATGGATACCGGGCCGCTGATCCTGGTGGAAACCAAGCGCGACCTGCGTGACATGGCACTGCCGTTCGAGCAGACGCCGTCGGCCTGACCGGCCCATCCCCCTGCCACGCGGGGGGCAACAAAAAAGGGGCGTTTACGCCCCTTTTTTTATGGTGTGCCCGCTACCCGAGCAATTCAACAAAGCCTGTCACGGGTAGTTCGGCCAACAGCCCCTGGCGCTCCAGATCCGCATGGCTGATCACCCGGTTGGGGCCGTTGTGCTGGGCATATTCCACCGCGCGCGCGGCGCGCTCCAGCGTGGTGTCGGGCGAATCGTCCCCAGTGACACGGGTAAAGCCCGCACAGGCGGTAACCCGGCCCACCTGGGGGAAATTGAATTTCTCCATATTCACGCGAAAGCGCTCAAACGCTGCCAGCACCAAGGCTTCGTTGGGGCAATGCATCAGCACCGAAAACTGGTCCCCTCCCAGCCGGTACAGGCGGTCATAGGTGCGGAAGGTGTTGTTCATGATCCGGGCCACCAGCAGCAACACCTCTTCGGCAATCAGGGGGCCCTTCGCGTCGCTGATGGCGTCAAAGCCGTCCACCCGCACGGTACCCAGCCAGTAATTGGGCGGGACGCGGTGACGGCGCTCGGACACGGGCAGCACATCCGTCTCCAGCACGCGGGTTTCGCCCTCCAGGCCGTGGTCCATTTCCTCCAGCACGGCGCTGTAAAACGTATGGTCCAGCGCCTTGCGGTTGAGCAAGCCCGTCAGGGCATCGCGGTCGCTGTAGGCCAGCAGGTGGTACATGTTCAGGAACACGTGGTGCAGCAGTTCAAACACCTGCGACTGCTCGCCCGTCAGGGAGGCGCCGGAATGGATTTCCACCACCCCGGCATCATCGTGGCGGGAATGGGGGTACAGCGGCAGGTAGGTGATGCGCGGGCCCGCCTCGCCGGCCCAGGCCACTTCCACGCGGGCTGCGCTCTCCAGGCAATGGAACCGGTCCTGGGCATCCTCAATCAGGCGCAGGGTCTGGAAATCCACCCGCAGAGGGTCAACCACCTTGCCACCGCCCCGGGCGTCCAGCGATGCGATATCCAGCCAGCGCCGGATACCTTCCTCGCTGACCACACGCGACACCACGACCCGCTGGATCGGAAGCAGGTCGATGAGGGCCTTGGCCAGGGTCAATTCCAGAAGGTCCCGATCCCGGTGATCGGTCAGCTTGATGATGTGCTCAATGAGGGTCGCCATGGCACATAATAATCACGAATCAGGGCGCCGTCACCTTTTGGCGGCTTCGCGGTAGGCGTCCGTGGCGGCGCTGGTGTCCTGCCGCTGCTCGGCCATCTGGGCCAACGCGAGCCAGGCCGTGCGCCGGAGTTCGACGTCCTGCAGGGTTGACAGGGACTGCTTGAGCATCTGCTGCGCCTTGCCCCACAGCCGCAGGCGCATGCACACCACCCCGGCCAGGTACTGCAACACGGCATCGCCCGGATGCTCCATTTGCGCCGTCTCAATACGGGTCAGCCACGCCGCATCGGGGGCGTCTTCTGCCACACTGAAACCGCGCTCCAGAACCTGGGTCAGGCGCACGCGCTGCGCCAGTGTCAGGGCGTCGCGGCGTTGCACCATGATGTCCCACACCGGCAAAAGCCATTGGCGCGCCAGCGCCACCTCGCCCCCGTGCGCCAGCAGGCGTTCGGCCGCTTCGATGGCGACGTCAGGCATCTGCTGCTCGGATCGCTCCAGGTTTTCCCAGGCACGCTGGATCTGCACCGGATCGTGCGCGGCCTGGATCAGCTCAATGGACAGACCCCGGGCCATGCTTTTGCCCGCCACCTCGGAAAAGGCCCGGTGTTTGGTGAGCAAACG
>JBAQKO010000331.1:0-5020 GCA_049301075.1 Rhodoferax sp.
AGCCAGGCCAGCGCGGTGTCCTGCGCGCTGGCGGGGGGCTCGCCGGCCAGCAGGGCGGCCAGCCAGGCGGGCGCGGCGGTGGCTGTCATGCCGGTGCTCCCTGGGCTTGCGCTTCGGCGGCGATCCAGTCGTAGCCCCGTTCCTCCAGTTCCAGCGCCAGATCCTTGCCGCCGGTCTTGACGATGCGGCCATCGGCCATGACGTGCACGTAGTCCGGCACGATGTAGTTGAGCAGGCGCTGGTAGTGCGTTACCAGCACCAGCGCGTTGTCGGCGGTGACTAGCTGGTTGATGCCCTGGGAAATGACGCGCAGCGCGTCGATGTCCAGGCCGGAGTCGGTTTCGTCCAGGATCGCCAGGCGGGGTTCGAGCAGGGCCATCTGCAGGATCTCGTTGCGTTTCTTCTCGCCGCCGGAGAAACCTTCGTTCACGCTGCGCTGCAGGAAGTCGGGGTTCATCTCCAGCAGCTGCATTTTCTCGCGCACCAGGTCGTCAAATTCCAGCGGGTCAAGTTCCTCCTTGCCGCGCCCGGCCTGCACCGTGTTGTAGGCCAGGCGCAGGAACTGGCTGTTGGCCACGCCCGGAATTTCGATGGGGTACTGGAAGCCCAGAAACACGCCGGCCCGCGCCCGCTGCTCGGGGGGCAGTTCCAGAAGGTCACGGTCTTCGAAGCGTACCGTTCCGGCGGTCACCGTGTAGGCGGTGTGGCCTGCCAGCACCTTGGCCAGCGTGCTCTTGCCCGAACCGTTGTGGCCCATGATGGCGTGGACCTCGCCGCGCCGCACGGTGAGGTTCAGGCCCTTGAGGATGGGGGTGCCATTGATGCTGGCGTGCAGGTCGCGCACCTCCAGCAGGGTGGGGCTGTTGTGCAGAATCATCCGATGCTCCCTTCGAGTTTCAACCCCAGCAACTTGGTCGCTTCGACCGCGAATTCCATGGGCAACTGGCGGAACACGTCCTTGCAGAAGCCGTTGATGATCATGGAGATGGCGTCTTCCGGCGCGATACCGCGCTGGGCCAGGTAGAACAGCTGGTCTTCCCCGATCTTGGAGGTGGAGGCTTCGTGCTCCACCGTGGCGCTGGCGTTGCGCACCTGGAGGTAGGGGAAGGTGTGGGCACCGCTCTTCTGTCCGATGAGCAGGGAGTCGCACTGCGAGTGGTTGCGCGCGTTGGCGGCGGTGGGCAGCACCTTGACCAGACCGCGGTAGCTGTTGTTCGACTGCCCGGCCGAAATACCCTTGCTCACGATGGTGCTGCGGGTGTTTTTGCCGATGTGAATCATCTTGGTGCCGGTGTCGGCCTGCTGGTGGTGGTTGGTCACCGCCACGGAGTAGAACTCGCCCACCGAGTTGTCGCCCACCAGCACGCAGGAGGGGTATTTCCAGGTGATGGCCGAGCCGGTCTCGACCTGGGTCCAGGCGATGCGGGAGTTGACGCCCTTGGCCAGCCCGCGCTTGGTGACGAAGTTGTAGATGCCGCCCCGGCCTTCCTCGTCTCCGGCGTACCAGTTCTGCACCGTGGAGTACTTGATGTCGGCGTTGTCCAGCGCCACCAGTTCCACCACGGCGGCGTGCAGCTGGTTGGTGTCGAACTTGGGCGCGGTGCAGCCTTCCAGGTAGGACACCGAGGCCCCTTCCTCGGCAATGATCAGGGTGCGCTCGAACTGGCCGGTTTCCTCGGTGTTGATGCGAAAGTAGGTGGACAGGTCCATCGGGCACTTGACGCCCTTGGGGATGTAGCAGAACGAACCGTCGGTGAACACCGCCGAGTTCAGCGCGGCGTAGAAGTTGTCGCCCGGCGGCACGACGGTGCCCAGGTACTTCTGCACCAGCTCCGGGTGGGTTTGCACCGCTTCGGAGATGGAGCCGAAGATGATGCCGACCTCGGCCAGTTTGGCCTTGTAGGTGGTGGTGACCGATACGCTGTCGAAGATCACATCCACCGCCACGCCGGCCAGCGCCGCACGCTCGTGCATGGGAACGCCCAGTTTTTCAAACGTGCGCAGCAGCTCGGGGTCGACCTCGTCCATGCTGGCCAGCTTGGGTTTGCGCTTGGGCGCGGCGTAGTAGCTGATGGCCTGGAAGTCGATGGGCGGGTGCTTGACGTTGGCCCAGGTCGGCTCCTGCAGGGTGAACCAGTGGCGCAGGGCCTTCAGGCGGAAGTCCAGCAGCCACTGCGGCTCGTTCTTCTTGGCCGAGATCATGCGCACCGTGTCCTCGCTCAGGCCCTTGGCGGCCACGTCGCTGGCAATGTCGGTCACAAAGCCATGCCGGTAGGGCTGGCTGACCAGCTCCTGCAGCGTGCTGCTCATGGCGCGACCTTTTTCAGGTTGAAGCTCTCGCCGCAGCCGCAGGTGCTGCCGACGTTGGGGTTGTCGAACTGGAAGGTCTTCTTCATGCCTTCGCTCACATAGTCCAGGCGTGCGCCATCGATGCTGGTCAGGGCCTTGGCATCGACCACCAGTTTGGCGCCGAAATCTTCAAACACCAGGTCGTCGGCGTGCAGCGTGTCGGCGATGTCGTAGGTATAGGTCAGGCCCGAGCAGCCGACCGGTTTGACCCCCACGCGCAGGCCCAGGCCGCTGCCGCGTTTGGCAAGCTGGGCGCTGATCTGTCGGGCTGCGGCTTCGGTCAGGGTGATGGCCATGGGGTACGTCCTTGTTAAAGATATATTTAAGATAAATCTTATACTTCGCACGGCATTTGTCAAACCGCACTGCGGGCGCCGGCCGGGCAGGGGGGAACCCTGGCGGGTACTGTTTTCAGGCTAAAAATGGCCTGTAGAGCCCTTGGCTACTGCGCAGATAGCTATCAAAAATGTAGCGAATCTGGCGCGCAAGGGGTGCCAAAACCCGGATGAACCCTACTGCCGATGCGGGCTTGGCGCCGGGGCGCACCCGGCGGGCGCCGTGCCGGCCAGGTCGTCCAGGATGGGGCAGTCGGGGCGCTCGTCCCCGTGGCAGTGGTGCAGCAGCTGGTGCAGTGTGCGTTGCATGGCCTGCATGGCTTCGATGCGCGCACCCAGGTCGTCCAGGTGTTTTTGCGCGATGCGCTTGACGCTGGCACTGGCGCGGCGCCGGTTCTGCCACAGGTTGACGAGTTCGCCGATCTCGGCCATGGAGAAACCGAGGTCGCGGCTGCGCTTGATGAAGCGCAGCGTGTGCACGTCAGCCGCGCTGTACTGGCGGTAGCCACTGTCGGTGCGGTGCACCTGGCCCAGCAGCCCCAGCGACTCGTAGTGGCGCAGCATCTTGGCGGAGACGCCGGAGCGGCGCGCCGCCTCGCCGATGGCGACGGGTGCGTCCTGGGTGTCAGGGCGCGACGGCATAGCCTTCCTCGGCGATGGCGTGCGCCAGCGCTTCGCGGGGCTGGGACGATTGCACCTGCACCAGGTTTTGCGCACGGTCGATCTGGACCTCGGCTTGCGGGTCTACCTGTTGGAGGGCGCGGGTGACGGCTTTTTCGCAGTGTCCGCAGGTCATGCCGGTAACGGTGAAAGTCTGGTTCATGGGAAATCCTTGCTGGTCAGGGTGGTACAGGAGCATAGTCTGAACCTTGCCATGATGGGAGAGTCAAGCAACCCCGTCCGGTGTAAGGTCGGGGCAGCAACCGGGCTTGACCTTGCCACCATGGCAAGCTTTAAGCTGGACCCCATTCTGACGGCGAATCCACACCATGAACACCACCACTTCTGCGCAACCCGAACTTGACATTGGCATCGGCGGCATGACCTGCGCCTCCTGCGTGACCCGCGTGGAAAAGGCCCTGAAAAAGGTGCCGGGCGTAACGGACGCCACGGTGAACCTGGCCACCGAATCGGCACGCATCACTTTTGCCGGCGATGCGCAGATGGAAGCCCGGCTGCGCCGCGCGGTGCGCGATGCGGGTTACGAGCCGCGCACGCCGGCGCAGATGGACGCAGCGGACGATGCCTCGCCCTGGGCCGGCTTTGGTCCGGTGGCGGCGGGCCTGCTGCTGTCGGCGCCGCTGGTGCTGCCCATGGTGGGTGACCTGCTGGGCCGGCACTGGATGCTCAGCGCCTGGATGCAGTTTGCCCTGGCCACGCCGGTGCAGTTCATCCTGGGTGCGCGCTTCTACAAGGCTGGCTGGCACGCGCTCAAGGCCCTGACCGGCAATATGGACCTGCTGGTGGCCATTGGCACCACGGCGGGCTGGGCGCTGTCCATGTGGCTGTGGCTGAGCGCCGCGCCGGGCGCCATGGTGCATCTGTATTTCGAAGGCTCGGCGCTGGTGGTGACGCTGGTGCTGCTGGGCAAGTGGCTGGAGGCGCGCGCCAAGCGCCAGACTACGGCCGCCATCCGGGCCCTGCACGCGCTGCGACCCGAAGTGGCGCACTGGATCGGCGGCGACGGTGAGGTGGACGTGCCCATTGCCGAAGTGATGGTGGGCGACCGTCTGGTGGTCAAACCCGGCGAGCGCTTCCCGGTGGATGGCACGCTGCGCGAAGGCCACACCCAGGTGGACGAGTCCATGCTGACGGGCGAGCCCCTGCCGGTGGCCAAGGATGCGGGCGACAAGCTGACGGGCGGCTCCATCAACGGCGAAGGCCGCGTGGTGCTGCAGGTCACCGCGGTGGGCGTGGACACGGTGCTGTCACGCATCATCCGCCTGGTGGAGGACGCGCAGGCGGCCAAGGCGCCGATCCAGCGTCTGGTGGATCAGGTGGCGGCGGTGTTCGTGCCGGTGGTGCTGGTGGTAGCCGTCATCACCCTGCTGGGCTGGATGGGATACGGCGCCCCGTTCGAAGCCGCCGTGATCAACGCCGTGGCGGTGCTGGTGATTGCCTGCCCCTGCGCGCTGGGGCTGGCCACGCCGGCGGCGATCATGGCGGGCACTGGCGTGGCGGCCAAACATGGCATTCTGATCAAGGACGCCCAGGCGCTGGAACTGGCGCACAAGGTGGACGTGGTGGCGTTTGACAAGACCGGCACGCTGACGGTGGGGCAGCCGCGCCTGACGGCCCTGGCGGTGGTGCCCCCGGGCGCCGAGGGGGGCATGGAC
>JBAQKO010000332.1:0-3342 GCA_049301075.1 Rhodoferax sp.
GCACAGCACCAGCCAGTGCCCCCAGCAGGGGCACCCACAGCGACACCGACCACTCGAACTCGAACACGTAGCGCGCCAGCGCCCAGCCCACCGCAGCCGCCACGATGGACGCCAGGAAGCCGGCCAGCAGCCCCACGCCCGCCAGTTCGGCGCGCTGCACCTGGCGCAGCAGGCTGCCCCGGGCGCCCACGGCCCGCATGATGGCAAACTCGCGCGCGCGCTCCTCGCGCGTGGCCGTCACGGCGGCGAACAGCACCACCAGCCCGGCGGCCAGCGTGAAGCCGAACAGGAACTCCACCGCGCCAATCACCTGGTCCAGCACGCGCTGCACCTGGGCTATGGTGGTGGTCATGTCCACATTGGTCACGTTGGGAAACTGGCGCACCAGCGCGTTGTCAAAGCCCCGGGTGGCCGGCGCCTTGAAGGCGCTCATGTAGGTGGTGGGCACGTTGTCCAGATGGCTCACCGGGTAGATCACGAAGAAGTTGGCCCGCATGGAGCCCCAGTCCACTTTGCGCAGTGAAGTCACCCGCGATTCGGTCTGGGTGCCGGCGACGTCAAAACGCAGCGTGTCGCCCAATTGCAGGTTGAGCGTCTTGGCAATGCCCTGCTCCACGCTGATGGCGCCTGGCTCCTCATCGCTCCAACGGCCGGCCACCACGTCGTTTTTTTGCGGCAGGGTGGCCCGGAAGGACACATTGAACTCGCGGTCCAGCAGGCGCTTGGCCCGCTCCTCGGCATAGTCGTCGGGCGTCACGGTACGACCGTTCACGGCCACCAGACGGCCGCGGATCATGGGGTACCAGTCGAAATGGGGGACGCCGGCGCCCTTCAACGCCTGCTGGAAGGCGGGCGCCTGCTCGGGCATGATATTGATGACAAAGCGGTTGGGTGCATCCGGCGGCGTGGCCCGCCGCCAGCTGCTGATGAGGTCGGTGCGCAGCAGCACCAGCAGCACCAGGGCCAGCAGGCCCACGGCCAGCGCGCTGACCTGCACCACGGTGTAGGCGGGCCGGGCCGACACCTGCCGCGTGGCCAGCACCAGCCAGCGTGGCGCCGTCGTCTCGTTCACGCTCTTGCGCAACAGCGTAATGGCCAGCCAGCTAAAGAGCGCAAACACCACCACCGCCCCGGCAAAACCGCCCACCGCGATCAGGCCCAGCTTCACGTCACTGCTGGCCGTCAGCAGCAGCGCGGCAAAGCCGGTCACACCCACGCCCAGCACCCCCAGCGAGGCGGGCCGCAGGTTGCCGACATCGCGGCGGATCACGCGCAGGGGTGGCACCTGGGCCAATTGCAGCACCGGCGGCAGCCCGAAAGCCAGCAACAGCGTCAGCCCCATGCCCAGGCCCAGCAGCACCGGCCACACAGTGGCGGCGGGCAGCGCGGCGTCCACCAGGCCGGCGAGCAGCAGCACAAACAGGTAGTGCACGCCGTAGCCCAGCAGCACGCCCAGCGCACTGGCAGCCAGCCCCACCAGGGCGAACTCGAAGGTGTAGCTGGAGGCAATGGTGCGCTGGCTCAGGCCCAGCACGCGCAGCATGGCACAGTCGTCCAGGTGGCTGGCGGCAAAGGCGCGCGCCGACAGCGCCACCGCCACGGCGCTGAGCAAGGCGGCCAGCAGGGCCACCAGGCTCAGGAATTTGTCGGCCCGGTCCAGCGTCTGGCTCATTTCGGGGCGCCCGCCCTGCAGCGACTCCACGCGCACGCCGCGTACCCCCGGCTGCTTGGCCTGGGCATCCGCCCAGGCCACAAATTTCTTCACCGGCGCGTCATCGCCCGCCACGGCCATGCGATAGATCAAGCGGCTGGCCGGCTGGATGAGCCCGGTGGCGGCAATGTCCTGCGTGTTGATCATCACGCGCGGGGCAAAGTTCATGAAGCCCGCACCCCGGTCCGGCTCGATCACGATGATGCGGTCAACCGTCAGCCGGGCGTCGCCCAGCAGCAGCGCGTCGCCCATCTTCAGGCCCAGCGCCTCCAGCAGTGCGGCGTCCACCCAGGCCCGGCCCGGGGCGGGACTATCGCGGGTCACCTCATCGGGCGCCTCGGGGTCGGGGGCGATGCGCAAGGCGCCGCGCAGGGGGTAACCCGGCTCCACCACTTTCAGCGCCACCAGCTTGGCGCCACCGCCCTGCGCGTCGCTGGCGCGTGCCATGGTGGGAAAGCCCGCCGTGCTCACCACCGACAGGCCCAGCGCCCGGGCCTTTTCAGCAAATACCTGGGGCGTGGGGTTGTCGCTGGAGACCACGGCGTCGCCGCCGAGCAGCTGGCGGGCGTCGCGCTGCAGCCCGCCCTTGAGCCGGTCGGCAAAGAAGCCCACGGCAGTAAGCGCAGCCACGGCCAGCGTGACCGCCACGATCAGCAAACGCAAATCGCCCGAGCGCAGGTCGCGCCACAGCGTGCGCCAGCCCAAACGCCAAAAGGAAATCGTCATGGCCTGCCCCTTGCAACCGGGCCCGAAACGGTGGGCCCATCAACCGGGTTCACGTGTTCTTGCTGATGGTAATGGACGGGAACTTGGAGGAAAAATCCCGGTTCTTGGCCGCGATGGCCAACGCCACCTTACGGGCCACCGCCTTGTAGATGCCGGCCACTTCGCCATCGGGGTCGGCCACCACGGTGGGCTTGCCACCATCGGCCTGCTCCCGGATCTGCAAGGCCAGGGGCAGCGCCCCCAGGTACTCCATGCCGTACTCGGCCGCCATCTTCTTGCCGCCGTCGGCGCCGAAAATGTGCTCCACGTGGCCGCAGTTGCTGCACACATGCACCGCCATGTTTTCCACGATGCCCAGGATGGGCACGCCCACCTTTTCGAACATCTTGATGCCCTTGCGGGCATCGAGCAGGGCAATGTCCTGCGGTGTGGTCACGATCACGGCGCCGGTCATGGGCACGCGCTGGCTCAGGCTGAGCTGGATGTCGCCGGTGCCGGGGGGCATGTCCACCACCAGGTAGTCCAGGTCTTTCCAGTTTGTCTGACGCAGCAGCTGATCCAGCGCCTGGGTGGCCATGGGACCGCGCCAGACCATGGCCTCGTCAGCCGCCACCAGGAAGCCGATGGACATGACCTGCACGCCATAGTTCTCCATGGGCTCCATGGTTTTGCCATCCGCCGATTCCGGCCGGCCGGCAATGCCCATCATCATGGGCATGCTGGGGCCGTAGATGTCGGCGTCGAGCAAACCCACGCGGGCGCCTTCGGCAGCCAGCGCCAGCGCCAGGTTGGCCGCGGTGGTGCTCTTGCCCACGCCGCCCTTGCCGGAGGCCACCGCCACGATGTTCTTGACGCCGGGCAGCAACTGCACGCCGCGCTGCACGGCATGGGCCTCTACCTGCAGG
>JBAQKO010000333.1:0-16646 GCA_049301075.1 Rhodoferax sp.
CACGTACCCAACCCGGCCCTTCCCGCGCTGCCCCACACCCGTCTGGCCGCCTATGTCTCGGTGGGCGAAGTCCAGCCCAGTCGCGCCTATGCCGCGCACATTCCCCGCGCATGGCTGCGGGGCGAAAACCCCGCCTGGGGCAGTCGCCTGATCGACCAGGCCACCCCGGAATGGCCCCGGTTTTTTGCCCAAACCGTCATTGCGCCCTTGTGGGCTGCCGGGTACCGTTCCTTCTTTCTGGATACGCTGGACTCGTACCATCTGTACGCCAAAACACCGCAGGACCGGGCGCAGCAGGAAGCCGGTCTGGTCGCGCTGGTCACCCAGATCAAGCAGCAGTACCCCCAGGCCGAACTGATCTTCAACCGGGGCTTTGAGATTCTGGAGCAAACCCACCAATACGTGAGCTTCGTCGCTGCCGAATCCCTGTTCCAGGGGTACAACGCGTCCAGCAACAACTACCGCAGCGTTGCCGCTGCCGACCGGGAGTGGTTGCTGGCCCAGTTCAAGCGCGTGCGTGAGGACTACCAGCTCCCCGTCATTGCCATCGACTATGTTCCCGCCCGCAACCGCGAACTGGCCCGCACCACCGCCCGCCAGATTGAGGCCCTGGGTTTCATTCCCTGGGTCGCCACGCCAGACCTCGCCACGGTGGGGGTGGGTCTGGTTGAAGTCATGCCACGACGGATTCTGGTGGTGCACAGCCCGCTGGCCAACGAATACCAGTTGCGGGAAACCGCCGCCGTGCGCTATGCCACCATGCCCCTGAATTACCTGGGCTACGCGGTGGACTATGTCGACCCCCAGCACCTGCCCTCCACCGTGTCGCCCAGCCGCTACGCCGGCGTCGTGCTCTGGCTGGAAGCGCGCGGCTCCGGCGCCGAGCGCAAGGACCTGGGCGCGTGGCTCGCCCAGCGGCTGCAGGAAAACATGCCGTTTGTCGTAATGGACGACATTGCCCCTCTGCTGGAGTCGCCCCTGGCCGGCAAAGTGGGCATCACAGCCCAACCCGGCGCCGAAAGCCTGGCGCCCATCACCGTGACCGGACAAGCCGCCATGCTGGGGTTTGAACGCAAGCCCCGCCCCCAAGCCGCGGAGTTCGCGGCCACCCGGCTCACCCAGGGGCGACCGCTGCTGACGCTGAACCAGGACAAATCACAACAGGTGGCCGCGGCCATCATGCCGTGGGGCGGGTTTGTCATGCAACCCTATGGTCTGGTCAACTTGCCCACCACGGGAGAAAGTCGTTGGGTCATCGATCCCTTTGCGTTCTTCGGCGAAGCCCTGCGCCTGCCCGACATGCCGGTTCCCGACACGACCACCGAGAGTGGCCGGCGCCTGCTGCTGGTGCACATGGATGGCGACGGATTTGTCAGCCGCTCCGAACTGCCGGGAGCCCCCTTTGCGGGTGCCGTGGTGCGCGACCGCGTGGTCCGCAAGTACCCGCTACCCATGACCATCTCCGTCATTGAAGCCGAGGTTTCTCCCCAGGGGCTTTACCCCCAGTACGCACCGCAGCTGGAAGCCGTTGCGCGCGACATTTTCCGCGCACCCCATGTGGAAATAGCCTCCCACAGCTACACGCACCCCTTCAATTGGAGCAAAGTGGCCACCCCCAACGACGATGGGGACTACCACCTCAAGATACCCGGGTACACATTTGATCTGCAGCGTGAAATCGAAGGCTCGATCCGCTACATCGAAAGCCGGCTGGCCCCACCCGGAAAAAAAGTCACCCTGTTCCTGTGGACCGGCAACTGCGTTCCCGGGCGGGACGCGCTGGAATGGACGCAGCGCCTGGGCATCATGAACATGAATGGTGGCGACACAATCGCCACCCGCTCCAACCCGTCCCTGACCGCCGTCGAGGGGCTCGGCATGGAACGCAACGGCCTGTTCCAGGTTTTTGCCCCCAACCAGAATGAGAACGTCTATACCAACAAATGGACGGGGCCTTTCTACGGTTTTGAACGCGTCATCGAAACCTATGAGTTGACCGAAAGCCCCCGTCGGATCAAGCCCATCAACATTTATTTCCACACCTACCTGACCACCAAACAAGCCGGCATGCGCTCGCTCGACAAGGTTTTCAGCTATGCCCTAGCGCAGGAGACCACTCCGGTATTCGCCAGCGAATACGCCCGCAAAGTGGTCGATTTCTCCCGCGTTGCGGTGGCGCGCACCGCCACCGGATGGCGTATCCGCGGCGCGGAAAACCTGCGCACCCTGCGTGCCCCATCCGCTCTGGGTCTGCCCGACACCGACGCCAGCCAGGCGGTGGCCGGATTCAATGCGCATGGCGGTGCAACCTATGTCCATCTGGCCAACGCCTCCGCCGACCTGGTCTTCTCCCCCCGTGCCGTTCCGGGTGTGCGCCTGGTTTCTGCCAATGCCCGCGTTGACGCTTTTGCGCGAACCAAAACCGGCTACCGCTGGACGCTGGCAGGGCATGTCCCCATCCAGCTCACGCTGGCCAATGCCGCGCATTGCAGCGTACGCGTTGCCGGACGGGAGGTATCACCCACCCGCAGCCCCGACGGCTATTTCCATTACCAACTGAACACCCATGCTGCCAGCCCGCTCGAAGCGATATGCCGGGATTGACGGTGAGGCCCCGCGCCTCAAACTGGCTTCCAACTGGCAGCTGGCACTGATCGCCGTGCTCATGGTCGGGTTGTTGCGCGCCATTTTTCCGCAAAAGGCTTTGGTCGAAAAACTCTACGACCACGAACAGCTCGACGAGTTGACCCAGTCGTATATCGAGAACCTGCACCGAACCGATCCTGGCAACGCGGACCTGACGATTCTGCTGGGCCGGTCGCGACGTGACCAGATAGACACCACCGCCCTGGAACGCCTGCTGCAACCCATTCTTGCCACGGGCAGCGTACGACAGCGCGCAGAGGCCCGGTTACTGCTGCTGGCCGCCTACGAACGCACCCTCAACACCCGCGGAGATGTCCCGCGCGCCCGCGCCCGTCTGACGACCCTGCTGCAAAGTGCCCGGCGCGAGCAGATCCCCCCCCAACTGGCGGGCGCTTTTGCGGCAACAGCGTTTCGCCTCGATCTTCCGGAATTGGGCCTGGATTTTCTCAACCAGGTTGCGCCGGGGCGCTCGACAGCGGCACTGGAAGGGTACGCCCATGAAGCCCTGGGCGCCGGTCGTCACCTGCTGGCCGCCGAATACTTCATGCTGGCCCGCCGGCAAACGGCGGACCGCGACGCGGCGCGCGCCTATTTCCGCCAGGGCGTTGGCGCCCTCATGGCGGCCAGCCGCTTCCAGCAGGCCATGCTGACCGCCGACCGCTCTCTGGGGGATCTTGCGGACGACCCGGAAACCTTGCGGTTTTTGATCCAGACCGCACTGGCCGCCGGAGACCCGGTCCGTGCCGCACGCTATGCGCAACGGCTCGTCTTCAAAGAGACGCCACGGCCATCGGGAGTTGCACCGTGAGCCGTCCCGCGCTGTGGGTCAGTCTTCTTGCCACGGCCCACAGTGCCTGGGCAGCGCCTGCCGACCCGCCACCGGTGGCCGGCCAGGATTATTATTCCTGGCAAATCACCACAGGCGGTGCGCAGGGGCTGGAGAAACTCTACCCACGCTACCGCGCCTTGCCCTATGTACGCATCGAGCGCCGGGGTGCGCAGCATGTGCTGCGGGCAGGGTTCTGGCCCAGCCGCCAGGCTGCGCAAAACCACCTGCCGGCCGACCTGCCGGAACGGGCACTGATTCGTATCAGCACCTACAAGCCCGAGGCGGTCACGCGCCAAAACTGGTCACCAGCCCGGCCTGAAGACCGGGCCACGGCCGTCACACAGGCCGCGCAGGAAACGGCCCCTGTTCCAGACGCACCGGACAAACCGGCGCCCGCTCCGCCACCCGTCGCCGCCTTTGCACCCCGGTCCGAAGGAACGATGCGGGCCTTCAACCAGGCCGACTATGCGTTGGCATTCGACGCCTTCCTGGGAGCCGGCGATCTGCAACGGGCCTTTCAGTTGGCCAGCCGTGCCGTGGCCAGCCTCCCTGCCGATACCGATTGGCGGCGCAAGCTGGCACGCCTGGCCGAATGGACCAACCGCCCGGAGACCGCTTGGATCCACTGGGCCTACCTGTTTCAGCACGGTGACCATGCAACCGAGACGGTCAATGCCGTATTGCGCCTGGCACCGCTCGCCGGGCAGCCCGAGGTGGCGATTGCCGCCTGGACATTGCGCCTGGACCAGGGCCCGCTCAACACTGCCCAATGGACCGATCTGTTCAGCCTGTATGAGGCCGCCGGAAAGGCTGAGCAGGGCTCGCGCCTGTTTGAAGCCCAGTACCGCAAGACCCGGGATCCGGCATTGCTGGAACGCGCCGCGCAGCTGGCCGGGAACCAGGGCGACGACACGCGTGCCCTGCAGCTGTATGCCGAACGCGCAGCCTTGAAGCCGTTTTCCATGGATGCGGCCTTGCGGGCGGTGGTCCTGCTGATCCGCCGCGACCGCATGCAGGAAGCCTACGCACTGATGCAGCAGCACCGCGAGGATGTGCCAGCGGATGCGGTCGATTTCTGGCGCCTGCTGGCCAACACGGCGTGGGAACTGCAGGAAGTGGATACGGCCATCACCGCGTACCGCCACTATGCCAACAGTCCACAAGCCACCGGTGCAGACTGGTCCCGACTGATCTTTCTGGTGCGCCAACGCTTTCCCCTGCAGGCCGCGGATCTGGCCATGCTGGCTTTCCAGCGATTTGGTGCCATCGACAACCTGCTGCTGGCCCTGGGAATCTACGCCGAAGCGTCTGACCTGGATGGCCAGGAACGGCTGTACCGCCAACTGACGCCTGCCGATGTGGCCCGGGCGCAAGGCGACGCACGCTTTCTGATCTTGCGGGCCCAGTACTTTCAGCGCGCCCGCCAACCCGACCGGGCATGGGACGACTACCAAAAAGCCCTGCGACTCCAGCCCGACGACCGGCAGATCGCGGTTCCCGTGCTGTGGTTCTTGCTGGACCGTGGCCGCACATCCGAGCTGCAACCCCTGCTGCGCCAATGGGCCACGCGTGCCCAGGCCGATTCCGCCTACTGGCTGGCGTTTGCCGCCGCCCACCAAGCGCTGGATCAGCCCAAAGAGGCGGTCCGCTGGTACCGCCTGGAAATTCGCCGCAACCCCGACGATGCCCTGGTGCTGCTCAATTACGCCGACGCACTCGAACGGTTTCCGCTCCCCGGCATGGCCGCACGCGTGCGCCGCCACGCCTGGCTGCAGCTGCGCAAGAAACACCCCGCCCCCGAACGCGATGCGGCTATGGGTGCCAATCCCGAACTGCTGGCGCTGGCGCGCCTGACCCTCCTCAACCAGCCAGGTGATCCGGGCCTGCAACGGGTACGACAACTGGCGGCCCAATTGCGCGGCGTTGCACCCGAGTCCACGCCCGGCGACGGGCAGCTGCAGGATCTGGTTCTGGGTTGGGCCCTGTCCCGCGAGCAGTTTCTCAATGCCCGCAGCTGGATGTGGCTGCAGTACGCCCGCAAGACCAGCCCAATCAATCCGGCGCCGGTGTGGGGGCAAAGCCAGGTGGCGCTGCAAACGGGCGATACCCAGGCCATGGACCGCCTTCTGACCCAGGACGCCGACCGTGTTCCCATCCACGCCCGTTACGACATGGACTACGCGCTGGAACGCGCACCACAAGCCCTCAGCACCGCCTTTGCAGGCATGCAGAACCATGGCGACGACGAGGACCTGCACGACCGCTACCGACAGCACGTGCCACGGCATGCCAGTTACCTTCAGATGCGCACCTCCAACGACACCTACGGCGACCTGAACAGCCAGAGCCGCCAGGTGGAAGCCCGGCTGGCCATCCAGCCTGCGCTGCATCTGCTTCTGGGCGGGACCTATACGGGGCAATCCAGCGCAGACCCCGTGTTGGGCCCCTTCATCCCCGGTGCCGAACGACTGGCCCGCGTGGGGCTGCACTGGCTGGGCCATGACACGGAAGGACAGCTCACGCTGTTTCAGCGCGATGAACTGCGTGTGCGCAATGGCCTGGAGTTTGCGCAATCCTGGAACTGGGATGCGCGCCTCGCCGTGGACGGGGGACTGGCCTACCGCGCCGACGCCACCGACAGCGTGGCCCTGCGGGTCCTGGGCAGCGAAGACCATGTCCATCTCGGCCTGAGCTATGCCATCAGCAAGCGGGAATACGTCCGGGCTGCTTCTCGCTGGTCGCGTTACAGCACCCAGGCCAGCGACCCCACGTATGGAGAAGTCCATGGGTATGGACAAACCCATACGCTGGAGGTGGGCTACCGCGTGCGTACGGAATACCCGGATCTCCGGGTACGCCTGTATGCAACCCATCAACACTACGCTTTTGAAGCGTATGCGCAGACCATGACTCCCGCTCTTGCGCTACCGGCGACCAGTACCACCACCGGTGCCTGCCTGAATGCGGGAGAAAACCTGGCGGGGCAAAGCATCCAGGACAGCTATACCCGCGCCCTGCGGCCATTCCTGGAAGCCTGCACCACCGACAACTCCCTCAATGGGGTCGGTTACAGTGGCGCCATTGGCATCGCTGGAGCCGTCACGGGCGAAGACCACCTGTCGCTCCGGCTGGAGCACAACAGCGACCTGAACGGCTCCGCCACGCGAACCCTGGCCCTTCGCTACCGCCACTACTTCTAACACCATGATGACCATGCACACCATCCACCGCATCCTGTTTTCACTGACGGCCCTGTTGATGGCCGGCTGCTCCACCGTGAGCTCCCTGCCCGCCAGCAGCCCGCTGGATGCCAGCGCCAAATGGGTACTCCTGCCCCTGGAGAACCACACCGACACGCCCCAGGCAGCGCTGTCCGCCGAATCGCTGGCGGAACATGCCCTGCGCCTGCGCGGCGTTGACAACCTCGTGCGCTACCCCGCAACCCTGTCACGCGACAGCCTGTTCGAACCCTCGGAGCGGCGCGTCACGGAAGACGCCCAGAAATGGGCGCGTGAGCAGGGCGCCCGTTACGGCCTGTCCGGCGCCGTCGAGGAGTGGCGTTACAAGGTCGGCATTGACGGGGAGCCTGCCGTGGGCATCACCCTGCAGGTGGTTGAACTGTCCAGCGGCCAGGTGGTCTGGAGCGCATCGGGTGCCAAAAGCGGCTGGAGCCGCGAAGCCTTGTCCGGGGTGGCGCAAAAACTGCTGAACGAACTGCTGAGTGGCTTGCGTATCCAGAAAAAGACCGACAGCCGCTAACCCGCCCCCATGCTGCCGCCCTCTCTAATATCCTTTCTGCAACGGCTGCGCCCCAAACAGACGCTGGCCCCGGAGCATGCCGCGCTCCGCACGAAATGGTTGGAGGTGGTGTGCATTCCGCTGATCGTCATGGCCCTGTCTTGGCACTGGCGGCCTGACGATCCTTTCCTGCTCAAGGCTGCATTCCCCTGGTTGTGGTTCGCGCCGGTCCTGGTGGCGCTGCGCTACGGTGTGATGCCCGGCCTGACCAGCGGCGTCCTGATTCTGGGCGGCTGGCTGCTGGGGGGCGCACTGGGCGCTCCGGCCATTGTGCAGGCCGAATTTCCCCGGGACCACTTCTTCGGCGGCGGGTTATTGATTCTGCTGTGCGGGGAGTTCAGCGACGTCTGGCGTGACCGGGTGTTGCGCATGGATGAAACCAATCTGTACGTGACCGAGCGGCTGTCGCGCCTGACCAAGCGCCATTTGTTGCTCAACCTGTCGCACGACCGGCTGGAACAGGAGATGCTGGCACGCCCTGGTTCGCTGCGCGATGCCTTGGTCAGCCTGCGCGACCAGGTCCTGTCTGCCCATTGGGAAGCCGGACAGTTGCCCGGCTTGCCGGCTCTGCTGCACCTGCTGGCGCAGTACGTCAACATTGAGTCGGCCGCGATCTATCTGACGGAAGACCGCAACGGTCACGTGGTGCTGGGGCCTCTCGCCGAGGCACTGGGTGAGCCCCACGCCATGGACCCCGGCGACGAACTGTTCAAACTCGCCGTCGAAACCCGCAGCCTGGCCCATGTGGCCGGCAGCGAAGTGTCCTATGAACGCCAGTCCACCCAACTGATCGTCGCGCCACTCATTGCCAGCGACGACCGCATCATCGCGGTCCTAGCCGTCACCAAGCTACCGTTCTTTTCGCTCAACGTCGAGAACCTGCAGATGATGTCAGTGACCCTGGGCTACTACGCGGACCACGTACTCAACGCCACGGACGTCGCGCAATACCGGGAACAGCTACCCACCATTCCCGCCACCTTCGCCGAGGAACTCGCCCGCATGGTGCGGCTGCAGCGCAAGGTCGGCATCACCAGCCACCTGGTCATCATGACATTTGCCGGCGACAACCAGGATGAAATCCCGACGCAGTTCCTGCAGATCAAGCGCGGTCTCGACCTGTACTGGCTGACCTACGTTGCGGGCAACCCGGTGGTCGCCATCCTGCTGCCCTTTGCCTCCTCGGCAGCCAAGGAGGGATTTTTTCTGCGGGTGGAAGAATGGCTGCAACAGGTTTTTGGCGGGGATTTTGATTCGCTGCGCATCCATTTGCGAACCATCGATCTGTCGCACGAGGATCCCTTGCAGGCCCTCACCCGAATCATGCAGCCATGAAAAAAGCGTTCTGGGCGTGGTGTGCCGTCTCGCTGGACCTCTGGGTTTTCCTCGGTCCGCTGCCCCTGTTCACCACCAGCGGCGCGCTGGCGCAAGTGTGGCTCGTGCATGCAGCTGCCTGCGCCGTCCTTGCCACCAGCGGCTACCTGCTGATGCCCCCGCATTACCGGGGTACATCGGGGTGGTCCTGGCTGCTGATCTTCAACTTTGCCCTGATTGCACCTGTGGTGGGGCCCATCGCCCTGTTGGTCATTACGCACACGTCCTTGACCCGCACCTTCGGCGGCCTGATTCAGGCCAAGCCCCGTTCCGTGGCGCTGCCGGAGTACGACGTGCGCGCCACCGAAACCCACCGGGCCGGGCAGGGCGCCATCCGCTCGCGCCTGACCACCCAGGTCCCGGCGCACGTCCGCATGCAGTCCTTGCTGACGCTTCAGGCCGTCCCCGGGCGGGTAGCCAATCCCATTCTGGAAGATCTGCTGGGTGACGCCACCGATGACGTGCGCCTGATCGCCTTTGGCATGCTCGACGCCGAAGAGAAAAAACTCTCGGTGCATATCCACCGTGAACAGAAGAACCTTGAGCGGGAGTTGCCCGACGCTGCCCGGTATGACTGCCTGCGCCACCTGGCAGAACTGCATTGGGAGTTGGTCTACGCGGGCCTGGCGCAAGGCGGGCTGAAAAAGCACAACCTCGGACAGGCACGCAAATACCTGAATGCCGCGCTCGCCATGAACATGCCCCATGCCTGCGGCATGATGTTTCTCAAAGGCCGCGTACTGCTGGCGCAGGGCGAGATCGGCCCCGCGGAAGCCGCGCTGGAAGAGGCCCTGCGTCTGGGCCAGGCGGAGGCCTCCGTACTCCCCTATTTGGCGGAACTCGCATTCCAGCGCCGACAATTCCACACAACCCACGCTTATATGCAGCGCCTGCAGGATCTGCACGTGGCTTCCCGTACGATGGCCATTGTTGATATTTGGACCGGGCGCGACAACGCCCGTCACTTCCTTGACCGCCGCATCCTCCACCACATCTGAGCCCGTATTTCCGCGCGCGCAAAGCGTTGACGTGCTGCTGCTGCTGGAGGGAACCTTCCCGTACGTCGCCGGGGGCGTTTCCAGCTGGGTCAACCAAATCATCCGGGGCTTTCCCGAGCTGCGTTTTGGCGCCGTTTTCATTGGCAGCCGGCCCGAGGATTACGGGCCGATGCGCTATGCCCTGCCCGACAACCTGGTGCACCTGGAGACCACGTACCTCTATGAGCCGGCGAGCCACCACGGCGTCCGCCCGGTCAAGGTGCAGGCCGACGAAACCGCCATGGCGTCCGTCCAGACGCTGCACGACATGCTGCACACCGACATCCAGCACCCGGATTGCGGACGTCTTTTTTCGGCCATGATGAACGAAGCCCACGCCGGCGGCCAACTGCCCCAGGAAGCCTTCCTGCACAGCGAGGCCGCCTGGGAGCTCATCAAGGACGGCCACCGGCGCTACAGCACGGACCCGTCGTTTGTGGACTATTTCTGGACCGTGCGCATCATGCATGCGCCCTTCTGGCGGCTGCGGGACATTGCCCAGCGCTGCCCCACGGCCCGGATCTACCATTCGGTTTCCACGGGCTATGCCGGCATCCTGGGCGTGCTGCTCAAGCACCGCAACCCGCGCCCGTTCATCCTGAGCGAACACGGCATCTACGTCAAGGAACGCAAGATCGACCTGTACCAGGCGCAATGGATCAAGGACAACCGCAGCGTCTTTGAGAACGATCCCTCCCAGGTCAGTTACTACCGGCAGCTGTGGATCCGTTTCTTTGAACACCTGGGCTATCTGACCTACCAGGCCAGCAACCACATCGTGGCGCTGTACGAGGCCAACCGCCAACGGCAACTGCTCGACGGTGCCCCGGCCGAACGCACCAGCAACATCCCCAACGGGGTGGATATTGCGCGCTTTGCCCCCCTGCGCAGCCAACGCAGCGCCACCGTGCCGCCGGTTCTGTGCCTGATCGGACGGGTGGTGCCCATCAAGGACATCAAGACCTTCATTCGGGCCATGCGCATCGTGGTGACGCACATGCCAACCGCCCAGGCATGGATCGCCGGCCCGGAGGACGAAGACCCCGATTACGCCATCGAATGCCGGGACCTGGTCGAGCGCCTGGGACTGCAGGACAGCGTGCGTTTCCTGGGTTTCCAGAAGCTCACCGAACTGCTGCCCCAGGTGGGACTGGTGGTGCTGAGCTCCATCAGCGAAGCGCTGCCCCTGGTGATCCTGGAGGGCTACGCGGCCGGCGTGCCCACGGTCAGCACCGATGTGGGTTCCTGCCGGCAACTGGTATACGGCCTGCCGGGCGACGATGCCGCGATCGGCCCCTCCGGCCGCGTGGTGCGCATTGCCGACCCGGACGCCCTGGCAGAAGCCTCGCTCGAATTGCTGTCCAACCAGGACGCGTGGAATCAAGCCAGCCAGGCAGCCATCCGGCGCGTGGAAGCGTACTACGCCCAGCACATGATGTTCGACCGCTACCGCGAACTCTACGAGCACGGATTGGCATGGCAGGCATAGGCTTCGCCATCCGGAAACTGCTCAACAAGCAGTCCTATTCCGGCCTGCTGCAGGCCTATGCCTATGCCGGCATCATCAGCTCCGGGCCGTGGATTCTGTCCATTGTCGGCATCATGCTCATCGGCCTGCTGAGCATCGGGGTGCTGGTACCCCACGCCCTGATTGCGCAATTCCAGGTCACCGTTACCTATCTGTTCATGACCTCGCTGATCGTTACCGGATTGGTGCAACTGTCCTTTACCCGGTTTGTCGCCGACCGCATCTTTGCCCACGAAGAGAAGGCCATCCTGCCCAACTTCAATGGCCTGATGCTGGTGGCCATCAATGTCAGCATCGTCTGCGGGCTGCCGGTTGTCTTCCTCGCCTTCCCGCAGCAGACCGTGCTCTACCGCACCCTGTTTGTCATGGGACTGGCCACCCTGTCCGCCATCTGGGTCGCCACCGTGTTCCTCACCGGAATGAAGCACTACCGTGCCATTCTGCTGATTTTCTTCTTCGGCTACGGCGCCACCATGGGGTTGGCGCTGGCGTTCTCGCGCCTGCTGGACATGGAGGGACTACTGCTGGGGTTTGTGGTCGGCCATTTCCTGCTGCTGGCCGGGATGATCTGGCTGATCTACCGCACCTACCATTCCGACCGTTTCATTGCGTTTGACATCTGGAAAAAGGGCGCCATGTACCGCAGCCTGATGGCGACCGGCTTCCTGTTCAATTTTGGCGTCTGGGCGGACAAACTGATCTTCTGGTACTTCCCGGGTACGGGCCAGGCGGTCATTGGCCCGCTCCATGCCTCGGTCATTTACGACTTCCCCATTTTTCTGGCGTATCTCACCGTCATCCCCGGCATGGCGGTTTTTCTGGTGCGCATTGAAACCGACTTCGTCGAGTACTACAGCAAGTTCTACGATGCGGTCCGCGAGGGCGCCACACTGGAATACATCGAGCGCATGCGCAACCACATGGTCTACCACGTGCAGCGCGGACTGTTCGACATTGCCAAGGTGCAGTCCATCACGGTGCTGGTGACGTTTGTGCTGGGCGAGGCCTTGCTGGAGTGGCTGGGCATTTCGACCCTGTACCTGCCCCTGCTGTTCATCGACGTGGTGGGCGCTGGCCTCCAGGTAGTGATGCTCGGCATTTTGAACGTGCTGTTTTACCTGGACCAGCGCCGGGCCGTTGTGTGGCTGACCGGCACCCTGGTGGTAACCAACGTGGTTTTCAGCGGCGTCTCGCTGTACCTGGGGGCCGCCTGGTTTGGCTATGGTTTTGCCATGGCCATGCTGGTCACGGTGTTGGCCGGCGTCTGGACCCTGAATCGCCGCCTGGAAGCCCTGGAGTTTGAGACCTTCATGCTGCAATAGGCGGCGGACGTTCCCACCACCTAGCGCCGTAGGGCACTGGGGCTGCTGCCAAACCAGCGCTTGCAGCTGCGCGCCAGGGATGACTGCTCGGAATAGCCCACCATCAGTGCAATTTGTGCCATGGCGGGGCGTGTGGACTGAGCCAACAGCTCCACAAAGCGCTCACGCCGCACCTCGTCCAGCAGCGCATCAAAGCGCGCCCCTTCCTGCACCAGACGGCGCTGCATGGTTTTGGGATGCAAGGCCAGCGCCGCGGCAATATCGGCTTGTGCCACCCGCCCCATGGCCATGCGCTGGCGCAGCAGAATGCGTATCCGCTCGGACAGCAGTTGCCTGGTCGTGCCATAGTGGTGTTCGATATAACTGCGCGCCATCTGCAACAGCAGGGCATTGCGCGCGGGCAGCGCCATTGCAAGATCGGCCAGCCTCACGCGCACAGCGGGGACGATGGATTCGAAACGGCACTCGCAGGCCAAGTAGCGCGCATAGGTCTCAGGGCTGTTGATGGGTGCATGCGGCAGCTGCAGCAGTACCGGGCGCACTTGGCCGTCAGTGAGCCAGTGCAGCACATGCAGGATGCCCAGCAGCACAAATTCGGTGGTCTGGGCGCAAGCCCCCGCCGCGCCGTCGCTGACGATCATGGTCACGTCCACCAGGTCGGGCTGTTCGACAACCGGTACCAGTGATGCGCGCATCACCGGGCTGAACACATAGCCATATTGCGCGCCCAGCGCCAATGCTTCATTCAAGTTCGGCGCATGGCGCATCAACAGGGTGAGCGGCCCTTCCAGAAAGGCCTGCTGGTGCTGCGCCAGGCGCAGGCCGAAGTCGGGGCAGTGCCCCAGAAAGGCGGTGTCTTCCAGCAGACGGATGAAGGCATGGTAGGGCAGAAAGGTATCCGGCTCCTGCAGGCAGTTGGGTGGTAGTCCGGCCTTGCGCAACTGCGCCTGCGGCGACACACCCACAGCGCGGGCAGCGGTGTCAAAGCCCTGCAGCGCAGCGGCACGGATAAGGGCTGTCATGTGGGTATCGGTTGTCTTCAAAAGTCAAATGTTTGTCCTATATTGTCAATCTTTTAACGCTACGTTTGCGCAAACTCGGCTTACAGAGACCGGCAACCCCGTATGTTTCTGACAAAAAAATCGAGGAGTACTCACCCATGATGGATACCGTTTGGCCTGTGCTGCAGTCACTACAGGGCTTCCCGGCCTATGCCTTGATGCTGGGCCTGCTTTTTGGCTGCGGTATTGGCCTGCCCATGAACGAAGACATCGTTTTACTGGCTGCCGCCGCGCTCACCCTGCAGGGCATCATGGACCCCATCCTGTTGATGGGGGTGGCCTGGATGGGTTTGCTGGCAGGTGACGCGCTGATCTTTCATTGGGGCCACCGCTATGGGGCGCAATTGCTGCGTCGGAAGTTTTTCGCACGCATGTTGCCGGAAACCCGGCTGCAGTCCATGCAGGCGACCATGACCCGCTATGGCCCTGCTTACATCTTCGTGGTGCGCTTTCTGCCGGGTATTCGTACGCCGCTCTTTCTGGTGGCGGGCATGTCACGCATGCCCTACCGCCATTTGTTTGTGTACGACGGCCTGGCCGCGCTGGTCGAGTTGCCGCTGCTGGTCTACGGTGTGCGCTATGTGGGTGGACGCTGGCGGGAAATTCTGGCCGCCATGCAGCAATGGCAGGGCTACCTGTTGCCAGCATCCGTACTCGCGATTCTTGCCATAGCGCTGTATCGCCGTCGGTTATCAAAAGGAAAATCGGTATGAAAACCACAACCCAAACAGCGCTGTCGCGCCAGGGCCGCGCTACGTCGGAGGTGCTGGCAGACCTGCAAGCCTACGGCGCACACGACCCGGATTACAAATCCGGCCGTTTATGGAGTCTGGTGTACTACCTGGACGAGGAGTACGCAGCCTTTCAGGCCCAGGCTTACCAGGCATTTTCCTCCGCCAATGGGCTGAACCCTACCGCCTTCAAAAGCCTCAAGCAGTTCGAGACCGAGATCATTGCGGGCGTATCCGAGATGCTGCATGGCACGGCCGAGGTGTGCGGCGTTGTGACCTCCGGTGGTACCGAGAGTTGCCTTCTGGCGGTCAAGACCTATCGCGACATGGCCCGTGCGCGCGGCGTGAAGCGCCCCGAGATGGTTTTGCCGGTAACAGCCCATGTGGCTTGGTTCAAGGCATCCGAATACTTTGACGTGAAGGTGCGCCTGTTGCCACTGGACGAGAATCTGCGTGCCGATGTGCGCAAGCTGCCGCGCCTGATCAACCGCAACACGGTGATGATCCTCGGCTCCGCACCGGAGTACCCACACGGCACGATCGACCCCATTGAGGCGTTTGGTGCCATTGCACAAAAACGCGGTGTCCCGTTGCATGTGGACGCCTGTGTGGGCGGTTTCATTCTGCCTTTCATGGAGATGAACGGCCGCAAGTTACCTCTGTGGGATTACCGCGTACCGGGGGTGACATCCATCTCCGCAGACGTTCACAAGTACGGCTTTGCCTCCAAGGGGGCCTCCACCATCACCTACCGCACCCTGGATTACCTCAAGCACCAGATGTTTGTGCAGGCCGACTGGCCGGGGGGCGTGTTTGCCTCACCCGCGTTACTAGGGACCCGCCCTGGCGGGGCATACGCTGCCGCTTGGGCAGCGATGCAGCATTTCGGCAAGACGGGCTATTGCGAGCTTGCACGGCGCACGACGCAGGCCTTCACCACCATGCGCCAAGGCGTAGAGGCCATGCCGGAGCTGTATGTCATGGGCGATCCCAGTGGTCCGTTGCTGGCTTATGGTTCACGCGATCCCGAAGTCAACATCTATGCCGTGGGTGACCAGATGGATGCCAAGGGCTGGACAGTCAACCGCCTGCAAAACCCGGATGGTTTGCACGCCATGATCACCGCCGGCCATCTGGCGGTCGTGGAAGACTACCTGCGCGATCTGCGCGAGGCAGTCGCCACGGTCAAGGCCGACCCATCGCTAGCCCAAGCGGGCAGTGCGGCCACCTACGGAATGATGAGCCATCTGCCGCTGCGTGGCATGGTGCGCCAGAAGGTACTGGATATGTTTTCCCAGATGTACCGGGCCGGCGGACAAGATATCGATATGCATGCAATAGCTGCACCCGCACAGGGCCTGGCCGGGCGTGTGCAGGCTCTGGCCGAGAAGGCTGCGCACTGGTATGTGGCGCGGGCACAGCGCAAGGCGGCTGGCCGCTGAGGTCCGACCATCGGACCGCCCATGGACGGAGTCTGGATCGCACTGGGGTGCTTCATCCTGCTGGGCTTTACGCTGGAGGCGATCACCGGCTTTGGCGGAACGGTGATTGCGCTGGCGCTGGGCGCCCTGCTGCTGCCGATACCGGTACTGCTTCCGATCCTGGTGCCCTTGTCGCTCGCGATGGGGGTGGTCCTGGTCTGGCGACACCATGGACATGTGGACCATCAACTATTGCTGCGCCTGGTGTTGCCTGCCATGCTGGTGGGCATGGCACTGGGCTACGCAGCACGCACCTGGCTGGATGCGGCACGCATGCGCCAGGTGTTTGGGATTCTTGTCATCTGGTGCGCGGCCCAGTCGTTGTGGCAACCGGGAGCGGTAGCGGGGCGGCGACCGCGCTGGCTTGTCACCGGCCTGACGTGTTTGGCGGGTGTCACACACGGCCTTTTCGCGTCCGGCGGCCCCTTGCTGGTGTATGCCCTCTCTGGCGTAGCGCTGGACAAGGCGCGGTTCCGCATGACACTGATTACCGTATGGCTGGTACTGGACGCGGCCCTGACGGTGGCCTTTGTGCTGGACGGGCAAATGGCGGGCACCGCGTTACCCGTGGCTGCCTACCTGCCTGTGGTGGCCGCGAGTATGTGGTTGGGCGAACGGCTGCACCGGCGAGTCAGCGAACAGCGCTTTCAACGCCTCACCGCCACGCTGTTGCTGGTCACCGGCGGGCTGCTGGCCTGGCCCCGTTGAGCGGCGTAGCGACTGCTTGGCAGTATGGACGTAGCGATGATCCCGGTAAAGAAAACGGCCTGCTGCATTCCTGCAACAGGCCGTTTTTTATATCTACAAAAAGGGCGGTCTCAGAACGGAATATCGTCATC
>JBAQKO010000334.1:0-14980 GCA_049301075.1 Rhodoferax sp.
AGGTAGGACTTGCCTGCGCCATGGTCAGCCAGCGTGGCGCCGGCGCCGCCGTTGGGCAGCTCCTGGAGCAGTTTTTCAATGAACTGGTACAGGTGGTACACCTGCTTGAGCTTGCGCCGGGAGTCCTGGTTGAGCTTGCCTTCGCGCGTCAGGATGTGCAGTTCCTTGAGCAGCTCGACACTCTGGCCCGGACGCACTTCGGCAGCCAGGGGGTGGTCCTGGGCCGACGGGGATGGCTTGGCAGGCCGGGTTGGGCTGAGGGATGGTTTCTTCATGGCGTGTTTCTGCCACGCCCACCCGAAACGGGGCACTCCAGGCCGAGCGCCGCCCAGCCGGCATGGCCGATTTGTTCCAGGGTTTGCATGTTCTTCTCGAAAATGGTTTCGGGCTCGGGAAAAGCCGCAACCGCGCGCGCGATGCTGTCTTCGCGCAGCAAATGCAGCATTGGATACGGCCCCCGGTTGGTGTAGTTGGTGATGTCGTCCGCAGCCGTGCCGGCAAACTGAAATTGCGGGTGGAAACTGGCAATTTGCAGCACGCCCTCCAGCTTCAGCTCCCGCAGCGCCCGGTCGGCATCGTGCAGGAAATCATTGAAATCCAGAAAGTCGGACAGTACCGCCGGGGCAATCACCAGCGTCTGGTCGCGCACCGCAGGATCGCTGGCCTGCAAAGCCTGGAGTTCGGCGATCAAATCTTGCAGCAACTCCGCGCGCGTGGTGGCGCACGAAACAGCATAGTGGACCTGATCTTTGACGTGCACGCTCTTGGCAAACGGGCACAGGTTCAACCCGATTACAGCCCGCTCCACCCACTGCCGGGTAGCGCTTATGACCGCAGCGTCAGACGCGGGGGATGGGAGGGAGGGCGATGGATGCATGGCAGGCAGCATAGCCGGTCTTCAGGGCAGCAGGCGCCGACCGGTCAGGCGTTCGTGCTCGCGGGCGGCAAACCGGTCGGTCATGCCGGCAATGTAGTCCGCAATGGTCCGCATGGTTGTCAGTGCGTCAGAGGGCTGCACGGGCGCTTCGGCTGCCACCCGGGCGGAAAAACCGGTCTGCATTTCCTGCGGCGCCTCGCGGTAGGCCGCAAACAAATCACGCACCACCTGCTGGGCCAGTGCCATGTTCTGCATGACCTGGGGATGGCGGTACAGCTCACGCAACAAGAATGCCTTGAGGGCCTGCGAGCGCTCACGCATCTCGGGACTGAACACCACCAGCGGGGACATGGCGCGCGCCTCTGCCACGCTGCCCGGTCGGGCCGCGGCCAAGGCCGTCTGCGTTGCGGCAATCACGTCGTACACCTGTGCGCTCAGCATGAGGCGAATGGACTCGTAGAGCAGGCGGCGGGCGTTGGCGGGTTGCGCCAGCTGGGCGTGCTCCGCCAGGGCCTGCCGGTAAAAGCCCTCAAACAGGGGAACGTCCTGCAACTGCTCCAGGGAAATCAGGCCCGAGCGCACGCCATCATCAATGTCATGGGCGTTGTAGGCAATTTCATCGGCCAGATTGCACAGCTGGGCCTCCAGGCTGGGCTGGGTGCGCTGCAAGAACCGCTGGCCCACCCCACCCAGGCCATCCGCGTACGCCGGCTCAGCCGCTTCCAGCAGGGCGGCGTTGGAACGCGAACAGTGCTTGAGGATGCCTTCGCGCGTCTCGAACGTGAGGTTCAGACCATCAAAATCGGGGTAGCGCTCTTCCAGATGATCGACCACCCGCAGGCTCTGCAAGTTGTGCTCGAATCCACCATACGCCGCCATGCAGGCGTTGAGCGCATCCTGTCCGGCGTGCCCGAACGGGGTGTGGCCCAGGTCGTGCGCCAACGCAATGGTTTCCACCAGGTCCTCATTCAGATGCAGGGAGCGTGCAATGGAGCGCCCCAGCTGGGCCACTTCCAGCGAATGGGTCAACCGAGTGCGGAACAGGTCGCCTTCGTGGTTCAGGAAAACCTGGGTTTTGTACACCAGGCGCCTGAAAGCGGTGGAATGCACGATGCGGTCGCGGTCGCGCTGAAAAGCCGTGCGGGTCGGCGCAGCGGCCTGTGCAAAGCGTCTCCCGCGCGATTGCGCCGGATGGCAGGCATAGATAGCCAGGCTCATTTAACGCACTCTTTTACCCAGATGTCCGCATGATACTTGCGTGAACAGCTACATAATCGATAGCACATCAGGCGCAGCACGCGTCAATGACCTTGCGCACCACCGCGTCGGGGGCACTGCGCACGGCGGCGCGGGACGGTCCGTCAATCACCACGAACCGGATGGCGCCGCCTTCCGCTTTCTTGTCTACCCGCATCAGCTCCAGGTAGCGTCCCGCGTTATCCTGGACCGACAGGCGCGGGCCCACCACGGGCAAGCCCGCGCGCTGCACCACGGTGGTTAACCGCTGCACAAATGCCGCATCCACCAGGCCCAGTTCGCGTGACAGGTGCGCCGCCATGACCATGCCGCAGCCGACAGCCTCGCCATGCAGCCACTGACCATAGCCCATGCCGGCCTCGATGGCGTGACCAAACGTGTGGCCAAAATTGAGGATGGCGCGCAAACCGGACTCCCGCTCGTCCTGACCGACCACCTCCGCCTTGATCTCGCAACTGCGTTGGACCGCGTGGGCCAGCGCCGGGACATCGCGGGCCAGCAACGCATCCATATGGGCCTCGATCCAGTCCAGAAACGCCAGATCGGCGATGGGCCCGTATTTGATGATTTCGGCCAACCCGGCACTGAGCTCACGGGCGGGCAGCGTCTGGAGCGTATCCAGGTCGCACACCACCTGAAGCGGCTGGTAAAAGGCCCCGATCATGTTCTTGCCCAGGGGGTGGTTGATGCCGGTCTTGCCTCCGACCGACGAATCCACCTGGGACAGCAAGGTTGTGGGGACCTGCACAAACGGCACGCCCCGCATGTAACTGGCCGCAGCAAAACCGGTCATATCCCCCACCACGCCACCACCCAGCGCAAACAGCACCGTCTTGCGGTCGCAGCCCTGTTGCAGCAGGGCGTCAAAAATCGTGTTCAGCGTCTGCCAAGTCTTGTGCTGTTCGCCGTCGGGCAAGGTCACCAGGTGCACCGACGGGTATTTACCCGCCAACGCCGCCTGCAACTGCTGCGCATACAGCGGCGCCACGGTTGTATTGCTGACGATGACCGCCGTGGCCGCCGACGGCAAAGCCGCAAAAGTGGCGGGCTGCCCCAGCAATCCGGCGCCAACGGTGATCGGATAGCTGCGCTCGGCCAGTGCAATATGAACCGTATGGAAAATTGAAGAACTCATACCCCGAGTTTAGAGGTTCCCGGCGTGCAGAACCCCAAACCGGCCATGCATCCGTGCGCGACACCCCTTACCGGGAAGGGATGACCCCGGCAAGTTCCAGCTGCATCACGATCATGTTGACCAGTGTCGCCACCGAAGGCCGCCCCGTTTCCAGCACAAAATGCGCCGTCTCCCGGTACAGGGGATCGCGCTGGGCAAACAGATCGCGCAAGCGGGTCAGCGGATCGGCTACCTGCAATAGCGGACGGTTGACGTCGTGACGCAAGCGGCGAAACAATTCGTCAGGAGAGGACTTGAGGTAGATGACCCAACCACGCTCCCGCAAATGCTGACGGTTGGCGGGCCGCAGCACTGCGCCGCCACCGGTTGACAGCACGCGCGGCGACTCCTGGGTGAGGGCGCCGATGACCTCTTCTTCGATATCCCGAAAGCTCGCCTCGCCCTCGCGTTCGAAGTATTCGCGGATGGGGCACCCCAGCCGCGCCTCAATGGCATGGTCGGAATCCACAAACGGAACCTGAAGCCGACGGGCAAGCTGCCGGCCCACCGTGGTTTTACCGGAACCGGGAAGGCCTACAAGACTGACTAGCAAAACGGTATGGCGAGCTGGCGCATCCTCGGGTACACAGGGTATTTAACGCCCTGCCGGCCGGTCCGCCAAGGTCTTGGGAGTGATGAAAACCAGCATTTCCCGTTTCTTGTTCGTGCTGGATTTGGTCCGGAACAGCACACCCAGTCCTGGCAAGTCACCAAAGAAAGGAACTTTCGCTGCATCGTCCTGCTGCTCTTCCGTGAAGATACCGCCAATCACGACAGTTCCCCCATTCTCCACCAGTACCTGGGTCTTGATGTGCTTGGTGTCGATGGCATAGCCCGCGGGAGTGGACTGCCCCACCGTGTCCTTGGCCACGTCAACGTCCAGAATGATGCTGCCTTCCGGGGTGATTTGCGGCGTAACTTCCAGTTTCAAGGCGGCCTTGCGAAACATAATAGATGTCGCGCCACTCGACGAAGCCACCTGGTAGGGCAACTCCGTACCCTGTTCAATCACGGCCTTGATCTGATCCGCCGTCACCACACGGGGGCTGGAAACCACTTTACCTTTGCCATCCGCTTCCAGTGCGGAAATCTCCAGGTTCAGAAAGTTGCTCGCGCTAGCGCCAAAGAGCGATACCGCGAAGGTTCCCGCATTGGCATAGCCCAAGGCACCTGAAGACGGCAGATTCACGAAGTTTCCGGACGTGGTGGCCGCAGAACCGGTGACAGAGTTAGACCCCACCGAACCATACAGTGGGCCGCCCTCCTGGGTACCCACCGAGATGGCGTTGTTGCCACCGCCACCGAGTTTGACCCCCAGCGACTTCCCGAAGCTGTCCGCCGCTTCAACGATGCGCGCCTCAATCAGCACCTGCCGGACGGCCACGTCAATCTTGGCAATCAATTGCTGCACCTGCTCCAACTTGCTCGGGATATCGGTCACAAAAAGCTGGTTGGTTCGGGTTTCGAATATCACGCTACCCCGCGGACTCAGAATCCGGCTGGTGTTCGCGCCGGCGCCACCACCGGTCGCCGTCAACCCCGCGGCAATTTCCGATGCCTTGCCGTAGTTGATCTGGAACGATTGGGTGCGCAATGCCTCCAGGCTCTGCACCGCCGCTACCGACTCCAGGTCCAGTTTTTCCTTGGCGGCGATCTCGTCTTTGGGGGCAACCCACAAAACGTTCCCGCTCTTGCGCAAGCCCAGGCCCTTGGCCTGCAGGATGATGTCAAGGGCCTGGTCCCACGGCACGTCCTGCAACCGCAGGGTCACCGAACCCGACACCGAGTCGGACGTCACAATGTTGAAATTGGTGAAGTCGGCAATGACCTGCAACAGCGAGCGGACTTCAATATTCTGGAAATTCAGCGACAGCTTTTGCCCGTTGTAGCCCACGCCTTGCGTCAGCTTCTTGGCATCCACTTTCAGCTCTTTGACTTCCACCACAAATTGCTCATCGCTCTGGTAAGCACTGTGCTCCCACTGGCCTTGGGGTTCAATGACCATGCGGACCCGGTCACCCGACTGCGTCGTCGTCACGGTTTTCACGGGCGTACCGAAATCGGCGACATCCAAGCGCCGGCGCAGTCCTTCCGGCAGCGTGGACTTCATGAATTCCACCACCAGGGTCTTGCCTTGCTGACGAATGTCAACGCCCACTTGGTTGTTGGGCAGCGTCACCACCACACGCCCGGCGCCATCGGCGGTCCGCCGGAAATCCAGGTCTTTCAACGGGGCGGAGTCGCGACTGCGATTTTCTGCAAACGTGGACGCCGGAGCCGCTGCAGCGGGACTGCCGCTCGCAGAATCCAAAGCCACCAGCAGCGATTTACCCTGGATTTCCGCCTTGTAGGTTGCCGGTTGCTTCAGGTTCAGCACCACCCGGGTGCGCTCACCCACCTGCACCACGCTCACCGACTTCAGGTTGCCCTGGTTGATCTCAACGGTCGAACGCCCCATGGCATTGGCTACCCCCGGGAAGTCCAGCGCAATCCGTGCAGGCGATTGAATGACAAACCCGGTCGGCACCGTATCCAGGGCCTGCGACAGATCGATACGCACGACCGCCGTTCCGCCCTGGATGGAGCCCGTCACCGCCTCAATGGAGGGCTGTGTCTGCGCCTGGGCCGTCAGGCCCGACACCATGGCAATCAAGAAAATAATGCGTTGCCACATGCGCAATCCCATCCGCTGATTCTGATGATTCATTTCGACTTCTCCTGCAACTGCAACGTTGCAACGCGTTCAATCCATTCGCCGACCGCATCCTGCACGATTTCGCGCAATGTCACCTCGGTCTCACTGATTTTGGTTACCCGGCCGTAGTTTTGCCCCAGGTAGTTGCCCAGTTTCACCTGGTACAACAGGTTATCCACCTTCACCAGAGCCACCGGTTGCCCGGCCTTGATGATGCTGCCCACCACACTCATGGAGTCCAGTGGAAACGCCTCGAGCGGCTCCTTGCGACGTGCCAGCTCGGGGGCGACCAAGGCGCCATTGGCAGCCACCTGCGCCGCATCACGCTTGAGGGCCTGTGTCAGCTTCTGGTTGCTGAAGGGCTCTACCGCAGCCGCGTTGGTATAGGCCTCGGGCTTGAATTGCTTGGGTGCCGGAATGGGGGCCACCTTGGGACGGGTCTGGTTGCGTTCTTCGGCCATCCACTGGCGGATTTCGTCTTCGCTGGAAGATCCGCAACCGGCCAGGACCAAGAGCAGGCCCGCCGCGGCCAACAAGTGCAAACGCGTCATTTCTTGGCTCCCTTGCCGCCCGATGCCTTGCGCTGCGAGGCCACTTCGGTAGCGTCCAGGTAACGGAAGGTCTTGGCTGTGGAATCCAGAACCAGCGAGCCATCCGCTTTGGGAACGATGGTCAGATTGTTCAGCGTCACGATGCGGGACAGATTGGCGATATCGGAGGCAAAGGCGCCGATATCGTGGTACCGGCCTGTGACCCGGATCGCGATGGGCAACTCGGCGTAATATTCCTTGACGGCAACCTGGCCGGGGCGGAACAAGTCGAACTGCAGACTGCGGCCCAGACCGGCCTGGTTGATATCGGACAACAGGGCATCCATTTCCGCCTTGCTGGGCAATTGTTTCTCGAGCTGGGTAACATACTGCTGCACCTGCTCGCGCTGCTTCTTCAGAACATCCAGGTTGACGGCCTTGGCCAATTTGACTTTGTATTCTTCACGGAGTTTGACCTCCTTGTCCTGCTCCTGCTGCAAAATCTCCTGCTCACCACTCAGCCACGCAAACCACAAGGCCACCACAATGGCCAGCGCCGTGACCACGAACAAGGCGTAACGGGGAATGGAGGGCCACACCGACGGATCTTTGGGATCCAAATCACGGAATTGCCCCAGTATTTTTTGCTGGAGCTCGGCGAAATTCACCGACTTGAGAGTTTTGATCGCCATACGGGTTCCTGCTATTTCTTGCCGCCTGCGGACGCGGCCACAGCAGGAGCCGATGCGACCGCACCGGGCGTCGAGGCAGCGTCCCCAGCCTTCGCCGCCGCAGCTTTTTCGGCCTCGCTGGCGCGCATCAAGCGAACCCGGATCACAAAGTTGGCCACCCGTCGCTGATCCCGGGCAGACAACGCCACGCTACCCGCCACGATTTCCACCAACTCCGGCTTGCTGAACCACGGCGTATTGCTGGCCAGGTTGCGCAACAGTTCGGACACCCGTTCATTGGACTGCGCCACACCGTTGAGCGTTACGACCTGGTCAGCCTGGGTCATCTTGGAAATATAGACCCCATCCGGCAACTGGTTCACGAGCTCGGTGAGCAAATGCACCGGCAAATTGCGATCCGACTGCAAATCCTCCACGGCCTGCTGGCGCGCGCGCAGGGCGGCGATCTCGGCCTCCAGCCCCTCAATCTCCTTGATCTGGTTTTCCAGCTTCTTGATTTCCGTCTCCAGGACCACATTGGTGCCCTGCTGGACCGAAATGGCCGCCTGGAACCACAGGAACACCGCGCCGGCAATCAGGCCGCCCAACACAGCGGACGCCCCCAAGGACACGTTAAACAGTTCGCGCCGCCGTTTGCGGGCAGCTTCCCGGTGCGGAAGCAGGTTGATCAAAATCACTGCGCAAACCTCCGCAACGCCAGACCGCAAGACGTGAGGTAAGACGGTGCCTCACGGGTCATTCTTTTCAAACGCACGCCTTCACCGATTTCCATGCCATCGAAGGGATTAAGCAACGTGCAGGGGAACGTGGTGTGCTGGGTGACCGCCGCCGTCAGCCCCGGCAAAGCCGCAGACCCTCCCGCCAGCATGATGTAGTCGACCTTGTTGTGGGGTGTGCTGGTAAAGAAAAACTGTAGCGCCCGGCCCAACTCCTGAACCATGGTCTCGATAAAGGGGCGCAAGACCGACGATTCATAGTCGTCCGGCAACTCGCCGCTGCGCTTCTTGCTCTCCGCCTCTTCCTGCGAGAAACCATACTGGCGTACGATCAACTGCGTGAGCTGGGCGCCACCGAATGCCTGATCCCGGTCATACAGGACCTCGTCATCGCGCAGCACCTGCATGCTGGTGGTCAACGCACCAACCTCGAACAAGGCGACGATCAGGCCAGCGCCTTTATTCGGCAAATTTTCAATCAGCCGCCCCGCCGCCAGCCGGGCCGCATAAGACTCCACATCCACCACCAGCGGGGTCAGACCGGCGGCTTCCGCCAAACCCTGGATATCCTGAACTTTTTCCTTGCGCGAAGCGGCGATCAATACCTCCACATCGCCCGCGGACGTGGCGCTGGGGCCAATCACACAAAAATCCAGACTGACTTCGTCCAGCGGGAACGGAATGTACTGGTTCGCCTCGGTCTCAACCTGCTGCTCCAGCTCCTGGTCAGTCATCCCACCAGGAAGAATGATCTTCTTGGTAATGACCGCAGAAGGCGGCAAGGCCATGGCCACGTTCTTGGTTTTGGTACCGCTTTTCTTGATCAGACGGCGCAGGGCATTGGCAACATCATCAAATTTCTCAATGTTGCCATCCGTGATCCACCCCCGTTCCAGCGGCTCGATGGCGCAACGCTCCAGCACGAGGTTGCCGGCCTTGTCACGGCCCAACTCCACCAGTTTCACACTGGAAGAACTGATATCCAGCCCGAGCATCGGCACTGGCTGACGACTGAAAAACGACCCCAATGAGATCAAAACGGTCCCCTGAAACAGACCGGTCAAGCACCGGCCAAACTTAAGAAATCACTTGAATGCTATCAGTAAGCTCCTTGTCCCAAAAGGTTTTTTCTGTTTCAACTCGTTTCAACCGTTGTCAAAAGCCGACGATTTTGACCCGCCGCGGAAAACCGGCAGCCGATTCAGACGCCGGCGCGGGAAACGGCAACAATACGGGCATTGGCCGACCCGCGGCCCGCCATGCGCGCATTTTTATAATGCCCAAGCGTCCTTACTTCCATTGCTATGCCTACTTCTCCCACACCGCCCGAGAAAAACAAACCCCGGTTGCGTGCACGCATTGCGTCCATGCATTGGCTGGCCCGCCTTGCCCTGTGGGCTGCGGGAATAGCCGTTGCCGGCGCGGTTTCCCTGTTGATGGTCATTGCACTGGCACTGTCGGTGGCTTTCCCCAACCTGCCGGATATCTCCGATCTGTCGGATTACCGCCCCAAACTGCCCCTGCGCATTTTTTCCGCTGAAGGCGACCTGCTGGGTGAGTTTGGCGAAGAGCGGCGCAACCTCACCCCCATTGCCGAAATCCCCAAAGTCATGACCAACGCGGTACTGGCGATTGAGGACGCTCGCTTCTACCAGCACGGTGGCGTGGACTACCTGGGTGTATTGCGGGCCGGACTGGCCAATGTCGGGCGGGCAAAGAGCCAGGGCGCATCCACCATCACGATGCAGGTGGCCCGCAATGTCTACCTGTCATCCGAGAAAACCTTCACCCGGAAAATTTACGAGATCCTGCTCACCTTCAAGTTGGAGCACATGCTGAGCAAAGACCAGATTCTGGAAATCTATATGAACCAGATCTTCCTGGGGAACCGTGCCTACGGTTTCGCCGCCGCATCCGAAACCTATTTCGGTAAGCCGCTCAAGGACATCACCATTGCCGAGGCCGCCATGCTCGCCGGCCTGCCCAAGGCGCCTTCCGCCTATAACCCCATCAGCAACCCACAGCGGGCGCGCATCCGTCAGCGCTACATCATCGACCGCATGCTGGAAAACGGTTTCATCACCGACAAGGAAGCAGAGCTGGCCAAAAACCAGGAACTCAACGTCAGAAACGGCAACAATCGCAACCAGGTGCATGCCGAATACGTCGCGGAAATGGTCCGCCAGCTGATGTATGCGCAATACGGTGATGAAACCTACACACGTGGCCTGGATGTCCACACCACCGTGCGCAGCGCCGACCAGAATGCCGCCTACCAGGCCTTGCGCCGGGGAATCATGGACTTCGAGCGCCGCCAGGTCTACCGGGGTCCCGAAAAGTTCATTGACCTGCCCTCTGCGGCACAAGACGCCGAAGACGCCGTGGACGAAGCGCTGGACGAACGTCCGGACAACGGCGATGTGATGTCGGCCGTGGTACTGGAGGCTACCCCCAAGAAAATCACGGCTATGCGCCAGGGCGGCACCGTGCTGGAAATCACCGGCGATGGCCTCAAGCCCGCGCAATCAGGCCTGTCTGACAAGGCCGCGCCCAACATCAAGCTGCGCCGCGGCGCCGTCATCCGGGTATCGAAAACACTGAAAGACACGTGGGAAATCACCCAGTTGCCCGAAGTGGAAGGTGCCTTTGTCGCCATGGACCCGCGTGACGGTTCCATCAAGGCCCTGGTGGGGGGCTTTGACTTTGCCAAGAACAAGTTCAACCACGTGACGCAGGCCTGGCGCCAGCCGGGCTCAAGCTTCAAGCCGTTTATCTATTCAGCGGCCCTGGAAAAAGGCTTCACACCCTCCACCGTGGTCAACGACGCACCCCTGTTTTTTGACGCCGGCGTCACCGGCGGACAACCCTGGGAGCCCAAGAATTACGACGGCACGTTTGAAGGACCCATGACCCTGCGACGCGGTCTGGCAAAATCCAAGAACATGATCTCGATCCAGATCCTGCGCTCCATAGGCCCCCAATACGCACAGGAGTGGATCACCCACTTCGGGTTCGAAGCCGAACGGCACCCCCCGTACCTGACCATGGCGCTGGGCGCCGGATCGGTGACGCCCATGCAAATGGCCGTGGGCTACTCGGTCTTCGCCAATGGGGGGTATCGGGTCAACCCCTGGCTGGTCTCCAAGGTAAACGAGCAGCGCGGCAAGGTGCTGGTGGAAACCCCACCCCCCGTGCTCGACGCGTCGCAACGCGCCATTGACGCCCGCAACGCCTTCATCATGGACAGCCTGCTGCAGGAGGTGACCCGCTCCGGCACCGCCGCCCGCGCCCAGGCCACACTGAAGCGCCCGGATGTGTACGGCAAGACCGGAACCACCAACGACTCCATGGACGCCTGGTTTGCCGGATTCCAGCCCACCCTGACCGCGGTCACCTGGATCGGCTACGACACGCCCCGCAAACTCGGCGACCGCGAAACCGGTGGCGGCCTGAGCCTACCCGTCTGGATCAGCTTCATGGCGCATGCGCTCAAGGATGTGCCGGTCATGGAACCGTCCGCACCCGAGGGGGTGGTACACGTGAATAACGAATGGTATTACGATGAATTTGCCAAGGGCACGGGGGTTTCCGGACTGGGGTTGGAAGAAAAACCCGACGCAGCGCCCCTGCCCCTGCCACCCGCCGACGAGAAGAAAAAGATCCTGGACCTGTTCAAGAACTGATCACACCGCAAACAGCAAGTCCTGCCCGGCCTGCTGGCTGGCGTTGCTGGAGAGCGTGGAGAAGAATTCCCCCTGGCCTTTGGTATCGCGCCATTGGCCGTCCACCCAGCGGTAGTGGTAGCCCCCGGCCTTGGTCGCCAGCCAGATTTCGTGCAACGGCTTTTGCTGGTTGATGACAATCTGGCTTCCGCTGGAAAAGGTCAGGGTTACCATGCCTCCGGTCCGTTGGTTATCCACATCGGCATCGGTTTCGTCATTGATGCGGTCGCAGCAGGCTTCAACGGCCTTGAGCAAAGCGTCCGCACGGTCCATGAATTCGGGGTCGGTCATTACAATTTCACCATGTTGATTGCAAAGCAAATTTTAGTCAGCGCGCTTGTCCTTGGCGCGGGTGTGTTGAATCTGGCCGGATGCGGCCAGACCGGCAACCTGTACCTGCCCCCCCGATCCGCGCCCGCCAAGCCCGCCCCCACGGCGACAGCACCTGCGCCAGCACTCCCCGCTACCTCACCTTCGGAACCCCGTACCCCATGATCCCAACGTCCCTTCCTGGCCAGCCGCACATCCACTACACCCATGGTCAACTCCATGTGGAAGCCTGCCCACTGGACGCCCTGGCCAGCGCACACGGAACGCCGCTGTTCGTCTACTCCAAGGCCTCCATGCTGGACGCACTGGCCGCTTACCAGCGGGGTTTTGCCGGACGCAACGCGCAGATTTGCTACGCCATGAAGGCCAACTCCACACTGGGCGTGCTGCAGGTGTTTGCACAGGCCGGCTGCGGTTTCGATATTGTGTCCGGCGGCGAACTGGCACGCGTGCTGGCCGCCGGTGGCGACCCGGCCAAGATCATTTTTTCCGGCGTGGGGAAAACCCGCCAGGAAATGCGGGAGGCCTTGCAGGCCGGCATTGGCTGCTTCAACGTGGAAAGCGAAGCCGAGCTGGACGTTCTCAACACGGTGGCCCTGTCCCTGCAGATGCGCGCGCCGGTGAGCATCCGGGTCAACCCCAACGTCGATCCCAAAACCCACCCCTATATTTCCACCGGACTCAAGGGCAACAAGTTTGGCATTGCACATGAGCGCACGCTGGCGACCTACCAGCGCGCCGCCGCACTGCCGGGCCTGCACGTGGTGGGCATCGACTGCCACATCGGCTCCCAGATCACCGAAGAGACGCCCTACCTGGACGCCATGGACCGCATGCTGGATCTGGTCGCGGCCATAGAAGCCGCCGGCATCCCCATCCACCACATCGACTTCGGCGGCGGACTGGGCATCAACTACCACGGCGACACTCCGCCCCCCGCCGACGCCCTGTGGGCCAAACTATTGGCCAAGCTGGACGCCCGCGGCTTTGGCCAGCGCAAGCTGATGATCGAACCCGGCCGCTCGCTGGTGGGCAATGCCGGCGTCTGCGTCACCGAAGTGCTGTTCATGAAGCCGGGAGAGCAGAAGAACTTCTGCATTGTCGATGCCGCCATGAACGATTTGCCGCGCCCGGCCCTCTACCAGGCCTTCCACCAGATCGTGCCACTGGACCTAAAAAAAGAGGCCCCACCCAACGCTCCGGTCTATGACGTCGTCGGCCCCGTGTGCGAAAGCGGCGACTGGCTGGGCCGCGACCGGCCGCTGGCGGTCCAGGCCGGTGACCGGCTGGCCGTGCTGTCGGCCGGCGCCTACTGCATGAGTATGTCCAGCAACTACAACTCACGGCCGCGCGCGGCGGAAATTCTGGTCGATGGTGACCGGGCTCAGCTCATCCGCACACGTGACAGCATGGCGGACCAGCTACGCGGCGAACACCTGCTGTAAGACAATCACGGAGGCCAGGAGGCTCCGTGGTTGCTACTATTTTTATAGCTATGCGCGCAATATTGGCGCCGAAATTCCGGGTTTTTATCTGAAATTTCGGACCAGGCGCCAGCCCAGCAGGGACGCCAGTATGCTCCCGTACACCGCGACTTCGGCAAAATTGTGCTTGCCCGCCCGCATCCAGAAAAAGTGCAGCACCGCCAGCACAGTAACGGCATACACCAGCCGGTGCAGCAATTGCCACCGCCGTCCGCCCAGGGCCCGGATCGCCCGGTTGAAAGACGTCAGCGCCAACGGCGTCAGCAACACGAACGCCGTAAAGCCGACCAGGATAAAGGGCCGCTTGGCAATGTCCTTGCCAATGTCTGCCACGTCCAGCCCCATGTCGAACCCGCTATACGACAGCAGGTGCAACACCGCGTAGAAATACACAAACAAGCCGGCCATGCGCCGGAACCGGGCCCATGCCGGCATTTTCGCCACCACCCGCAACGGCGTGATGGCCAGCACCACGCAGAGCATGCGCAGGGTCCAGTCCCCGGTGGAGCGCACCAGCGCCTCGGCCGGATTGGCACCCAGCCGGTCGGTGGCGGCGGCAAAAACCAGCCAGCAACACGGCAACAAGGCGGCGCCAAACCAGACCGGCTTGGCGAGCCGGCCCGACAAAGCGGCATTGAAGAATGCGCGCACGGCCGTCAGAACAGCCGCTTCAGGTCCATGCCCGCGTACAGCTGCCCCACCTGCGCTTCGTAGCCATTGAACATCAGGGTCTTGCGTCTCTTGCTGAACAGGCCATCTTCCCCAATACGGCGTTCTGTCGCCTGACTCCAGCGTGGGTGGTCCACATTCGGGTTGACGTTGGAATAGAACCCGTATTCATTGGCTGCCGCCTTGTTCCAAGCGGTAGAAGGCTGCCGGTCGGTGAACCGGATCTTCACAATGCTCTTGGCGCTCTTGAACCCATATTTCCAGGGCACCACCAGCCGCACCGGCGCCCCGTTCTGGTTAGGCAGCACCTCTCCATACATGCCAAACGCGAGCAGGGTCAACGGGTGCATGGCCTCGTCCAGGCGCAACCCCTCCACATAGGGCCAGTCCAGCACCCGGGAGCCCACGAACGGCATGGTCTTGGGGTCGGCCAGCGTCACAAATTCGACGTACCGTGCACTGCCCAGAGGCTCCACCCGCTTGATGAGTTCCGCCAGCGAATAGCCCACCCAGGGAATCACCATGGACCAGCCCTCCACGCAGCGCAAGCGGTAGATGCGCTCTTCCAGAGCGCTGAGCTTGAGCAAATCCTCCAGCGCCAGCTTGCCCGGGCGCTTGACCAGCCCCTCAATCTCCACCGACCACGGTGTGGTTTTGAGCGTGTGGGCATTGACGGCCGGGTCGGCCTTGTCGGTACCAAACTCGTAAAAATTGTTGTAGGTGCTGGCGTCCTTGTAGGCCGTCAACTTTTCCATGGTGGTGGCACCGGCCACACCGGAAGGCCGGGCCGTCAGGGCCGCCAGCTTGCCCGGACGCTGCACCCCGCCTGCCCCC
>JBAQKO010000335.1:0-2050 GCA_049301075.1 Rhodoferax sp.
GCCGTGCGCGACACCCTGCAACGCCTGCAAGCCGCTCTGGCACCCGACGCCTTCAACCCCTCCAGCGCCAACACCACGTTCGTGCTGACCATGGCGGACGCCACGGCGGCCGAGCTGATGCCGGCGCTGGTGCAACTCATCGCCACCCAGGCGCCAGACATCTCGCTGCGCGTGGTGCCGCTGACCACCCGCGACCCGCGACACCTGCTGGACGAGGGCCATGCCGACCTGGCCATTGGCAATTTCCCGGCGGCCATGGCCGACCTGACGGCCCGTGCCCAGTCCGGCGAAACCGTGGCGTTCCTGCACCACCGCCTGTTTACGGGCGACTATGTGTGCGTCATGCGCCGCGGACACCCGCTGGCCCAGGGCCCCCTCACGCTGGACCGCTACTGCGCCGCCCGCCACATGCTGGTGAGTTTCTCGGGGCGTGCCTTCGGCTTCATCGACGAGGCCGTAGCCGCCCTGGGGCGCACCCGGCGCGTGGTGCTGACCGTCAACCAGTTCTTCACCGCCGGCAAGGTGGTGGCCAGTTCCGACCTGCTCACCGTGCTGCCGCGGCACTTCGTCAACGTCACCGGCTTTGCCGACCAGCTCGCCCTGCGCGAACTGCCCTTCACCGCACCCCCCATCCACGTAGACGCACTGTGGCATCTGCGCCAGGACAACTCCAGTTCCCATGCCTGGCTGCGCGCGCAGGTGGCGGCACTGGCCACCCAGGCATTCCCCCCATGAACATTCAGCTCCTGTCCGACCTGCACCTGGAAGCCCACCCGCACTGGGCGCCCCAACCGGCCCCCGGCGCCGATGTGCTGGTGCTGGCCGGCGACATCGGCTCGTACCAGCACGGCTCGCAACTGCTTGATGCCGACTTTGGCCTGGGCCTGTTCTCCCCGCGCGCGGGGTGGCCAACACCGGTGATTTTTGTGCCCGGCAACCACGAGTACGACGCGCTGGACTTCGACGAAGCCCACGCCCGCCTGCGCGCCACCTGCGAACGCCTGGGCATTCTCTGGCTGGAGCGCGAAACCCACGTTCTGGCCGGTGTGCGGTTTGTCGGCACCACCCTGTGGAGCGACTTCGACGCACTGGGCCCCACCGCGGCCAGCGTGGCGGTCCAGCCCGGCGTCAACCATGCCGTCAACGTGCTGGCGCAGCAGCTCAACGCGCGCGAGCGGGCCTACCGCGCCGCCAACTACTACCTGCGCAAAACCCTGGGCACCCGCCACGGCGAGCCGCTGCTGGCCGTGGGCGTACGGGAACAGGCGCTGGTGTGCCAGGCCTGGCTGCGCGACGCCCTGGCGGAGCCGTTTGCCGGCAACACCGTGGTGGTCACCCACTTCGCGCCCAGCCTGCGCAGCGCCGACCCGCGCTACGGCCTCACACCCGGCACGGCGGGCTTCTGCAATGCGCTGGACGACCTGCTGCCCCAGGCACAACTCTGGCTGCACGGCCACCTGCACGCCCCCAGCGACTACACCCACAGCGGCTGCCGCGTGGTGGCCAACCCGCTGGGCTACGCGCGCAAGAACGAGCAAACCGCGTTTCAACCGGAGATGGTGATCGAACTGGCGCCCCGGGCGGGCTGAGGCAGCCCGGCCCGCCGGTGCTTCGTTACACTGGTGGCTCCACATTGAGGAGTGCAGCATGAAGATTCTTCTGGCCGTTGATGGCAGCGCCTACAGCAAAAAAATGCTGGCTTACCTGAGCACGCACGAGACTCTGCTCAACCCCGACAACAGCTACACCGTGTTCACCGCCCAACCCGCCCTGCCGGCGCGCGCCCGCGCGGCCGTGGGCAAGGAGATCGTGGACCAGTATTACGTCGATGAATGCGAGAAAGTGCTGGCTCCGGTGAGCAAGTTCCTGCTGCGCCACGGCATCGACGCCAAAAGCAGCTGGAAAGTCGGCCCGGCCGGCACGGCCATTGCCAAGATGGCGACCGACGGAAAATTTGACCTGGTGGTCATGGGCTCCCACGGCCACGGCGCCATGGTCAATCTGGTGATGGGCTCGGTCGCCACCCAGGTCCTGGCGCACTGCAAGGTAC
>JBAQKO010000336.1:0-6983 GCA_049301075.1 Rhodoferax sp.
GGTTTCTCATGTCTGTCCGAGAGCCGCGATATACGTCCAACCGATGGCATCCACACCTCCCAAAGAACTCTATATCCTGGGGTTGACCCGACAGGGCAAAACGTTCCGTCCCAGTGATTGGGCCGAGCGCCTGGCAGGGGTGATGAGCCAGTTTCGCCCGGGTGGTCCGCAACCCGGCAGCCATCTGGGCTACTCGCCCTGGTGCATTCCCACCGCCATCGGCGCAGTGAAATGCGTGATCATCCATAGCGACTTGCGCGACTACGACGTCATGGCCTGGGACTTTTGCATGAACTTTGCCAAAGACAACGATCTGCAGGTCAGCGAGACACGGCCTGAATTGCCCGCCGGTGCGCCGGCCCGCGATCCCTCCACCGGTCGCGGCTAGCCACGCAACGGCCGCCGCGATTGCGGCACCTTATGCGGTGGTGTCGAACAGGGCGCCCGCCATCTTGTTGCTGGTCTTGAAAACGGCCAGATTGGCCAGGAACGCATTCTTGGCCTGCAACTGGGCCACCACGTCGGTTTCCAGTGCCGGGCCTTCCACGCTTGATTGGGTGAGGGATGTGGTCACGCCACCGCCGGCCTGCGCGCTCTGCACGACTTCTTGGCGGTGAAATTCGGCGGTTCCGAGATTGGCAATGTTGTGCGCAGACGCGTTCAACTGCGTCTGCGCGGCATTCATGCCCGAGAGGGAGATGGAGGCAATGGAAGTCATGTCAAATTCCCGCGTGCGGATCATCCGCGCGCCCATTTGAGCACAAATTCCCCGTTCCGGCACGCCCCCCCGGTGCGTCAGGCTGCCACGGAGGCGCGCGACTGGTTGGCCGCAACGCTCACCAGACCCTTGATCTGGGTCTGGGCAGCCGTCAATGCAGCAGCTTTGGCATCCTCGCCCATGGCCAGGCCTTCGGCGCGCACAAATTGCACGTCGGTGATGCCGAAAAAGCCGAAAACGGTTTGCAGGTAGCTTTCCTGGTGCTCCATGGCGCGGCCGGCGTCGCTGGTGGAATACACGCCACCGCGGGTCGACGCGACGAGCACCGTTTTGCCGCCGGCCAGCCCCTGGGGACCTTTTTCGGTGTACTTGAAGGTGCGGCCGGCTTGGGCCACGCGGTCAATCCAGGCCTTGAGCTGGCTGGGAATGGCAAAGTTGTACAGGGGAGCACCCACCACGATGACATCCGCGGCCAGGAACTGGCTGACCAGCGCCTCCGACAGGGCGTTTTCACGCTGCTGTGCCGGGCTCAAGGCGGCGTCCTGTGCGCCCAGGCGGAATCCCAGGGACTCCATGGACAGGTGGCTGGGGGCGTTTTCCGCCAGGTCGAGGTAGTCCACAACCGTACCGGGATGGGCGGCCACCCACTGGGCGACGATGCGCTGGGTGAGTTGGCGGGAAACCGAGTTGTCACCCAGGACGCTGGAATCAATGTGAAGCAGTTTCATGACATTTCTTTCGTTCAAGCCACGGTGCGTGGCAATGAATTAATTGTGACAGTGATGCCAATATTTGATAAGTAGGTGACAATGCGATTCATTGTCTCGCCTATGAGGCTAATGGAGCGTCCATGCAAGATCTGAACGATATGGTGTACTTTGCGGAGGTGGTGGACCGCAAGGGGTTTGCCGCGGCCGGCCGTGCGTTGGGCATCCCCAAATCGCGGCTGTCGCGGCGGGTGGCCGAGCTGGAAGCCCGTCTGGGGGTTCGCCTCTTGCAGCGCACCACGCGCAAGCTGTCGCTGACGGGGGCGGGCGAGCTGTACCACCGGCATTGCGCGGCCATCCGCGACGAGGCCTTGGCTGCGGCCGACGCGGTGGCGCATATCCAGACCGTGCCGCGCGGCACCGTGCGGGTAACCTGTCCGGTCACGCTGGCGCAGTCCACGATCGGGCCTTTGCTCCCCGCGTTCCTGGCCCAGAACCCCCTGGTCCGGGTGGAAATGCAGGTGACCAACCGGGTGGTGGACCTGCTGGAAGATGGGGTAGATGTGGCCTTGCGGGTGCGCAGCGACCTGAGCGAGAGCGGCAGCCTGGTGGTCAAGAATCTGGGTAGCACGCAGTCCTGGCTGGTGGCCAGTCCGGCCCAACTGGCGCGTGAGGGGCAGCCGGCCACGCCGCAAGACCTGGCGCGGCTGTCCACCGTGGCCATGTCCTGCACCGATGGGCGCTCGGCCTGGTGGCTGCAGGGGCCTGGCGGGCACGCCTACGAGTTCCAGCACCGGCCCTGCTACACGGCCGATGACCTGCTCACGCTCAAGTTCGCCGTGGAATCGGGCACCGGCATTTGCGTGCTGCCGGACTACATGTGCCAGGAGGAGCTGGCGAACCAGCGGCTGGTGCCGGTGCTTCCGGGCTGGTCGCCCCGACCGGGCGTGGTGCATGCGGTGTTTCCGTCCCGCCGGGGGCTGGTACCCGCCGTGCGGCAATTTCTGGATTTTCTGGGCAACCACATGCTGGGTGAGCGCATCATCAACATTCCCAACGGTTGAAATACCCCAAACGGAGGTGGCAACATGGTCAAGCGTGCGTTTCCTTTGTCCAAAGTCTATGGTCTGCTGGAGCCGGGGCCGGTGGTGCTGCTCACCACCGCGCGCAAAGGCCAGGCCAACGTGATGGCCTTGTCCTGGCTCACCATGATGGAGTTCGAGCCGCCGCTGGTGGGCTGCATCGTCAGCAATCGCGACTTCAGTTTTGCCGCACTCAAGGCCACCCGCCAGTGCGTGCTCAACATCCCGACCGTGGAGCTGGCCCGCCAGGTGGTGGGCTGTGGCAATACCTCCGGGCGCCGGGAAGACAAATTTTCCGCCTTCGGGCTGACGCCGGTTGCGGCGTCGCAGGTGGAGGCGCCGCTCATTGCCGAGTGTTACGCCAACCTGGAGTGCCGGGTGGTCGATACGCGGGGGGTGAACCGCTACGGCCTCTTCGTGCTGGAGGTGGTGAAGGCCTGGATCGATCCGGCCTGCAAAAACCCGCGCACGCTGCACCACCGGGGGCGCGGGGCGTTCATGGTGGCTGGTGAAACCATCCAATTGCCGTCCAAGATGAAGTGAGGGTGAAAAGCTTGCGGACACAAAAAAGCCGTCTTGCGACGGCTTTCCTGCTTTGCTGGTAGCGCACCCGTTACAAACGGCGCGCGGGGTGTTTTGACGGCCCTGCGCGTGCGATGTGCCTAAAAATTAGGCTGCGAGAGCCAAGGCTTTCACCTTGGTAGCCAAACGGCTCTTGTCGCGGGCTGCCTTGTTCTTGTGGAAGATGCCCTTGTCAGCCACGGTGTCCACCACGGCTTGCATCTTCGCAAACAATTCAGCAGCCTTGGTCTTGTCGCCAGCCAGAACGGCTTTTTCCACGTTCTTCACCGCGGTGCGGTATTTGGAACGCAGGGAGGTGTTTGCTGCATTGATTTTGACGTCCTGACGGACGCGCTTACGGCCCGACGCCAGGCGCGGGTTCTTTTTCTTGGGTTTTCCAGATGCCATAGTAATAATTCCTTGTGTCTGAGGATGATGCCAGCAAAGCCTTTAATTATATAGCAGGGCGCAAATTCGGGGGGAGACACCGCCCAGCAGCTACACTTTGCGCCGTGTCGCTATTCAAATCCGCCTCCATTGTCTCCCTGTTGACCCTGGCGTCGCGCATCACCGGGCTGGTGCGTGAACTCCTGATTGCATCGATGTTTGGCGCCAGCGCCATGACGGATGCGTTCAACGTGGCCTTTCGCATTCCCAACTTTTTTCGCCGCCTGTTCGGCGAAGGGGCGTTCAGCCAGGCCTTTGTGCCGGTACTGGCGGCCACGCGCGCGCAGCACGGACACGACCGCACCCATTTGCTGGTGGACCGGGTGGCCACGGTGCTGGGCTGGGCGCTGCTGCTGACCTGTGTGCTGGGCGTGCTGGGTTCCCCCTGGCTGGTGTGGGCCATGGCCAGCGGCCTGCAGCAGAACCCGCACGGTTATGACGTGGCCGTGGTCATGACGCGCTGGATGTTCCCGTACATCGGGTTCATGTCCATGGTGGCGCTGGCCGCGGGCGTGCTCAATACCTGGAAACACTTTGCCGTGCCGGCGGCCACGCCGGTGCTGCTGAACCTGTGCATGATCGTGGCCGCCTGGCTGGGTGGGCCATGGTTCAAGTCGATGGGGCTGGAGCCGATTTACGCGCTGTGCGCCGGGGTGCTGGCCGGTGGCGTGCTGCAGTTGACCGTGCAGTTTGTTGCACTGCGCAAAATGGGCATGATGCCGCACCTGGGCTGGCGCTGGTCGGACCTGCGCGCGGCCTGGGTCGATCCGGGCACCCGCAACGTGGCCACGCTGATGGGGCCGGCACTGCTGGGTGTGAGCGTGGCGCAAATCTCCACCCTGATCAACACCCAGATTGCCTCGCACCTGCCCAGCGGCAGCGTCAGCTGGCTGACTTATGCCGACCGCCTGATGGAGTTCCCCACCGCCATGCTGGGTGTGGCCCTGGGGGTGGTGCTGATGCCGCAGCTTTCGCTGGCCAGTTCGCTGGGGGATGGCAAAAAATACTCCGCACTGCTCGATTGGGGGCTGCGCATCGTGGTGTTGCTGTCGGTGCCGTGTGCCCTGGGCTTGTTGCTCTTTTCCAAGCCCCTGGTGGCGGTGCTCTACCACTATGGCGCCTTTACCGCGTACGACGTACAACAGACCAGCGTGGCCCTCATGGGCTGGGGCGCAGGTCTGGTGGGCATTGTGGCCATCAAGGTGCTGGCGCCGGGCTACTACGCCAGCCAGGACATCAAGACGCCGGTGCGCATCGCCATGGCGGTGCTGGTGATCACGCAGCTTCTCAACCTGGCGTTCGTGCCGCTGTTCAAGCACGCGGGGCTCTCGCTGTCCATCAGCCTGGGTGCGGTGATCAACGCCCTGTGGTTGCTGGCGGGTTTGCTGTGGCGCAAGAAATACCGCCCCGAACCGGGTTGGGGCCGCTTTGCCCTGCAGGTGCTGGCGGGCAGCGCCTTGCTGGTGATTTACCTGCTGTGGGCGGTGCAGGCTTTCCCCTGGATCGAACTGCGCGGCGAGAGCCTCAAACGCATTGTTTTGCTGGCATTGTTGCTAGCGGGGGCGGGTGTGGTGTATCTTGGGGCTGTGTGGGCTGCCGGGCTGAACCTGCGGCAGTTCCTGCGACGCTGAACACCTAGCGAGGAGATTCGCCATGAACCTGACGTTTGACGTTCCCACGCCGCTGGACCATTTCGCGTCGCTGGTGCAAAGCGATGGTGATTTTGTGCTGTTTGAGGCCGCCGTCAGCCTGGCGCAGGACGAGTATCCCGAGGTGGATGTCCAGACCGTGGTGGACGAGGTGGACCAGTTGCTGGCGCGTGTGCGCCGGCGCATTCCGGCCGACGCCGCGCCGCTGCAGAAGTTGCGGGCCCTCAACCAGTTCTTCTACCTGGATCTGGGGTTTGGCGGCAACGTCAACGACTACTACAACCCGGACAACAGCTTCATCCACATGGTGCTGCGCACGCGCCGGGGTATTCCCATCGCCCTGGCCGTGCTCTGGATGGAGTTGGCCCAGGGCTTGGGTTTGTCCGTGCGGGGCGTGGGGTTTCCGGGGCACTTCATGGTCAAGGTCAATTTGCCCATGGGCCAGGCCGTTCTGGACCCCTTGAGTGGCAAATCGCTCAGCCGCGAAGACCTGGCCGAGCGGCTGGAGCCGTTTCGCCGGCGCAACGGGCTGCTCGACGAGTTCGAGGCGCCGCTGGGGCTGTACCTGCAGACTGCGCCCCCGCGGGACATCATCGCGCGCATGCTGCGCAACCTCAAGGAAATCTACGAATCCCAGCGCGACTGGCAGCGTCTGCTTGCGGTGCAGGAGCGGCTGGTGGTCCTGCTGCCGGAGTCGTGGCCCGAGTACCGCGACCGCGGTCTGGCGCACGCCGAACTGGGGCATGCCGAGCAGGCCGTGGCCGACCTGGAGTGCTATCTGGTGCACGCCGATGACCTGGTCGATGTGGATGCCATTGCCCAGCGGGTGGACGCTCTGCGGCGCAGCTGACCCTGCTTTTTGGCGGGTAACCCGCGTATCCATTGCGCAGGTAGCTATTGATTTGATAGCTATGTTGTGCTGGATGGTGTCCCCGCCACGGCAAACTGGTGCCATGCCCGGCGCAGTTGCGTATCTGAACTGAAGCCGGCCATCTCGGCGGCCTGGGTCACGTTGCGGCCGGATTGCAGGGCCGTCTGCGCCACCGCGAGCCGGATGCGGCGCAGGTACTGCAGCGGGGCCACGCCCGCATGCTCCAGAAACAGACGCGTCAGGTGGCGCGGTGAGGTGTGGGCCACCGCTGCCATGCCGGGTACGGTCCAGCTGCTTTGCGGTGCCTGGCTTACGGCATCCTGCACGCGGTGCAATGCCGGGTGCAGGTGGTTGCGGTAGGCCAGAAAGGGCGAGAGTTCGGGGTCGTGCGGGCCACGCCGCAGCGCCACCACCATGGTTTGTGCCACCTGGGCGGCCAGCGCCGGGTTGCACGTGGTGCTGATGCGGTGCAGGATCAGGTCGATGCCGGTGGTGACCCCCGCGCTGCTGAAGACGGCGTCGTCGTCCACGAACACCCGGTTGGTTACCACGTCGCAGCGCGGTTCCACGCGCTGCAATTCGTCCAGATGCTGGTGGTGCGTGGTGGCGCGCCGCCCGGCCAGCAGGCCTGCATGGGCGGCCAGCACCGCGCCGGCGCAGATGGTGACCAGTTCCACCTGGCCGCGGACGGGCCGCAGGCCGCGCAGCCAGTGCAGCAGCGCCTGCGCGGGTGGCGTTTGCACGTCGATTTCGCGTCCCGGTTGCCCGACCAGAACCACCCAGGTGGGGTTGGGGTACGCGTGGGCGGTTGGCAGGGGCTCCAGCCCGCTCAGGCAGACCCCCACCGAGCTGGCCACCTCGGGGCGGGGACTGAGAAACCGCAGGGCAAAACGCGGCGGCTGGCCCTGCGCCTGCAGTTGCTGGTTGGCCATGCGCAGTGCCTCGGCC
>JBAQKO010000337.1:0-2020 GCA_049301075.1 Rhodoferax sp.
ATCCAGAGCAACAAGACGCGGCTGGTGGCGGAACACTTCGACTGGGTGCATACCGTCGACCGGCTCAAGATTGCCCAGCGCCTGAGCGAGCAGCGGCCGGCAGACCGGGGGCCGCTGCAGGTGTGCATACAGGTCAATGTGGACGGTGGCGCCACCAAGTCCGGCGTGGCGCCGGCCGAAGCCCTGGCGCTGGCCCAAGCGGTGGCGGCGCTGCCCCGGCTGCACTTGCGCGGCTTGATGTGCATTCCGGAGCCTGCTCCTGATTTTGTAGCTGCTTGCGCAGTGTTTGCGAGGGCTAGGGCACTATTTGATGCCATAAACAAGGCCGGCGTGCCGCTGGACACCCTGTCCATGGGCATGAGCAGCGACCTGGAAGCCGCCGTGGCCTCGGGCAGCACCATGGTCCGCGTGGGCAGCGCCATTTTTGGAGCTCGCAGCTACCCGGCCACGGCTACCGCGGCTACTTAGGAGGGGTCAGCGGCTGGACGGTGCCGCATTGGGCGCCCAGCCAGCGGCCGCTGGCCTGCAGGTCCATTTTTTCCGGCTTGCCGTTGACCACGGCGGTGGCCGCCATCTGCACGGTGTAGGCCTCGGGGCTGACGAAGGTCACCTGGCCTTCGCCCCGGCTGGGCGGCTGGGTGCAGACAAACGAAAACGGCATGCGGTTGCCCACGCGCGGACTGCTGGTGTGGGTGCAGTCGCCTTGCTGGGTGGCTACCGCATCGCGCGCCACCATGTCCGGCGTCATGCAGGTCTTGATGGCCGTGCCGCCGCCCGGCGCGCTGGCCATTTGCACGCCCTGGCGGGCCATCATGTCGCGCATGATGCGGGCCTGGTCAGGCGGCAGGTTGGCTAGTTGCTTCTGTGCCTCGGCCAGGGCACGGGCGGTCTCGCCCGAGCCGCCCTGGATTTGGCTGGTGACTTCCCATAGGCCGGGCTTCAGCGTTTGGGCGCTGAGGCCGGTGGCGGCAGCCGACAGGAGTATGGCGCCCCAACAGAGGTGCAGTTTCATGGTGTTTCCCGGCATGCGGCGTTACATTCTTTTACCAATTCTGTTTCCCATGGGTGTGCCATCTGCGGCTTCCAGACTACACGGCACGGGGTTTCACGCGCGAAGCCGCCAGCTTGGCGTTGCTGCGGGCCTCTTCCACGGTGCTGGCAAAGGCCAGCGCCACGCCCATGCGGCGTTTGACAAAGCTTTCGGGTTTGCCGAACAGGCGCAGGTCCGAGTTGGGGACGCGCAGCGCCTCGGCCACACCGTCGAACACAATGCCTTGCGCATCCACACCGCCGTAGATCACGGCGCTGGCGCCGGGGCTGCGCAGGGTGGTGTTCACCGGCAAACCCAGGATGGCGCGGGCGTGCAGTTCAAACTCGCTTTGCACCTGCGTGCACAACGTGACCAGGCCCGTGTCGTGCGGACGCGGTGACACTTCGCTGAACCATACCTGGTCGCCCTTGACGAACAGTTCCACGCCAAAGATGCCCAGCCCGGTGGACTGGCCGTCCAGACCCAGACCGAGGTTGTCGGTCACGGCCTTCGAAATGTCGCACGCGCGCTGCAGTGCCGCCGGGTGCATGGGGTGGGGCTGCCAGCTCTCCACGTAGTCGCCGCTGACCTGGAGGTGGCCGATGGGCTCGCAGAACCGGGTTTCCACCACGCCGCGGGCGTCCTTGGCGCGCACGGTCAGCAGGGTGATTTCGTAGTCGAAGTCGATGAAACCCTCCACGATGATGCGGCCGTGGCTCACCCGGCCGCCGGCCATGGCGTAGTCCCAGGCCTTGGCCACATCGGCTGGGCCGTCGATCCGGCTCTGGCCCTTGCCCGAGCTGCTCATCACCGGCTTGACGATGCAGGGGTAGCCGATTGCCTTGCCGTTTGCGCCGTCGATGGCGGCCTGCAGTTCGGCCAGTGAATCACAAAACTGGTAGGGGCTGGTGGGCAGGCCCAGCGTCTCGGCGGCCAGGCGGCGGATGCCTTCGCGGTCCATGGTCAGGCGGGCCGCGCGCGCCGTGGGGA
>JBAQKO010000338.1:0-5300 GCA_049301075.1 Rhodoferax sp.
GCCCCACCCACCCGAGGGCGTGGAAAGCCCCACGCGACACTTCACCATCGGCAAAGAGGTGTGGATTGAACGCGAAGACTTTGAAGAAGTGCCCCCCAAGGGCTACAAGCGCCTGTTCCCCGGCAACAAGGTGCGCCTGAAGGGCGGCTACGTGATCGAGTGCACCGGCTGCACCAAAGATGCCAATGGCGTGATTACCGAAGTGCTGGCCACCGTGGTGCCCGACACCAAGAGCGGCACGCCGGGTAGCGACCTGGTGAAGGTGAAAGCCGCCATCACCTGGGTGGGCGTGGCCAACGGCGTGAACGCCGAAGTGCGCATGTACGACCGCCTGTTTTTGGACGCCCAGCCCGACGCGGGCGGCAAAGACTTCATCGAAAGCCTGAACCCCGACAGCCTGAAAGTGGTGACGGCGATTGTGGAACCGTCACTGGCCAACGCCGCGCCGGACCAGAAGTTTCAGTTTGAGCGGCACGGGTACTTTGTGGCGGATCGGGTGGATCATGTAACTGGTTCCAAGCCGGTGTTTAACTTGGCGGTGGGGTTGAAGGATAGTTGGGGGAAGTGACTATTTAGTTTCAAGCAATCAAATTACTCTGTAGCGAAAGCCCCCATGCCGAATGCCTCTGAAATCGAAAACTTCGTTTCAACTTTTTTGGCATCAAATGCGCGTAAAGGTGCGTTGCTTATCTCTGGAGAGTGGGGCTCCGGAAAAACTCACCTCGTTCTTACCAAATTACTCCCGCTCGCGACACAGTCAGGATTTAAAACCGTCTATCTAACAATTGCGGACATCGAAACGCAAGAGGCTTTCGATAGAAAGCTATTTCTCGCCTCGTATCAATTACTGGATTCAAAAACAAAAAGTCGGCTTGCTCAGACAACTTTTGGAATTGCGTACTCCTGGTTTGCCAGTAAAGGCGTACCGGTCAAGGAGTTGATTGAAACCGATAGCGCGCTAACAAATAAAACTCTGCTTGTAGTAGATGACTTAGAGCGTGCTGATGTTCAATTGCGTAAGCGCGTTTTGTATAAAGTTGCAAATCTGGTTGAGACAAGGGGCGTGAGAGCATTATTTTTAGCTGACGAAAATAGGATGGCGGGAGACGCGGACTATGCCCTCATCAAAGAGAAGTCAATTACTCGAACTGTACTTTTCCAACCAACATTTTTGGAGCTTTCTACCACTGCAACAGAAATTGTCTACGCCGCCTCCCCAAATGCAGACCTCAGCACCAAAAAGTGGCAGCTTCAAGAGCATCTGAGTCCTACTGAATTTTCCGAACTACTTAACACAGCCCTAACTCGGGGGAACAGTAGAAATTTGCGCACCGCAATTGCGATAGCGATTGATGCATGCGAATTGGTAGAAGAGGTCAAATTCCACCAATCCGAGGATGCCACGTCACTAGTTAAAACAATGGTGTATTCCACATTGGCGATTGCAATCGAGTTAAAAGAGAACAAGAACAATTCGACAGCATTGCGCAAATATGCTAGCTCGAGCACAGAGCTACCGTGGATTCACTTTATGCCCAATGGTGATCCGCTCAAAGACTATTTGACTACTTTCGAGAAAAAATACGTCGACGGTCTTGATTTTGCATTTTTACGCTCGTCAAGTTTGTTGGATTTCCTCGAGCACGGTGGTTGCAATTTCGATTTATTAGCTAAGGATATTGCCGCATTAAGCCCCAATGAAGAGTCAGCCTTTGCCTATACTCGACTCGGAAAATATCAATCACTAAAGAAAGATGAATTTGCGGATCTGCTGCAAAAAGCTCTTAGTGAATTAGACGATCTGAAAATTCGCTCATTCCATTCTCTTGCTGTGAGTGCACAAACTCTTTTCTTTCTTTCCAGCAGAAAACTTTTCAAGCTCCAACAAGTAGAGCTCAGACTCATTTATCTGGATGTAATTGATAAATTGGGAGCTGAGTACATAAACGGCGCCGAAGACATTTCATTGGATTTTGAAAGCGCCTTGATTTGGCAACAACCAGAAGGTGAACTGAAGGTTGTGCTTGAGAAAATTCAATCCAAAGTTAATGAACTTGATCAAGTTAAGTTTGCGAGAACAAAGACCACGGAAATAGAAAAACTGAGAAACGATGCAAATTCCTTCGTTTCATTTCTTGTCTCCGTAGATTCACGTTTTGCTAGCCGCTCTTGCCTCACACCCTCGGACGCGACGCAAATAGCAGGCATCTTGAGGAGCATTGTCACAAATGATGCGATTCCGCATAAGGCCCTGTACCAAGTAGGGAAGGGCTTAGCGTACAGATACGAAAAGCAGGGATTTGGAAGTGGTTTTCACGAGGAATTGGCGTTCCTCGAACAATTAAATTCGCATGTGTCCGAGATTCAAATTGCAGAAGATGAAACCTTGCTTCGTGACGCAATGATCTCGCTACGCACAACAATTGAAAATGGAATAGAAACACTTCGTTCTAAATGAAATGGACCTGCACGGCTGATCTCGTTTGAGTGCACTTAGACGAAAGAGACTCTTGTGAGTTGTGACCATTAGGCTTCCGAACACGCACCCCAACTGGCGCCTTTCCATCTTCATGCAACCCCAACCCATCCTCCACTTCTGGTTCGAAGAGCTAACCCCCAAGCAGCACTTCGTCAAAGACGCCGCGCTGGACGAAACCACTCGTGCGCGGTTTGGCGACACGCTGGAGGCGGCTGCGCGATGTGAGCTGTTTGCGTGGCGCGCGACGGCTCAGGGGCGACTGGCGGAAATCATCGTACTGGACCAGTTCTCACGCAACGTCTACCGCGACACGCCGCGCGCCTTTGCGCAGGACGCGCTGGCGCTGGTGTTGGCGCAAGAACTGGTGGCCAGCAGGCAGGACCGCAGCCTCCCCAGCGCGCAGCGCGTGTTTGCCTACATGCCCTACATGCACAGCGAGTCCACTCTGGTGCATGCGCAGGCCGTTCCGCTGTTTTCGCAGCCGGGCATGGAGGACAACCTGCGCTTTGAGCTGCATCACAAGGCCATCATTGACCGCTTTGGCCGCTACCCGCACCGCAACGCGATTCTGGGGCGTAGCTCCGGTGCCGAGGAGCTGGCGTTTCTGGCCGAACCGGGGTCTTCGTTCTAGTCACCAACTCGGCGATTGCTACTGTTTTCGTAGCTATTCCCGCTTATTTCACGGGTATTAACTCGCGATTTCCTTGCAGATACACTTGACATAACCGCAGCTATAGCGGAGATCAAAAACAGGGGGAGTCTCATCATGGCCCGATCAAGGACCGGCAAGCGGAAGAACCGCGAACTCAATTCATTGCAAGAAAAAGGCTTTGCGGTATGCGCTTTAGGCGTTGTCATGCTGCTGATGCCGTTTTTTGTAGGCAAGTCACCAGCTACAGCAGCCATGACCGCCGGACTCCGCCCTATTGGATGGCTGGCTATTGCTGCGGGCATCGCTCTACTGGGGCTTCACAAGTTCCTCAAAAACAAGCAAAGCGCCCTTGCTTCAACCGAACCAGCGACGACGGTCGCGCCAGCCGTCAGGAACCGGCGGACATTTCAACATGGCACCAAGCCAGCGACACCCGAAGTTGGGAAGCAGGCGCCAGTTACCTCTGCCGTGCGTGAACGCTCGTCCCGCTGGAGTTCTGCGGTTTTTTCAGACATTGAATGGCGCCGATTTGAGGCGGTCTGCGAGAAGCTGTTTGCACAAGCTGGCTTCGAAACCAAGTCGCAGTCCCATGGTGCGGATGGCGGCGTAGATATCTGGCTGCACAGCCGCAACGCCGAAGGCCCGGTGGCCGTCGTACAGTGCAAGCACTGGCGGGGTAAAACCGTGGGCGTAAAAGAAATTCGCGAGTTCTTTGGCGTGATGAGTTCACACCAGCTTAAGCGTGGCACCTATGCCACCACATCCACCTACACAGCGGACGCGCAGCAATTCGCCAAGACCAACGGAATCAATGCTCTGGATGGCATTGGTCTGCTTACACTGATAGCGAAGCGCACTCCAGAACAACAGCAAGAGCTGCTGGACGTGGCCTATGAAGGCGAATATTGGCGCCCCACATGCGCCAGTTGCGGCATCAAACTGGTTGAACGCTCATCTTCCAAGGACGGAAGCAATTTTTGGGGTTGCAGCAATTACCCCAAATGCAAGTCGCGGTTGCCAATGGCAGCTACATTGAGGTAGAAACTGCTATTTTTGTTGTAGCTATCCGCGCATATTCCACGGGGTCCAGAGGCCTATTTGGCACATAAATAGCCGTCTCCGTTAAACTTCACTCCATGCACCCCGCCATCGCCCAACACCGCTCAGGCATCTCTGCCATCTGCCAGCGCTATCGCATTAGCCGTCTGGAAGTGTTTGGTTCGGCTGCGCGCGCAGCAGATTTTGACCCTGAGCACAGCGATGCTGACTTTCTGGTGGAGTTTGCGCCGGATGTTCAGCCAGGGCTGGACACGTTCTTCGGTGCCAAGGCGGCACTGGAGTCGCTGCTGGGGCGCGGCGTGGACTTGGTGGAGCCAGGCGCCGTGCGCAACCCCTACGTGCTGGCCAGCATCAACCGCAACCGTGAAGCGATTTATGCAGCGTGACCCGCGCGCCTTTTTGTGGGATGTGCGCGAAGCGGCCCTGGCCCAAAACGCCCTGCCCTCACTGCTTGAGGCAGTTCAGGTGCTACTAGACGAACTTCAATAGTTTTTGCTACTTTTTTGGTAGCTGTTTGCGCATATTCCACGGGGGGCAGAGGCCCATTTGGCACATAATTGTGGCGACCAACTTACCCGCACCATGCCCCGCCGCAAGCACCACCACGTCTATGTGGTCGAACTCTCCCCAGACGTGCTCTTTGAGCCGCGCTTTCGCAAGAACAACCCCAACTACATCACCGGCAAACCCTGCGTCTACGTGGGCATGACGGGGCTGGACCCGGACGTGCGCTTTGACAAGCACAAGGCCGGCATCCAAGCCAACAGCTATGTGACGAAGTACGGCCTGCGCCTGCTGCCAGACCTGTACGAGGCCTTTAACCCCATGGGCTACAAAGATGCCGTGGACAAGGAGATTGAAATCGGCATCGACCTGCGCTCGGCAGGGTTTGGGGTGTGGCAGGCCTGACACCACGGGTGGTGGATGTCACGGCCTTTTGCATTCCGCACTGCTGTTGGCGGCCTTGATGTAGGCGATCAGGTCGGTGCGTTCGCCGGCGTTGGCCACGCCGTCATAGGTCATGGTGCTGCCAGGGACCATGACCAGCGGTTTGCGCAGAAACTGGTCTAGCGTTTTTTCGTTCCACACAATGCCGGATTGGCGCATGGC
>JBAQKO010000339.1:0-2589 GCA_049301075.1 Rhodoferax sp.
AGCGCGCTGTACATGGGGGGGACCTGGCGAATGGGGCCGGTAAACCGCTGCACCACATCCCTCAACTGGTCCGCCGTCACCTGCACGGCACGCTCCGCAATCACTTCACCTTCGGCATCGCCAGTCGTCGTCTTGACGCCCAGTCTGGCCATGGCCTGGTAGGCCTTGTCCGCATCCAGATGCATCTGGCTAAATTTGGTCGCCGCCCCAAAGCACAGGGGCAACACCCCCGTGGCCAGCGGATCCAGCGTGCCGGTATGGCCCGCCTTCTCGGCCCGCAACAGCCACTTGGCCTTTTGCAAAGCCTGGTTGCTCGACAGCCCGATGGGCTTGTCCAGCAACAGCACCCCATGCACGGGGCGCCTGGCAACCCGTGCACGCGGCGCGTTCATCCTGTCACTCCTCGTTTTTGGAACGCGAAGCGACCGCCTGCGCGATCAGGGCATTCATGTCGGCCGCCCGCTCGGTGGTGCGGTCAAACAGGAAATGCAGGGTGGGAACGGTGTGGATATGCAGCCGCTTGAACAGACCGGCGCGCAGAAAACCCGCCGCCTGATTCAGGCCTTCTGCCGTTTCCACCGGATCCCCCTTGAGCAGGCTGAAAAACACCTTGGCGTGGGCGTAATCCGGCGTGACCTCCACGGACTGGATCGTCACCATTCCCACCCGCGGGTCTTTCAACTCGCGGGCGATCAACTCGGTCAGATCCCGCTGGATCTGATCGGCCACGCGGAAACCGCGGTTGGGAGTGGATGACTTCTTGCGCGCCATGGTCTGCTACCGATTACAAGGTCCGGGCGATTTCGCGGATTTCGAAGAACTCCAGTGCATCACCTTCCTGGATGTCGTTGTAGTTCTTGACGGTCAAGCCGCATTCGAAGCCTTCCTTGACTTCCTTGGCATCGTCCTTGAAACGCTTGAGCGAATCCAGCTCGCCGGTGTAGATGACCACGTTGCCGCGCAGCAGGCGCAGCTTGGCGGTGCGACGCACCAGACCCGAGGTAACCATACAGCCCGCGATGGAGCCGATCTTGGACACCTTGAGCACCTGGCGAATCTCGGCCGTGCCGATGACTTCTTCCTTCTTGTCGGGCGTCAGCATGCCGGACATGGCCAGCTTCAGGTCGTCCACGGCGTCATAGATGATGTCGTAGTAACGGATGTCCACACCATTGTTTTCGGCCAGCTTGCGCGCACCAGCGTCGGCGCGGGTGTTGAATCCGATGATGATGGCCTTGGAGGCAATCGCCAGGTTGACATCGGACTCGCTGATGGCGCCCACCGCGGTGTACACCATCTGCACCTTCACTTCGTCGGTCGACAGCTTGAGCAGCGACTGCGCCAGCGCTTCCTGCGAACCCTGCACGTCGGCCTTGACGATGATGGGCACCAGCTTCACTTCGCCGGCGGTCATGTCGGTAAACATGTTCTCCAGCTTGGCGGCTTGCTGCTTGGCCAGCTTGGTGTTGCGGAACTTGCCAGCGCGGTAGGTAGCGATTTCACGGGCACGGCGCTCGTCCGCCAGGATCATGAACTCGTCACCGGCTTGCGGTACCTCGGTCAGGCCCTGGATTTCCACCGGAATGGAAGGACCAGCCGTCTTGATGGATTTGCCGTTTTCGTCCAGCATGGCGCGCACGCGGCCGTAGGTCTGGCCAGCCAGCACCACGTCGCCGGTCTTGAGCGTGCCGGACTGCACCAGGATGGTGGCCACGGGGCCTCGTCCCTTGTCCAGGCGCGCTTCGATCACCAGGCCCTTGGCCATGGCATCAACCGGTGCCTTGAGTTCCAGCACTTCCGCCTGCAGCAGCACCTGCTCCAGCAGCTCATCAATACCCTGACCGGTCTTGGCCGACACGGGCACAAAGGGCGATTCGCCGCCGAACTCTTCCGGCACCACCTCTTCCACCACCAGCTCGTTTTTCACACGTTCGGGGTTGGCATCGGGCTTGTCGATCTTGTTGATCGCCACCACGATGGGCACTCCGGCGGCCTTGGCGTGCTTGATGGCTTCCTTGGTCTGGGGCATGACACCGTCGTCTGCTGCCACCACCAGAATCACGATGTCGGTCGCATTGGCACCACGGGCACGCATGGCCGAGAAGGCCTCGTGGCCGGGGGTATCCAGGAAGGACACCATGCCGCGCGGCGTTTCCACGTGGTAGGCACCAATGTGCTGGGTAATGCCACCGGCTTCACCCGAGGCCACCTTGGCACGACGGATGTAGTCCAGCAGCGAAGTCTTGCCGTGGTCCACGTGGCCCATGACGGTGACCACGGGGGCACGGGGCAACAGCTCCGCATCCTGCTGCGCCACTTCATCGAACGTGAACGCTTCGGGGTCGTCCAGCGATGCCACCATGGCCTTGTGGCCCATTTCTTCCACCACGATCATGGCAGTGTCCTGGTCCAGCGGCTGGTTGATGGTGACCATCTGGCCCAGCTTCATCAGGTGCTTGATCACCTCGGAGGCCTTGACGGCCATCTTGTGCGCCAGTTCGGCCACGGTAATGGTCTCGGGCACGTGCACTTCTAGCACGCGCGCTTCCACCGGCGCCGCCATCTGCTGGTGGTCGCGGTCGCCACGGT
>JBAQKO010000340.1:0-5471 GCA_049301075.1 Rhodoferax sp.
ACATGGTGCTGTCCGAAGGCGTGGTGTACAGCAATAACAAGCACGACATCACCGACAAGGTTCTCAAGATCCTCAACGCCGGCGGCAAGTAGGCGGTAGATTTGGGGCTCGGCGGTATGGAGCTGGATCTGGCTTCTGTGGTGGAAGCCTTGGGTGGCAAGCTCCACGGCGATGCGTCCCTGCGGGTGTCCGGTCTGGCGTCGCTGGAAACCGCAACCGCGGGCGATCTGAGTTTCCTGAGCAATCCCCGCTACCAGCAACAGTTGCTGACGTCGCGTGCGGCCTGTGTCATCGTCGGTCCGCAGATGGAAGCGGCCGCGGTAACCCGCGGCGCCTGCATCGTGACGGATGAGCCCTATCTGTACTTTGCCCGATTGACCCAATTGTGGAAGCGAGGGCGCAGTCCTTCAGCCGGGCCACAGGTGCATCCCAGTGCGGTCATCGATTCCACGGCGCTGGTGCATCCGTCCGCATCTGTTGGTCCCCTGTGTGTCGTCGAACGCGGTGCACGCATTGGTGCCGATACGGTACTGAAGTCCCGGGTCACCGTGGGTGAGGACTGTGTGGTCGGCGAACGCTGCATCCTGCATCCGGGTGTCGTGATTGGTGCGGATGGCTTCGGCTTCGCACCCAACGGTGATGCCTGGGAAAAAATCGAGCAGCTGGGCGCCGTGCGCATCGGCAACGACGTGGAAATTGGCGCCAACACCTGTATTGACCGGGGCGCCTTGCAGGACACCGTGATCGAAGACGGTGTCAAGCTCGACAACCTGATCCAGATTGGGCACAACGTGCGCGTGGGGCGCAATACCGCCATGGCCGGGTGTGTGGGCGTGGCCGGCAGTGCCACCATCGGTTCCAACTGCACCATTGGCGGTGGCGCTATTGTGCTGGGGCACCTTACCATCGGGGCCCACGTGAATATTTCCGCTGCGACGGTCGTCAGCAAATCGATTTTGAAGCCCGGTCATTACACCGGCATGTTCCCGATTGACGAGAACGCATCGTGGGAGCGCAATGCCGCAACGCTGAAGCAACTGCACAGCTTGCGCGACCGAATCAAAACCATTGAAAAAGAAATCAAACCATGATGGACATCCACAAAATTCTCAAGCAGCTGCCACACCGCTACCCCTTCCTTTTGGTGGACCGCGTGCTGGAGCTGGACAAAGGCAAGACGATTAAGGCGCTGAAGAACGTCACCATCAATGAGCCTTTCTTTGAAGGCCATTTTCCCCACCGTCCGGTGATGCCGGGCGTGCTGATGCTGGAGGCGCTAGCCCAGGCGGCGGCCTTGCTGGCCTTTGATGCGCTGGATACCGCTCCCAACGACGAGATGGTGTACTACTTTGCCGGCATCGACGGTGCCCGCTTCAAGCGCCCGGTGGAGCCTGGCGACCAGTTGATTCTTGAAGTGGAGTTGCTGCGCATGAAAGCCGGAATTTTCAAGTTCAAGGGCAAGGCATCGGTTGCCGGTGAGCCCGCCGTTGAGGCTGAGCTGACCTGCGCCATGCGTGCCATTCCGCAGGGTGCCTGACGTGTCGTTGATCCACGCCACTGCCATTGTTGACCCGGCTGCGGAACTCGACCCGTCGGTGTCCGTTGGCCCGTACACGGTCATCGGCCCGCACGTCAAAGTCGGTGCCGGCACCACGATCGGTCCGCACTGCGTCATTGAAGGCCACACCACCATTGGTCGCGACAACCGCATTTTCCAGTTCAATTCCCTGGGTGCCATTCCGCAAGACAAAAAATATGCGGGCGAGCCCTGCGAGTTGCGCATTGGCGACCGCAACACCATCCGCGAGTTCTGTACCTTCAACATCGGCTCTCCCGGTGATGCCGGCGTGACCCAGGTCGGCAACGACAACTGGATCATGGCCTATGTGCACCTGGCCCACGATTGCGTGGTTGGCAACCACACCATCTTTGCCAACAACTCCCAGCTGGCCGGCCATGTGCACGTGGATGACTGGGTCATCCTGGGCGGTTTTACCGTGGTGCACCAGTTCGTGCGCCTGGGAGCCCACAGCATGACGGCCATGTGCTCCCTGCTGTTTGCAGATTTGCCGCCGTTTGTCATGTGCCAGGGCCAACCCGCAGCGGCCCGGTCCATGAACTTCGAAGGCTTGCGCCGTCGTGGTTGGAGTCCGGAGCGCATCAGCGGTGTCAAGGCCATGCACAAGGCGCTGTACCGCGATGACCTCACGCTGGAGCAGGCGCGCACGCGCATTGCCGAGCTGGGTGTCAGCCACCCCGAGACTGCGGTGGATGTGGCCATGATGCAGTCCTTTCTGGACCAGACCTCCATCCAACGCGGCATCGTCCGCTAGCACCGGGCCATGCCAGCTGCGCTGCCCGACCCCGTGGCCACAGCGCCGCACGCCGACCCGTTTGTCGCACTGGTCGCGGGAGAAGCGTCGGGTGATTTGCTGGCCGGTTTGTTGCTGGAAGGGCTGCGCAGGCGCTGGCCCGCATTGGCTGCGGCGGGTATTGGCGGTCCGCAGATGCAACGCCACGGGTTCTCTGCCTGGTGGCCACACCATAAGCTGTCCGTGCACGGTTATGGCTGGGAAGTGTTGCGCCGGTACCGCGAAATCGTGGGCATTCGCCGTCAGCTTCAGGAACGATTGCTGGCGCAGCGGCCTGACATTTTTATCGGCGTGGATGCACCCGATTTCAATCTGGACCTGGAGCGCAACTTGCGGGAGCAGGGCGTCAAGACCGTGCATTTTGTCTGCCCTTCCATCTGGGCGTGGCGAGCCGAGCGGGTGGAAAAGATCCGCCGCAGTGCCGACCACGTTCTATGCATATTCCCGTTTGAACCCGCATTGCTGGAGCGCCATGGCATCGCCGCCACCTACGTCGGCCACCCGCTGGCCAGTGTGATTCCGCTGGAGCCCGACCGGGCCGCCGCCCGCGCGGTGCTGGGTTTGCGGGCTGGCGACCGCGTGCTGGCACTGCTACCGGGCAGTCGCGTCTCGGAAGTCAAACACTTGGCAGCGCCTTTTTTTGCCGCCGCCAGGCAGATTCTCCGGACCCAGCCGGGCATCAAACTGGTGTTGCCGGCCGTGCCAGCCCTGCGAGCCTTCATTGAACAGGCTGCCGCCCAGGCGGGCCTGCTGGAGCAGGTGCAGATTGTCAACGGTCAATCCCATACGGTGCTGGCGGCCTGCGATGTAACGCTGATTGCCAGTGGCACCGCCACGCTGGAGGCCGCCCTGTACAAGCGCCCCATGGTCATTGCCTACCGCATGGGCTGGCTGTCGTGGCAAATCATGCGGCGCAAGCAGTTGCAGCCTTGGGTGGGCTTGCCCAACATCTTGAGCGGAGAGTTCATCGTACCCGAACTGTTGCAAGAGCGCGCCACGCCTGAGGCACTCTCGGCTGCCGTGCTGCAGTGGTTTGACGACCTGGACCACCAGCCTGCGAAAATGGCCGCTCTGCAACAACGTTTTCTGGCGCTGCACCACAGTCTGCAGCGTGATACTTCCATGCTGGCCACCGATGCGATCGAAAAAATTCTTGCACGCTGAACAGGTAACGCTTTCGTGGGATACGCCGGGCCTGATTGCCGGTGTGGATGAGGCCGGGCGCGGGCCGCTGGCGGGGCCCGTGGTGGCCGCCGCCGTCATCCTGGATGAACGCAATCCGATTGAAGGGCTTGCCGATTCCAAAGTGCTTACGGCGCGTCGGCGTGCGCAACTGTATGACGAAATCCGCGCCAAGGCCTTGTGCTGCTCCATTGCCGAGGCCAGCGTGGAAGAAATCGACCAGATCAACATCCTGCAAGCCACCATGCTGGCCATGCGCCGGGCTGTGGAAGGGCTGCGCCTCAAGCCGACCAAGGTGCTGGTGGACGGTAACCGCCTGCCCGTGCTGGATGTGTTGGCCGAAGCCATCGTCAAAGGCGACAGCAAGGTGCCGGCCATTTCTGCCGCGTCCATTTTGGCCAAGGTCACCCGCGATCGCTGGTGTGCCGAGCTGGACGCGCAATACCCGCAGTACGGCTTTGCGGGCCACAAGGGCTACGGCACCGCGGAGCACCTGGCCGCCCTGCAGCTGCACGGCGCCTGCCCGCAGCACCGCAAGACGTTCAGCCCCGTGACCAAGGTGCTCACATGAGCCAGCCGGTGCCCATCACCTCGCGCGACAACCCGCTGCTCAAGGAGCTGCGCAGACTCGCGCAGGACAACACTGCCTACCGCAAAGCCGGCCGTTTCTGGGTCGAGGGTGACCACCTGTGCAGTGCCGCCCTGGTGCGCGGCCTGCGGCCGGCCGTGGCGGTGTTTTCGGAGCTTTTTTGGCCTCAAGCCCCCGCAGAATATGCGCAGGCAGCTATCAAAAGTATAGTAATTCCCGACGCCCTGTTCCGGGAGCTCAGTGGCCTGGAGTCACCTGCCGCAGTGGGTTTTATGCTGGATGTGCCGACCGGCGTGGCGCTGCAACCGCTGGCGCCCACCGTCATCCTGGACCGTGTGCAGGATGCCGGCAATGTGGGTTCCATCCTGCGCAGCGCCGGGGCTTTTGGCTTCCGGCAGGTGCTGGCTCTCAAGGGGACGGCTGCGCTGTGGAGCCCCAAGGTGCTGCGCGCCGGCATGGGTGCGCACTTCGGCCTGTCTTTGCTGGAAGGCGTCTCGCTGGAAAACCTGCAGGCCTTGCAGGTGCCCATCGTCGTCACCAGTTCGCACCAGGGGGAACTGATTCAACATCTCGCGCTGCCCCAGCCTTGCGCCTGGGCCATGGGCCATGAAGGGCAAGGCGTGTGCGCCGAGTTGATGGACCGCGCCAGCGTGCATGTGCGCATTGGGCAGCCCGGCGGTGAGGAGTCCCTCAATGTGGCGGCGGCGGCGGCCATTTGCCTGCATGCCAGCAGTTTGACGGTGTGAATATGCCGGAGCGCTCCAATCCGTTCACCCTGCGTGTCTATTGGGAAGACACCGATGCCGGCGGTGTGGTGTTCTATGCCAATTACCTCAAGTTTTTTGAGCGTGCCCGCACCGAATGGTTACGCTCCCATGGTGTGGAGCAGGCCGCGCTGCAGGCGCAAACCGGCGCCATTTTTGTGGTGGCCGAGGTCAATGTGCGTTACCGGGCCTCTGCCCGGCTGGATGATCTGGTGGTGGTGACCGTGAAGGTGCTGGAGCAGGGGCAGGCCTCCCTGTTGCTGGAGCAACAGGCCTGGCGCGGGGACACCCTGTTGGCCGACGGGCGCGTGCGCGTGGGCTGCGTGGACGCGGCGAGCCTGCGCCCGCGGCGCATGCCCCAGCAGGTGTTGGATGTTCTGGGCTAGAAAATACCCGCCATTTCGCTAGGACGGAAGCCCTCCGCTATAATGGGAGGCTATTCAGAAAACAGCCGTCCCAAGCGCATTTCTAGCACCTTTCCCTACCAACAACAGCAGCCAGGACTCGTTCTTGAGCGCGCTTGGGCGTACCCGTAACCCACTCGGAGAACCCAGTGCTCTTGTC
>JBAQKO010000341.1:0-4890 GCA_049301075.1 Rhodoferax sp.
TTCCACGACGGTGAAAAACTCATTCATCTGCGCCAGCATGCGTTCACTCTCGGTGGGCTCGAGTTCCAGGCGTGCCAGGTTGGCAGTGCGCGCGATCTCGGAGGATGTCAGGGACATGGTGCGTTTAGAGTTGAAACCAATGGTAAATCGGGCCTGATTGGGTGCCTGAGGAGGCGTCATTTGCAGGCAATGGGTTATTATCCTGCCTTTGGCACAGAGCTTGCGAAAACGCATATCTTGACGTCAAACTGACGCTTTTTTAACGATAGAACCGTGGTGGTGGTAGGCCGAAGCGCCTGTCACGCCCGAGAGGATGTGTGATGTTTGAATCATTTCGTCGGTATTTTTCTACCGACCTGGCTATCGACCTGGGTACCGCCAACACCCTGATTGTGGTGCGCGGACAGGGCATCGTTCTGGATGAGCCCTCGGTTGTCGCCATTCGCCACGAAGGCGGCCCCCAGGGCAAGAAGACCATCCAGGCCGTGGGCAAGGAAGCCAAGGCCATGTTGGGCAAGGTTCCGGGCAATATCGAAGCCATCCGCCCCATGAAGGACGGCGTGATTGCCGACTTCACGGTGACCGAGCAGATGCTCAAGCAGTTCATCAAGATGGTGCACCCGCGCGGCGTGTTCAAGCCCAGCCCGCGCATCATCATCTGCGTGCCTTGTGGCTCCACCCAGGTGGAACGCCGGGCCATTCGTGAATCCGCCCTGGGCGCCGGCGCCAGCGATGTGTACCTGATCGAGGAACCCATGGCCGCAGCCATCGGTGCTGGCCTGCCGGTGTCCGAGGCCCGTGGCTCCATGGTGGTGGACATTGGTGGCGGCACGACCGAAGTCGGCGTCATCTCGCTGGGCGGCATGGTCTACAAGGGCAGCGTGCGCGTGGGCGGTGACCGGTTTGACGACGCCATCATCAACTACATCCGCCGCAACTACGGCATGTTGATTGGCGAGCCCACGGCGGAGTCGATCAAGAAGCAGATCGGATCGGCCTTCCCCGGCAGCGAAGTCAAGGAAATGGAAGTGCGTGGCCGCAACCTGAGCGAAGGCGTGCCGCGCAGCTTCACCATCTCCAGCAACGAAATTCTCGAAGCGCTGACCGATCCGCTCAACAGCATCGTGTCGGCGGTCAAGAATGCGCTGGAGCAGACGCCGCCCGAATTGGGCGCCGATATTGCCGACCGCGGCATGATGCTCACCGGCGGTGGCGCCCTGCTGCGCGACCTGGACCGTCTGCTGGCCGAAGAAACCGGTTTGCCCGTGCTGGTGGCGGAAGATCCGCTGACCTGTGTGGTGCGCGGTTGCGGCATTGCGCTGGAGCAGATGGACCGCCTGGGCTCCATTTTCACCAGCGAATAAGCGTCGGATACAGCGATGCCACTTGGTACGCTGGACAGAGATCCCCCTCCCTTCTTCCGGCAGGGCCCCTCGGCCATGTCGAAGCTGGCCGTGTGCAGCGCCTTGGCGCTGTTTCTCATGGTCGCGGATGCCCGCTTCAAGGTCATGCAGCCCCTGCGCGCCACGCTGGCCGCAGTGTTGTACCCGGTGCAGTGGCTGGCCCTGCGTCCGGTCATCCTGTTCCAGGACGGAAGCCAGTATTTCTCCTCCCTGACGGCCGCCAAGGCCGCGCAGGAAGAAGCCCTGAAGCAGCGCAACCTGCAGTCGCAGCGTGCCCACCAGGTGGAGCAACTGTCGCTGGAAAACGCGCGGCTGCGCAAGCTGATGGGCCTGCGTGAGCGGCTGCAGTCGCCGGCCACCGCAGCCCAGGTGCTGTATGACGCCGCCGACCCCTATAGCCGCAAGGTCATCATTGACAAAGGCATGGCCGATCGCATCGGGCTGGGTTCTCCCGTGCTGGACGAATACGGGGTGCTGGGGCAGGTGACGCGGGTGTACCCCCTGGTAAGCGAGGTGACCCTCCTGACCGACCGCGACCATGCCATTCCCGTGCTCAACACCCGCACCGGTGCGCGTGGCGTGGCCTTTGGCGATGTCTCCATGCACGCCGATGCCATGGAGCTGCGTTTCATGGCCGCCAATGCCGATGTGGTTGCGGGCGACCTGCTGACCACCAGTGGCGTGGACGGCGTGTACCCGCCCGGCTTGCCGGTGGCGCGGGTGGAAAAGGTGGAGCGCCGGGTCGATGCGGCGTTTGCCCGTATTTACTGTGTTCCGACGGCCCTGGTTGCAGGTGCGATGCACGTCGTGGTGCTGGAGCCACTGGCGTCCCAGATTCCTGCGCGTCCGGCGGCCGAGGTGACGGCACCGGTCGGCAAGCGCGGAGCGTCCAAGTGAACGGCTACGGCACCGGCCTTACCCTGCGGGAGTTGCACCCATGATCATGCGTCCCGGCCAGCAGCTGCTGCTGCCCGCCAACCCCCTGTTCATCTGGGGCAGTCTGGTTGCTGCGCTGCTGCTCAACATGTTGCAGAACATGGGGCTGTGGGGGCGTGCTGCGTGGAGCCCGGATCTGCTGGCGGTGGCGCTGGTGTTCTGGACCGTGCACCAGCCGTTGCGCGTCAGCATTGGCGCGGCCTTTGTGTTCGGCTTGCTGATGGATGTGCATCAGGGCAGCCTGCTGGGTCAACATGCCATGGCCTACACGGTGCTGAGTTTCTTTGCCATCACCATCCACCGGCGCTTGCTGTGGTTTACCGTGCCTTCGCAGGCGGCGCAGATTTTTCCGCTGTTTGCCGCGGCGCACGGTGTCGAACTGCTGTTGCGCATGGTGGGCGGGGGCACGTTTCCCGGGTTCTGGATGTTGCTGGCGCCGGTGATTGAGTCGGCGCTGTGGCCGCTGGCCAGCGTGGTGTTGCTGGCGCCCCAACTGCGCGCGCCTAATCCGGATGCCAACCGACCGCTATAACATGGCCCCCACGCTTGCCACTTCGTGTGCTGCGCTGCCCCCCAGGGGGGCGCTCCTTGCTTGGGGCGGCCCTGCGCTGCGTCGGCCATGACCGAGTTACGCAACGTCGAGGCGGACCTGGCGCGTTTTCGCACCCGCGTGTTTGCACTGAGTGTGGTGGTGCTGGTGTGTTTCGGCTTGCTGGTGCTGCGTCTGGCCTACCTGCAGATCGTGCGTCACGACGACCTGCGCGCGCAGGCGGAAAGCAACCGGACGTCGATTGTTCCCATCGTGCCTAACCGCGGCCTTATCCTGGACCGCAACGGCATCGTTCTGGCCAGCAACTATTCGGCCTACACGCTGGAGATCACGCCGTCGAAAACGGGCGGCTGGGAGCAGACTGTGGATGAGCTCTCCCAGGTGTTGGACATCACGCCCCGCGACCGGCGCCGGTTCAAGAGGCTGATGGATGAGTCCAAGAGCTTCGAGTCGCTGCCGATCCGCACACGCCTGACGGACACTGAGGTCGCGCGTTTTGCCGCCCAGCGCTTCCGCTTTCCCGGGGTGGAAATCAAGGCGCGCCTGTTTCGCAGCTACCCCTATGGCGAGCTGGCCAGCCATGTGATCGGCTACATCGGACGCATCAACCAGGCGGAAAAAGAGAAGATCAACGATTCCGATGACCAGGCCAATTACCGCGGTACTGAGTACATCGGCAAACTGGGTATCGAGCAGAGCTACGAGAACCAACTGCACGGCACCACCGGGGTGGAGCGGATCGAGACGTCGGCCGGCGGGCGTGCTGTGCGCAAGCTCGCCAGCAATCCCTCCACACCCGGCGACGCGGTGGTGCTGTCCATCGACATCAAGCTGCAAAAGCTGATTGAAGACCTGTTTGGCGATCGCCGCGGCGCCATGGTTGCGATGGATCCGCGCAATGGCGAAGTGCTGGCATTTGTTTCCAAGCCCACCTTTGACCCCAACCTCTTTGTTGACGGTATCGACGCCGACAGCTGGGCCGCGCTGAACGAAGACGTCGACAAACCGCTGCTCAACCGCGCCCTGCGTGGCACCTACCCCCCCGGTTCGACCTACAAGCCGCTGATGGCCATGGCGGCACTCAACAGCGGCAAGCGCGCTGCCAATGTGGTCATCCAGGACAACCTGAATTACAGCTTTGGTGGCCGCACCTTCGGCAGCCCCGAGACCGACCGCCCGGGCCCCAAGGACATGCGCCTGGCCATCGTCACCTCGTCCAATGTCTACTTCTACAGCCTCGCCAACGAAATGGGTGTGGATCTGATCCACGACCAGCTGGAGCCCTTCGGTCTGGGTCGCCTCACGGGTATCGACCTGCTGGGTGAGGTCACCGGCGACCTGCCATCGCAAGCGTGGAAGCGCAAGAAATTCAAGAAACCCGAACAGCAGAAATGGTTCCCCGGCGAGACCATTTCGCTGGGCATTGGCCAGGGCTACAACAACTTCACCATGCTGCAAATGGCAACCGCTTACTCGACGATCGCCTCCGGTGGTCTGCGTTTCAAGCCCCACCTGGTGCGCGAGATCAAGGACACCGTTCAGCACGCCAGCCAAAAAATGGACAGCGATGCGCTCGAACCGCTACCGCTCAAGCCCGAGCATGTGGACGTGATTCGCAATGCGATGCACGGCGTGACGCTGGAAGGCACTTCGTCCAAGGTATTTGCTGGTGCCGGTTACACCAGTGGCGGCAAGACCGGCACGGCCCAGGCCATCGGCCTGCGGGCCGGCGAGAAGTACAGCAGCGTCAAGGCCGACGAGCACAAGCGCGACCATGCGCTCTATGTGGCATTTGCCCCGATCGAAAACCCGACGATCGCACTGGCCGTGATCGTTGAGAACGCCGGTTGGGGCTCCGGGTCTGCTGCGCCCATCGCGCGGCGTGTGTTCGACTACTGGCTGCTCGGCCAGTATCCCAATGCCGAGGACATGGCGGCCGTCCGCAAGGGGGTGGCCGCAGCAGCGCCCATCGGCAAGCCGTTGGTCGCCGCCGATGTACCC
>JBAQKO010000342.1:0-2506 GCA_049301075.1 Rhodoferax sp.
CGGTAATTGCCTGCCAGTGTAAGGGCGCCCATGGCCCTTCCCGATCAGCGCGGCTTGCGTGCCGGCTTGCCGCCCGCGCCCCGCCGGCTACCGGTCTCGCGGGGTGGCAGGCCGGTGTGCTGGGTCAGCACGCGTCCCGGCTTGGGCTTGTCGCTCACCATGGTGGGAATGGTGAGGATGGTGGAGTTCTTCTTGCGCGCGCTGTCGTAGCAGCCACCGGTCACCGGCTGGTAGGTCGGAATCAGGTGGTGTTTGCCGTTGCCAATCAGGTCGGCGCGGCCCATGGCCTTCAAGGCATCGCGCAACAGCGGCCAGTTGTTGGGGTCGTGGTAGCGCAGAAAGGCCTTGTGCAGGCGGCGGCGCTTTTCGCCCCGCACCACGTCCACCTTTTCTCCGCGCTCGTCGCGGTGCACGCCCTTGAGGGTGTTGATGCCCGTGTGGTACATGGCCGTGGCGGTAGCCATGGTGCTGGGGTAGAAGGTTTGCACCTGGTCGGCGCGAAAGCCGTTCTTCTTCAGCCAGATGGCGAGGTTCATCATGTCCTCGTCGGAGGTACCCGGGTGGGCCGCGATGAAGTAGGGAATAAGGAACTGCTTCTTGCCCGCCTCCAGCGTGAACTTGTCAAACATCTGCTTGAACTTGTCGTAGTTGCCGATGCCGGGCTTCATCATCTTGGTCAGCGGCCCGCTTTCGGTGTGCTCGGGTGCAATCTTCAGGTAACCGCCCACGTGGTGGGTGACCAGTTCCTTGACGTATTCGGGACTTTGAATGGCCAGGTCGTAGCGCAGGCCGGAGCCGATCAGGATCTTCTTCACGCCCTTGAGCGCACGCCCCCGGCGGTAGATCTTGATCAGCGGGTCGTGGTTGGTCGTCAGGTTCTGGCAGATGCCGGGGTAGACGCAGCTGGGCTTGCGGCACGCCGCCTCGATTTCGGGGCTCTTGCAGCCCAGCCGGTACATATTGGCCGTGGGCCCGCCCAGGTCGGAAATGGTGCCGGTAAAGCCCTTGACCTTGTCGCGGATGTCCTCGATCTCCTTGATCACCGAATCTTCGGAGCGGCTCTGGATGATGCGGCCCTCGTGCTCGGTGATGGAGCAGAAGGTGCAACCGCCAAAGCAGCCGCGCATGATGTTGATGGAGAAGCGGATCATCTCCCACGCCGGAATCTTGGTGGCGTGGTCATGGCTGCCGTTCTCGTCCGCATACTGCGGGTGCGGGCTGCGGGCATACGGCAGGTCGAACACGTAGTCCATCTCGGCCGTAGTCAGCGGGATGGGCGGCGGGTTGATCCAGACGTCGCGCGCGGTGACACCCTCGCCATGGGCCTGCACCAGGGCACGGGCGTTGCCGGGGTTGGTCTCCAGGTGCAGCACCCGGCTGGCGTGGGCGTAGAGCACCGGGTCGCTCTTGACCTGCTCGTAGCTGGGCAGACGGATGACGGAGCGCTCGCGCGGCGGCACCTTGGACAGACCCTTGCCCTGCAGCGCAGGGTTGGGCACAAAATTCAGGGGTTTTTCGGTTGCAGACCGCGTGGATGCTGCGTCAGCAGCTCCTGAATGTGTAGCGTCCTGCGCAGCCTTCGGGTCGGCTTTTTCCTTGGCGCAACTGCTGCCCTGGCTGGCGGCCTGCTCGGACGTGGTCTGGTACGGGTTGATATGGTCTTCCACGCGTCCGGGCGTGTCCACGCCGGTGGAGTCGATTTCAAACCAGTCCTTGCCGGATGCATCGTCCGGGCGGCGCACAAAGGCGGTGCCGCGCACGTCGGTGATTTTCTGCACCGGCTCACGCGCGGCCAGGCGGTGGGCAATTTCCACAATGGCGCGATCGGCATTGCCGAACAGCAGCAGGTCGCACTTGGCGTCCACCACGATGGAGCGGCGTACCTTGTCAGACCAGTAGTCGTAGTGGGCGATGCGGCGTAGCGAGCCTTCGATGCCGCCTAGCACAATGGGTACGTCCTTGAAGGCCTCGCGGCAGCGCTGGCTGTAGACGATGGCCGCGTGGTCGGGGCGCTTGTTGCCCTCGGCCCCGGGGGTGTAGGCGTCGTCGCTGCGGATCTTGCGGTCCGCCGTGTAGCGGTTGATCATGGAATCCATGTTGCCCGCGGTCACGGCCCAGAACAGGTTGGGTTTGCCCAGCGCCTTGAAGGGGTCGGCACTCTGCCAGTCGGGCTGGGCAATGATGCCCACGCGAAAGCCCTGGGCCTCCAGCAGGCGGCCGATCACCGCCATGCCGAAGCTGGGGTGGTCCACGTAGGCGTCGCCGGTGACCAGCACCACGTCGCAACTGTCCCAGCCCAGCTGCTCCATCTCGGCGCGGCTCATGGGCAAAAAGCGCGACGTGCCGAAACGCGCGGCCCAGTACTTGCGGTAGCTGGTCAGCGGTTTGGCGGCGCGCGGAAAATGGGAGACGTCAACAAAGGCGTTCATGGGGCTTTCGGGTAACCCAACATTTTAAAGTTTTATGCTGGGCCGTGCTCCCTAAAGGGATACTGGGGCCGCCGCGG
>JBAQKO010000343.1:0-10454 GCA_049301075.1 Rhodoferax sp.
CTGCCTACCTTACCCAGGAAGCCTGGTTGCAGGGTGTGGCCTTTTATGTGGACGAGCGCGCCATCGTGCCTCGTTCCCTGGTTGCCGAGCTGCTGGTGGACGGCAGCATCGACTACTGGCTGAAGGAAACCACGCACAATGTGCTGGACCTGTGCACCGGCAACGGCAGCCTGGCCGTTCTGGCGGCCATGGTCTACCCCGACGTGGTGGTGACCGCCTCCGACCTGTCACCGGACGCCCTGGCCGTGGCCCGCATCAACGTGGACAAACACGGCCTGCAGGACCGCATTACCCTGGTGGAGTCTGACGGCCTGTGCGCGCCCGCCCTGCGGGCGCGGGGGCCGTTTGACCTGATCCTGTGCAACCCGCCCTACGTGAATGCCCAGAGCATGGACGCATTGCCTGCGGAATACCAGGCCGAGCCCCGGCTGGCCCTGGCCGGCGGCAGTGACGGCATGAACTTTGTCCGCGCCCTGCTGAAAAGCGCCCCGCAGCACATGGCGCCCGACGGCGTTCTGGTGCTCGAAATCGGCCATGAACGCCACCACTTTGAAGCCGCATTTCCCAAACTGGAAGTGGTCTGGCTGGAAACCAGCGCTGGTGAAGACCAGGTCCTGCTCATCACGCGCCAAGCGCTCCTGAAATGATCACTCTAAAAAATGTCACCTTGCGCCGCGGCGCCAAGGTGTTGCTCGATGGCGCGTCCGTCACCCTCAACCCGGGCGAAAAAGTCGGTCTGGTGGGGCGCAACGGCGCTGGCAAGTCCTCCCTGTTTGCCCTCTTCAACGGCAACCTGCATGAGGATGCCGGCGAATACTTCATCCCGCCCCAATGGCGCATGGGCCAAGTCGCGCAGGACATGCCCGAGACGGACCAGTCCGCCACCGAATTCGTGGTGGAAGGCGACACCGTACTGCTGGCCGCCCGCCAGGAAGTGGCCGCCGCAGAGGCCACCGACGACTACAACCGCATGGCCCACGCCTACACGGAACTGGGCGACGCCGGCGAACACGACGCGCCAGCGCGCGCGCAGGCCCTGATTCTGGGCTTGGGCTTCAAGACCACGGAGCTGAACAACCCGGTCAACAGCTTCTCTGGCGGCTGGCGCATGCGCCTGCAACTGGCCCGAGCCCTGATGTGCCCGTCGGACCTGTTGCTGCTGGACGAGCCCACCAACCACCTGGATTTGGACGCACTGGTCTGGCTGGAAGCCTGGCTCAAGAAGTACGAAGGCACCATGGTCGTCATCAGCCACGACCGCGAGTTTCTGGACGCGGTGACCAACGTCACCCTGCACATCGACGCCGGCAAGCTGGTGCGCTACGGCGGCAACTACAGCAAGTTTGAGGACATGCGCGCCGAGCAGATGGAGCTGCAGCAAAACGCCTATTCCAAGCAGCAGGACAAGATTGCCCACCTGCAGAAGTTCATTGCCCGTTTCAAGGCCAAGGCCAGCAAGGCCAAGCAGGCACAAAGCCGGGTCAAGGCGCTGGACCGCATGGAAAAGATTGCGCCCCTGCTCAGCGAGGCGGACTTCACCTTCGAGTTCAAGGAACCGGCCAACCTGCCCAACCCCATGCTGTCCATGAGCGACATCAGCGTGGGCTACCCGGCACCCGAAGATGCGCCCGAAGGCACACCACCCACCACCATCGTGCGCCACATCAACCGCTCGGTGCTGGCCGGCCAGCGCATCGGCATCTTGGGCGCCAACGGCCAGGGCAAGTCCACGCTGGTGAAAACCATTGCACGCGACCTGAAAGTCCTGAGCGGCGAAATCACCGAAGGTAGAGGCCTGAACATCGGCTACTTTGCCCAGCAGGAACTCGACGTGCTGCGCCCCGCGGACAACCCGCTGGAGCACATGATCCGCCTGGTGAAGGACATGACCGCCGCGGGCAAGATCGCTGGCCAGCAAACCCGTGAGCAGGACCTGCGCAGCTTTCTGGGCACCTTCAACTTTGGCGGCGACATGGTCAAGCAGGCCGTGGGCAGCATGAGCGGCGGCGAGAAGGCGCGCCTGGTGCTGTGCATGCTGGTGTGGCAGCGCCCCAACCTGCTGCTGATGGACGAGCCCACCAACCACCTGGACCTGGCCACCCGCGAGGCGCTGAGTATGGCGCTCAACGAATTCGAAGGCACTGTGATGCTGGTCAGCCACGACCGCGCCCTGTTGCGCGCCGTGTGCGACGAGTTCTGGATGGTGTCGCGTGGCGGCGTGGCGCCCTTTGACGGCGACCTGGACGACTACCAGCGCTACCTGCTGGACGAGGCCAAGCGCCAGCGCGAAGAGGCCAAGGTAGCCGCCAAGGCGCCCGTCAAGCCCGCGCCAGTTGCGGCCACCAAGCTCGCCAAGGCCAAAGGCGACACCTCACCCAAGGTGCGTAAAGAGTTACAGGATGTAGAGGCCCGCATGGCCGTGCTCAACGGTGAAGGCGCGGCACTGGAAAACCGCCTGTCCACCAACCCGCACCCGACGGAGATTGCCGAGATTGGCCGCAGCCTCAAGACGGTCAACGACGCGCTGGCACAACTGGAAGACCAATGGCTGGAACTCTCCAGCCGGCTGGAGTCCGCGGCGCCATGAACGGTGGCCTGCTGAACGCCGGCGACCTGATCGAACAGGCCGTCGCCCTGACCTACCGGTTGGCGGGCTACGCCCTGCTCAACTGGGCCGATGACGCGGCCCTGCTGGCGCTGATGTTCTGCTGAGTCAGGGCTTGGCCTGCAGCATGGCCGCCATTTTCTGGTGGATCAGGTTCACGGCTTTCAGGGGGCGCAGCATCACCTTGAACTCCACAATCTGCCCCGCGTCGTTCCACTTGAGCATGTCGACGCCATTCACGGCAATGCCTTCAATCTCCACCTGAAACTCGAGCACCGCGTCATGGCTTCCCACCACTTCGCGCACGTAGCGGAAGGTTGGGTTCACAAACACATGCAAGGCCGCCGCCAGATATTGGCGGGTAACCGCCTTGCCCACTTGCGGCGTGTACACCACCGGGGAATGGAAAACGGCGTCGTCCGCCAGCAGCGCATCCAGTCCATTGGCATTGCGGCTCTCCACCAGATGGTGCCAACGGGTCAGTGTATTGATCGTCATGGGTAGCCTTCGGGGTTCACGAATGGCGCAAGCATAGCGCGAACGCGCAGGCAAACACCCCTGTGTTAACCCAAACACCTGGTAACAAATCGACACCCCATCAAACAGGGGCGCTGCCTAGAATGCATGTGTATTTTTCCCATAAACCGATTTGAAGGTGGTCTCCATGCGATTCGACACAAACATCCTGACGCGGGCCCTCACCGGCGCGGCCCTGCTGGCCAGCGTGACGGCCTTTGCCCAGACCGTGACCCCGCCAACCGCCCCCGCACCGGCTCCTGCGCCCAAAACGGCCCCCACGCAACGCACTGAGGGTGCCAACGACCTGGCAACCTCCCTGGCCCAGGCCAGCCTGACCAAGCAAGGCATTACCAACCCCACTCCCGCGCAGTTGTCCACGGCCCGCCAAGGCGTGCTGTCGCAGCGCGCCCAGGGCATGGGTTGGGGGCAAATTGCCAACTCCATGGGCGTGCGACTCGGCGACGTGGTGAGCGCCGCCAACCGTGCGAAACATGCGGACCAGGCCAAAGAAACCAAAACCAGCAAGCGCTCCGACTCCGACAAGGACGGCGGCAGCAAGAAAAGCGCGGGTAAGAAATCCGGCTCCCAGCACACCAGCCGCTCCGGCACTGCAGGTGGCAAGCACGGCAGCCGCAGCAGTACCAGCACCAGCCATGCCGGCTACTCCAGTGGCAGCGGAAATGGTGGTGGCCACGGCGGCGGCGGCCACGGTGGCGGCGGAGGTGGCGGCGGCGGAGGCCACGGCGGCAAGTAAGCCCCGCACCGGCAACAAAAACCAACCCAGCCTGGTGCTGGGTTTTTTTATGGCGCGATCAGGGCGCTGACGATGCAGGAGGCTCGGGTATCTCACCCAAACGCCCTGCGCGCATGTCACTGACCGCCTGATAAATCTCCTGTTCGGTATTCATGACAAAGGGACCATATTGCACGATGGGCTCCTTGAGCGGTTTGCCGGTGACGATGAGCAGCCGCGCGGGTGTGGTGGCACGGATGACAACACCGTCCGCGTGGGCATCGTTGGCAAGCAAGGCCATGCGTTGTGTGGGCACAGCGTGGTTGGCAATATCCACCTCACCCCGGTACACGTAGACGAATGCATTGTGATCCGCAGGAATGGCCTGATCAAACGTGGCGCCCGCCGGCATATGCACATCCAGATACAGCGGTTGTGTGGTTTCGCGCTGCACCGCACCGGCAACGCCATGGCTTTCACCGGCAATGACCGTCACGGCAACGCCGTTATCGGTGGCGAACTGCGGTAGCTGGTCATTCTGGAAGTCCTGGTACCAGGGCGCGCGCATCTTCTCGGTGCGCGGCAGGTTGAGCCAGAGCTGAAAGCCCTCCATCACGCCGTGCTCCTGCTGGGGAATCTCGGAGTGAATCAACCCGCGTCCAGCGGTCATCCACTGCACGCCGCCGTTTTGCAGCAAGCCTTCGTGGCCTGCGCTGTCCCGATGCAGCATGCGACCGGCAATCATGTAGGTCACGGTTTCAAAACCGCGGTGGGGATGGTCCGGGAAGCCGGCGATATAGTCATCCGGGTTGTCGCTGCCGAAAGCGTCCAGCATCAGATACGGGTCCAGGCGGCGTTGCAAATTCTGCGTGAGCACGCGGGTCAGCTTGACACCCGCACCATCGGATGTGGCTTGGCCGGTGATCAACTGGTCCACGCTGCGTGAGACGCTCACAACTTCTTTCCGGATACTTTGCTGCATGATGAATTCCTTGGGGTTAGAGGGTAGTGGTTGCTTGGACCGGCGCTGGCAGAGTATCCATCCCTGCCAGGCCGGTGCGACACCGGGGACTACGCCACCGGCGTGCTCCATTTAGTCGCGGCGGGCATCCAGGCTCCAAGCACCCGCACCATGGGCGGCCAAGGCCAACAACCCGCCGACCACCGCAATATTCTTATAGAACAACAGCTGGGTTACAAAGGCCTGGTCCGCCGGCACCGCCCAGAACGCGTGGAAGAACACGCTGGCTGCCAAAGTGAAGACCGCCAGGACAACTGCAGCAATGCGGGTTCCAAAGCCCGCCAGCAAGGCAATGCTGCCCCCAATTTCCACCACCAGAGCCAGCACGGCCCCCACGGTGGGCAACGGCAGACCGACTGAACCGATGTAACCCACGGTGCCGGCAAAGCCGGTGAGTTTGCTGATGCCCGCGGGCAGGAACATGAGCGCCATGAGCAGGCGGGCAGCCAGACTGAAGGTGTTTTGAAGTGTCTTGGACATGATGGGATTCCTTATGAAACAGTTGAAATGAAGGTTGATCAATCGCGATGGAGGAACTTTACACATCAACAATAGTCTTTGAAATCCCTTGAATTGGATATCATTGTTCCAAATATGAACCAGTCAAGCCATCAGCACATAGACCCGAATGACCTGATCATCTTTGCCCGCGTGGTGGAGCTGGGCAGCTTCAGCCGTGTGTCGGAAAAGTTTGGAATACCCAAGGCCACCATTTCGCGGCGGATGAGCGCCCTGGAGTCGCAATTGGGGGAGCGCCTGCTGTTGCGCACCACACGGCGCCAGAGTGTCACGGAATTTGGATACCTGTTGCTGGAGCACGCCCGACAGGTCATTGGTGAAATGGATGCGGTGCAAATCCTGAGTGAGCAAAGGGCCGCTACGCCCAGCGGACGCCTGCGGGTGTCCATGCCGTCAGACTTTGCCAATATTCTGCTGCCCGAGATGTTGAGCGTTTTCGTGGCGCTGCACCCGCTCATCCGGCTGGAACTGGACCTGTCGCCACGCCGTGTGGATCTGATGGGCGAAGGTTTTGATCTGGCTTTGCGAATGGGGGCCTTGCAGAATGACAATCTGCTTGCGGCCAAGCTGCTGAGTGACTTCACATCAGGGCTGTACGCCGCCCCTTCTTACGTGGCACAGTTTGGCCGGCCGGAACATCCCGACGATCTGGCAACGCACAAGGGCATTCAGCTGCTGGGCAGAAATGGGGAGCCCACCCCCTGGGTCATCAGTAACGAAAAGGCCCAATGGACGGGCAATCCCGCGAGCCATATCGTTGCCAACTCACCCGAATTTTTGGTGCGAATGGCCTGCGCAGGAGCGGGCATCGTGGCGGTACCCGACTACTTTGCCGCTTTTGATGTGCTACGCGGCGCGCTCATCCGGATTCTGCCGGGCTGGTGCCTTCCCCCTCAACAGGCTTGGGCCGTGTTCCCCGGGAGAAAGCTGATGCCGGCCAAGACGCGCGTGTTCATTGACATGCTGTATGCGACGTTGAACCCGAATAGCAAGTAGCCTATTTGAGACTGCCCAGGGGCCCCGTGGAGGCCCCTTTTCAGGGTATCCGACTGCATAAAGAAAAACGGGTTACAGATAACTCTGTAACCCGTTGATTTCATACATTTTGGTCGGTGTGAAAGGATTCGAACCTTCGACCCCTTGCACCCCATGCAAGTGCGCTACCAGGCTGCGCCACACACCGATCTAGCCTTGAATTATACCCCGGACTGGAGGGGAATTTTCAAACTTCGGGGGTCAGCAGCTCACGAATTTCAAACAATTCGCGCCGAACCTGCATGAGTTGGGTCGAACCCGCTTCCGACAGCTCAAAAGCATGGCTGTCTTCGAAGTCGTCCAGGTCGGCGTCATCCACCTCCAAAACGTCGACGCCGTCCAACATGACCTCGCCATTGCGCTTTTTATCACGCTCGCTTTGCAGCAATTCCTGCATCTTGTTGCGGGCACCGCTGATGGTGAAACCTTGGTCGTACAGCAAGTCGCGGATGCGGCGAATCATCAGCACTTCATGGTGCTGGTAGTAGCGGCGGTTGCCACGCCGCTTCATGGGGCGCAGCTGCGTGAATTCCTGCTCCCAATACCGTAGCACGTGGGGTTTGACGCCACACAGGTCGCCCACCTCACCGATGGTGAAGTAGCGTTTGGCAGGAATGGGAGGGAGTGTTTTCTCCATTGAAATCAATGCAGTACGAAGCAAACCGTAGAGGTTACTCTAACTTTCGTCGCAACGCAAAGACTGATTGAGAAGACCCGCGCAATACCGGGGCGCCGTTGCTAAAACAACGGCAGCAGGACTCAGGTGACGTCCTGGATTTGCTCTTTGAGCTTGTGGCTGGCGTGGAAGGTCACCACCCGGCGGGCCTGGATGGGAATGGCCTCGCCGGTACGCGGGTTGCGCCCCGGTCGTGGAGCCTTGGTGCGAATCTGGAAATTGCCAAAGCCGGAAATCTTGACGTCGGTTCCGTCCACCAGGCTGGCCGCAATAAGGTCAAAAAAAGCGTCGATCATGTCCTTGGACTCGCGCTTGTTGAGGCCGATTTGCTCAAAGAGCAGATCAGCCAGTTGCGCTTTGGTCAATGCCGGGGTTTCCAGACTTTCAACAGAAAAATCCATGTTTCCTCGATTCTTTTTTTGACTTTTTGGCAGCGAGTCAGACGCGCTGCCGGGCACCCAGGCTGCTGGTGAGCTGCTCAACCACCGCCTTGACGGCGGCATCGATATGGTCCTCGGTCAACGTGGCTTCGTCGCTATTGAGCGTCAACCGCACGGCCAGGCTGCGGTCGGTGGCGGCATCGCTCGCAGGCGCATCTTTGGCGGCTTTGGGGCGGTAGATGTCAAACAGCTGGGCGTCGCGCAGCAGGCCGGCTGTGGGTGCCGCCCAGATGGAGGCCATGAGTGCCGCATGGGTGACCTGATCGGCCACCACCACGGCGATGTCGCGTTGCACCGGCTGAAACTTGGCCACCGCCTTGAATGCCGGCACGTTGCGCTGCAAGACCGGGTCCAGCTCCAGCTCAAACAGCACGGGTGCCTGGACCAAGTCGAACTGCTGGCGCCACTTGGGGTGTAGTTCACCGACAAAACCAATCACCCGCCCCTGCAGCAGGACCTGCGCGCAGCGGCCCGGGTGCATGGCGGAATGGTTGCCGGGGGCAAATGTCACGGGCAAGGGAGCCAGCAGGGCCTGAACATCGCCCTTGACGTCAAAAAAGTCCACCGCCTGCTCTTTGCGGCCCCACTGCAGGGCATCGGCAGTGCCACTGGCCAGAGCGGCAATGCGCATGGGCTGGTGGAAGCCTTCCACCGTGCTGTGGGTACTTTGAACGGACGCATCGCGCAGAAACACGCGACCCAGTTCGAACACGCGCACGCGCTGGGCCTTGCGGGCCTGGTTGAACTTGAGCACCTGCAGCAGCGAACCGAGCAGCGAGGAACGCATGACGTTCATCTGGCTGGCGATGGGGTTGAGCAGCTTGATGGGGTTGGGGTTGCCCGCGAGCCCATGCTCCCAGCTTTCGTCGACGAAGCTGAAGTTGATGGTTTCCTGGTAACCCAGAGCCGCCAGGGAGCGGCGCACGGCAAAGGGACTGCGCTGGGACTCGGCGCGGAGCTTGGCGGTGACGGGAGCCAATGGCGGCGTGTGCGGCAGGTGGTTGTAGCCCACCATGCGGATCACTTCCTCGATCAGGTCTTCTTCAATCTGCAGATCAAAACGGTACGACGGCGGCGTGACGGTGACCACCCCTTCCGTCTGGGTAACGGCAAGACCCAGGCCCACCAGAGCGTCCACGCACTGCTTTTGGGTCAGCGGCATGCCGATGATCTTGGCCGCACGGGCCACACGCAGGCTGACCGGTGCCGCCACCGGCATCTTGACCTGCTGGTCGTCCACTGGGCCGCAGTTGGTTGCGGGCGTTCCGCAAATGTCAACGATGAGCTGGGTGATGTACTCGATGTGCTCGACCGTCAGGCTGGGGTCCACCCCCCGCTCAAAGCGGTGTCCGGCGTCGGTGGAAAAATTGAAGCGGCGCGAGCGCCCGGCAATCGCCTTGGGCCACCAGAAGGCGGCCTCCACGTACACGTTCTGGGTGTCGTCGGAAACAGCCGTGGCGTCACCGCCCATGATCCCGGCCAGGGATTCGACCTGGACATCATCGGCAATCACGCCCACTTTCTCATCCACGGTGACGGTGTTGCCATTGAGCAGCTTGAGCTGTTCACCGGCTTTGCCCCAGCGCACATCCAGCCCGCCGGCGATCTTGTCCAGATCAAAAATGTGGGAAGGACGGCCCAGCTCGAACATGACGTAGTTGGAAATATCGACCAGGGCTGTGACACTGCGCTGGCCGCAGCGCGCCAGACGGTCCACCATCCATTGGGGTGTGGCGGCCTTGGTGTTCACGTTGCGCACCACGCGGCCCGAGAAACGGCCGCACAGGTCGGGCGCGCTGATCTTGACGGCCAGCGTGTCGCTATTCGTCACGGCCACCGCCGGGAACGTAGGCATCTGCAGTGGCGCACCGGTCAGGGCCGCCACCTCGCGCGCCACGCCGTAAACGCTCAGGCAATGCGCCAGATTGGGCGTGAGCTTGAGGGTGAACAGGGTGTCATCCAGATTGAGGTGCTGGCGAATGTCCTGGCCCAGAGGCGCGTCCAGCGCCAGTTCCAGCAGACCACCGTGGTCGTCGGCCAGTTGCAACTCTTTGGCCGAGCACAACATGCCTTCGCTTTCCACGCCGCGCAGTTTGCCCACCTTGATGACAAAGGGCTTGCCGTCTTCACCTGGGGGCAACTCGGCACCCACCATGGCACAGGGCACGCGAATGCCCACGCGGGCATTGGGCGCACCACACACGATGTTCAACAACTCGACCTGCCCCACGTCGACCTTGCACACGCGCAGGCGGTCCGCATTGGGATGTTGCACGGCTTCCTTGATCTCACCCACCACGATCTTGCTGAAGGGCGGTGCAACGGGCTTGAGCTCCTCCACTTCGAGGCCTGCCATGGTCAGCGTGTCGGCCAGTTGCGTGGTGGAGATGGGTGGGTTGCAGAAGGCGCGCAACCAGGATTCAGGAAATTGCATGGTGCTCAATCAGTTGGGGGCAAAACGGGTGCCACTGGCACGGAGATCTGCCCCTCAAAGTTATTCATCGGTTATTGGAACTGCGCGAGGAAACGGACATCGCCATCGAAGAAAAGGCGCAAATCGTTCACCCCATAACGCAACATGGTGAAGCGATCCAACCCCATGCCGAAGGCAAAACCGATGTACTTCTCCGGGTCCAGCCCCATGTTGCGCACCACGTTCGGGTGCACTTGGCCAGAGCCCGCCACTTCCAGCCAGCGCCCGGCCAGGGGGCCGCTCTGGAACTGGATGTCGATCTCGGCGCTGGGTTCGGTAAACGGGAAGAAACTGGGGCGGAAGCGCAGCACCAGATCGTCGCGTTCGAAGAACGTGCGGCACAGGTCGGTAAAGACGAACTTGAGGTCCTTGAAGCTCACGTTCTCGCCAATCCACAGGCCTTCGCACTGGTGGAACATGGGCGAATGGGTGG
>JBAQKO010000344.1:0-11690 GCA_049301075.1 Rhodoferax sp.
CCTGCAGGGTACCGCGCATGGTGCCCTCCAGTTGCTTGACATACGCCGCAATTTTTTCTGCGGCGCGCTGGCGCTCCGTCAGATCCATTGCCATCACCGTGATGGCCGGCGCTTCGTTCCAGGAGCCCAGGCTGGCCTGGACGCCCAGTTCAATTTTCCGGCCATCCTTGCACTGGAAGGGCACCATGAGCAGGACGCCCGGTGCGCCGGCAAGGATGCGGGCGCGCTCCTCCAGAATTTGCTGTTTGATTTCCGGGTTTTCGCCAAAGAATGCGATGGAATCCTGGCCGAGCAGTTCTTCCTGGCTCCAGCCAACGATGTCGCAGAACTTCGGGTTCACGTACACCATTTTGTCGTTTTGCGACAGGTAGATGCCGGCAATGCTTTGTTCGATCATGCCGCGAAAGCGCCGCGCGTCCGCCAGCAACTGCTCCTCGGCCAGTTTGATGTCCGTGAGGTCCTCCCATTGAACGATGATGTCATCGCCCACCACACTTACGAAGCCGCGCACGACCCGGCTGCTGCCATCTTTGCAGCGCAGGGTAATCTCGGGTGATTGCACCACCGTTTCCGGTCCGCCGGCTTTGGCCTGCGGCAGGGATTGCTGCTCCCACACCGCCTGCAAACGGGCGCGCATGGCGGGGTCGGGGTAGACCTGCGCAAACCAGGCGGCTTCGTCCGCAATATCGGTCGCGCGGTAGCCGAACGTGCGCTCATAGGCCTTGTTGACACCGCGCAGACGCCGGCTGGAGTACGAAAAAATCTGCATGGGTGCCGGGGAGGCGTCGAACACGCGGGCAAAACGCTCCTCACTCTCCGCATGCGCAAGGGCTGCCCGCTGACGCGCCTGCTCCGCGTCCACTGCCTGCAAGGCCAGGGACACGTACCGGGCGGTTTCCTCCAGAAGCGTGCGCATTTCCGCGTCGAAATAGTTTTTCTGGCCGGCATAGAACGTGAGTGCGGCAACGGCCTGGCCGGAGATGAAAACGGGCACCGCAGCCGAGGCGTGGATGCCGTGTTCCTGACCCAGGGCGTGCCAGGGTTGGGTGCGGCTGTCGTTCTGGAAGTCATCGGTGTAATGGATGGTGCCTTCCACCATGCTCATGCGCGTGGGGCCATGGCTGGTAGGCAGGGCCGGGTCGGTGGTGATGACCAGGGACTGGGCGTAATCGGTCGCCGCCCCATACGCGGCCGCGGGCCGCACACGCCCCGCAGCCTCATCCAGTACGCCGGCCCAGGCCAGAATGAAGCCGCCATCGCGTACTGCGCCTTCGCATACCGCTTCCAGGATTTCTTCCTTCGTGTCGAGGTTGAAAATGGCGGCGTTGACGTGGCTGAGGAAGACATAAAAGCTCTGCAGGCGTTCGATGCGCTGCAGGCTGCTGCGCTCCGGACCGATGTCGCGCACAAACGCCTGGAAGGTGCCACCCTTGGGATCCGCCACGTAGGTTGCACTGACCTGAAGATCAATGCTGCGCCCGTCCTTGTGCCGCCACTGGGTCTGAAACCGGGCCGCCTCAGACTGCCGGTATTGCGACAGTTTCTGGGCCACTTGCTGCGGTGACAGATCGGCCTCCAGGTCGGCAACGTTCTTGCGGTACAGCTCCCGGTGGCTGTACCCTGTCATGCGCACCAGTGCGTCGTTGACCTCAATGATACGGCCGATATCGTCCAGCACCAGATAGCCGTCGATGGAGGCCTGGGCCGCTGCCACGTAGCGCGCATCCTGGCGCAGGCGCGCGGCGGTGTTTGCCATCTGCCGGGCGTGCCACAGCAACCGGGTGCCGACGAGCAGCAGCATGCCCAGCAGGCCCCCGCTCACCAAACGGGTGATCCGCAGGGCGCTGACGGGTTCGTTCACTTCGGCGTAGTCCACCTTGGCCACCATGATCCAGTTGGTGCCTTCAATGGGCACGGGGGCCGCAATCACACGGACCTGGCGGTAGTCGTTGCGCTCGATGAGGGCGGGCTGGGTGGTGGAGGTTTCGGTCGGAATGGTGTAGCTGGTATCGCGCACGGGCCGGCGAAGGCTCAGTGGCTTGATCGCTTCCGGCGCAAACCGCAAGGGGCTCAGGTAGACAATCTCGTCGCCCTCACGCCGCAGCAGCAGGGACTCGGCGCTTTGCGAGGCCACCGGCCATCGCACCAGACGCGGGTACAGCCCGGTGGTTGCATCCATCTCCAGGTAGGCCACCCCCACCACCGCGCGTGTCGGCTCACCCCGCGCGAAGATGGGATGCGCCACGCCGAAGTTGGGGGTGCCGTCGGGCGACACGTGCATGTCCACAAAGGTGCCGTGCCGGGTGTCGAGCGCTCTCTGCAGCGCCGCCCGTTCCGTGGGGTGCAGGGGGAGGTCAACCGGTCCGGTCATCTGCCGCAACGCGGTATTGAACAGGGTGATGCTGCGGTAACCGTAGGCGTCCCGGGTTTGCTGCAGCGTCAGGTCCAGCAGGGCTTTCAGGTCCGGCGGTTGGACGGGGCCGCCCCGGGGATCGAGAAACTGCCAGACGGGCGCGCGCGCCACCAGCAGGTCGGCATCGCCGTGCCGCTCCTGGATGAAGCTTTCGATCTGCTCTTTCTTGGCGACCGCGATGGCTTGCAGGTCGTCGTGCGCCTTGCGCCGGATGAGGCCTGAAAAATGTTCGAACGCCATGATGGACGCCAGCACCCCGATGGCGAACAGCACCAGCCAGCCGACAACAAAGGTCTTGATGTTTTTCGCTACCGGATGGGGATCAGGCGAAGCCTCAGCCTGGCTGGTCATGGACGAATTCCCTGGGTTTTGACGGCACCACACATGGCGATGCGTACCATCGTAGCGGCTTATTCAGTTTGGCGCCACCAGCGCCCACAGGCGCGCGCCACCACTGTCCAGGTGGGTCAGGTACATGCGCACTTCAAACTCCAGCTGGTGGTAGGCCGGCTCCATGTGGGTGCACAGTTGGTAGAAGGCCTTGTCATGGGCACGCTCCCGCAGGTGGGCCAGCTCGTGCACCACAATCATTTTCAGGAATTCGGGCGGCGCATCCTTGAACAGCGCCGCGATGCGGATCTCGCGTTTGGACTTGAGCTTGGCGCCCTGCACGCGCGACACCGTGGTGTGGGTGCCCAGCGCATGCTGCACCACTTGCAATTTGCTGTCGTACGCCACCTTGGCCAGCGGCTCGGCGCCGCGCAGGTAGTCCTGCTTGAGGACTTGCACGTAGTCGTACAAGGCGCGGTCGGTGCGCAGCCCGTGGGCCTCGGGGTATTTGCGTGCCAGCCAGGCGCCAATGCGCTGGCTGGTTTGCATCTCGCGCACCTGTTCCAGTGTGTCATCCGGATAGCCCTGCAGGAACTTCAGATGCGTTGATGCTATTGATTGCATAGCTATCTACGCAGTATCTGCAAGGCCTGGAGGCCGTTTTTTCCTATATTTCCCGGCGCAGCGCCGGGAACAGGATGACGTCGCGGATGCTGGGGCTGTCGGTCAGCAGCATCATCAGGCGGTCGATGCCGATGCCGCAGCCGCCGGTGGGGGGCATGCCGTATTCCAGCGCGCGCACAAAGTCGTGGTCGAAGTACATGGCCTCGTCGTCACCGTTGTCCTTGGCGGCCACCTGGCCGTGGAAGCGCGCGGCCTGGTCCTCGGCGTCGTTTAACTCCGAGAAGCCGTTGCCGAATTCGCGACCGGTGATGTAGAGCTCAAAGCGCTCGGTGACGCCGGGGTTGGTGTCGCTGGCGCGGGCCAGCGGCGAGATTTCCACCGGGTGCTCGCAGATGAAGGTGGGCTGCCACAGCTGTTCCTCCACCGTTTCTTCAAAGTACATCACCTGCAGGCTGGCCAGGCTGCGGGTGGAGAGCTGGTTCTTGGCCTCGCTCAGGCCGAGCTTCAAGAGGGCCTGCTTGAGCCATTCGGCGTCGTTGACGTGGGGGCCCGCGCCGGTGTACTTGGCAATGGCCTGCACGATGGTCAGGCGTTCGAACGGCTGGGACAGGTCCACCGGCTTGCCACCGTAGGTCAGCTGCAGGCTGTCGCCGGCCTTGATGGCGGCATCACGCACCAGCTGTTCGGTGAAGGTCATCAGGTCCTGGTAGTTCCAGTAGGCCGCGTAGAACTCCATCATGGTGAACTCGGGGTTGTGGCGCACCGAGATGCCTTCGTTGCGGAAGTTGCGGTTGATCTCGAACACGCGCTCGAAGCCACCGACGATCAGGCGCTTGAGATACAGCTCGGGCGCGATGCGCAGGAACATCTGCTGGTCCAGCGCATTGTGGTGCGTGGTGAAGGGCTTGGCGTTGGCGCCACCGGGAATGGGGTGGAGCATGGGGGTTTCGACTTCCAGAAAGCCGTGCTGCACCATGAAATCGCGCATGCCGCTCACGGCTTTGCTGCGCGCCACAAAACGTTTGCGGGCGGACTCGTCGGTCATCAGGTCGACATAGCGCTGGCGGTATTTCACTTCCTGGTCGGCAATGCCGTGGAACTTGTCGGGCATGGGGCGCAGGCTCTTGGTCAGCAGCCGCACGCGGGTGGCATGGATGGACAGTTCGCCGGTCTTGGTCTTGAACACCGTGCCCTCGGCGGCCACGATGTCACCCAGGTCCCAGTGCTTGAAGGAGGCGTAGAGTTCGTCGCCCACGTCCTCGCCCTTGACGTAAATCTGGATGCGCCCGCCCGTGCTGCCGAAAGAGGCATCCTGCAGGGTGCAGAAGCTGGCCTTGCCCATGACGCGCTTGAGCATCATGCGACCGGCCACCTTGGCTGTGGCACCCAGGGCCGCCAGCTCTTCGGTGGTTTTGCCCTCATACATGGCGAACAGATCGGCCGCCTGGTGCGTGGGTTTGAAGTCGTTGGGGAACGCGACGCCGTGCCCGTCCAGCTGACGCTGGCGGATGGCCTTGAGTTTTTCCCGGCGTTCGAGAATGAGTTGGCCTTCGTCCTGGAGAGCGTGAGCGGGGGTGTGTTGGTCAGACATGGGGTGCACAGAGTGGGATCGGTTGGCGGCCATAGCAATAGGCCATAACCCTCCATTCTAAGTTTTTGCGGACGGACCGGTGCAAGTGGCCGGCGATTGTTTCGCATCCCATGCCGCTGCGGCTATGATGAATCGCTTATTTTCCTGGACGCCATGCTCTACCAAATTGTCTCCCTGTTGCTGGAAGTCGTCGCTGGCCTGATCAGCGGCACCTGTTTGCTGCGCCTGTACATGCAGTACCAGCGCATCCCCCTGTCCACCCGTTCCGGCAACCCGCTGGGAGGTTTTATCTTTGCCCTGACGGATTGGCTGGTCTTGCCCCTGCGTCGCGTGGTGCCCGCCGTTGGGCGCTGGGATCTGGCCAGCCTGGTGGGAGCGTTTGTGATCCAGCTGGTGGAATTCGGCTTGCTGTGGGTGTTGACCGGCATGGCCGCCAGCCTGGCGTCGGTCGTGGTGCTGGCGGTTTTTGGCGTGGTGCGCATGGCCATCTCCGGCCTGACCGGGCTGGTGATTGTGTACGCCGTGCTGTCGTGGGTGCAAACCCGCTCCGTCGCAGCAGATTTGCTGGAGCGGCTGGTCATGCCGGTATTGGTGCCGATACGGCGTGTGTTGCCCCTGGTTGGCGGGGTGGACCTGTCACCCCTGGTCCTGCTGCTGTTGCTGCAGGTTGCCGTGATCGTGCTGGGGCACCTGCAGGCTGGGGTGTTGGGCGCTATGTAGCGCGCCTTCGCGGGTGGGTTACCCGCGAAAGTTCAAATCACGGCGTCGGCCGGCAGCCGTTGCAGCATGGCCAGGGTGTTGGCCACGGTTTTGCGCAGTTCGCGCCGGTCGCAGATCAGGTCTACAGCGCCCTTGGTCTGAAGGAACTCGGCCCGCTGGAACCCCTCGGGCAGGGTAACCCGCACGGTGGATTCGATCACGCGGGGGCCGGCGAAACCGATCAGGGCCTTGGGTTCTGCGATCACCACGTCGCCCAGGAACGCGAAACCGGCGCTGACGCCGCCCATGGTGGGGTCGGTCAGTACGCTGATATAGGGCAGCCCTTTTTTCGCCAGGCGGGTCAGTGCGGCATTGGTTTTGGCCATTTGCATGAGGGACAGCAAGCCTTCCTGCATGCGGGCGCCACCGGTGGCCGTAAAGCACAGGAACGGCACTTTCTGCTCAATGGCAGTTTCCACGCCGCGCACAAAGCGCTCGCCCACCACCGAGCCCATGCTGCCGCCCATGAAGTCGAACTCAAAACACGCGGCCACCAGGTTGATACCCTGCACCGCGCCGCCCATGACCACCAGCGCATCGGTTTCACCGGTGTTTTCCAGCGCCTCTTTCAGGCGCTCGGGGTATTTGCGGCTGTCCTTGAACTTGAGGGGGTCGACCGGCAGCACTTCCTGGCCGATCTCAAAACGTCCTTCGTTGTCCAGAAAGGCGTTCAGGCGCACGCGCGCGCCAATGCGGTGGTGGTGGCTGCAGGTGGGGCAGACGTTCTGGTTCTGCTCCAGATCGGTCTTGTAGAGCACGGTCTCGCAGCTGGGGCACTTGATCCACAGGCCCTCGGGCATGCTGCGCCGGTCAGAACGGTCGCTTTGTTGAATTTTCGGGGGTAGCAGTTTCTCAAGCCAGCTCATAGGGGGTCTCCAACGGTCAGGACGGGATTATGAATCCAAAGCGGTACGAATCTCCCGCAGGAAATTTTCGGCGGTAGCAGCCACCTGGGCCCGGGGCTGGTCTTCCAGCAACTGGATGATCTTGCTGCCGATGACCACCGCGTCGGCCACCCGGGAAATGGTTTTGGCTGTGGCCGCATCGCGGATGCCAAAGCCCACACCCAAGGGGATGTGGATGTGCTGGCGGATGCGCGGCAGCATGGCCTCCACGGCGGCGGTGTCCAGCGTGCCGGCACCGGTCACGCCCTTGAGCGACACGTAGTACACGTAGCCGCTGGCCACGCGGGCCACCTGCTGCATGCGTTGCTCGGTGCTGGTGGGCGCCAGCAGGAAGATCAGGTCCATGCCGTGCGCGCGCAGGTCGGCGGCAAAGGCCTCGCATTCCTCGGGTGGGTAGTCCACGATGAGCACGCCGTCCACGCCGGCCGCGGCGGCGTCGCGCACGAAGGCGCTGCCGGGAACCGCGGCGTTGCCGTGTTTCTGGTCGTAGCGCTCCACCGGGTTGGCGTAGCCCATGAGCACGATGGGGGTGGTGTGGTCGGTCGTGCGGAAGGTGCGCACCATTTCCAGTATCTGCACCAGGCCAATGCCGAAAGCCAGGGCCTTGTCGCCGGCTTTCTGGATGACGGGGCCGTCGGCGCTGGGGTCGGAGAAGGGGACGCCCAGTTCAATGACGTCCGCGCCGCCGGCCACCATGGCGTGCATGAGCTCGGGCGTGACATCGGCGTAGGGGTAGCCTGCAGTAACAAAGGGGATCAAGGCCTTGCGGCCCTGGGCTTTCAGTGCCGTGAAGGTGGTCTGGATGCGTCCCATGCTCAGGCTCCCTTCACCACATGGCCGCGCATCGAGGGGCGGTCGTACACGTCATCGCCCGACAGGTCGGCCACGGTGCCGATGTCCTTGTCGCCACGGCCCGAGAGGTTGACCAGAATGGACTGGTCGGGGCGCATGGTTTTGGCCAGTTTCATGGCGTAGGCCACGGCATGGCTGGATTCCAGCGCCGGGATGATGCCTTCGGTACGGCACAGGTAGTGGAAGGCGGCCAACGCCTCGGTGTCGGTGATGCCCACGTATTCGGCGCGTCCCGTGTCGTGCAGGAAGGCGTGCTCCGGTCCCACGCCGGGGTAGTCCAGGCCGGCGCTGATGCTGTGCGTCTCCGTGACCTGGCCGTTGTCGTCCTGCAGCACGTAGGTGCGGTTGCCGTGCAGCACGCCAGGGCTGCCGCGCTGGATGGAGGCCGAGTGCTTGTCCGTGTCCATGCCAGCGCCCGCTGCTTCGACGCCAATCAGGCGGGTCTTTTCGTAGGGGATGTAGGGGTAGAAGATACCCATGGCGTTGGAGCCGCCGCCCACGCACGCAACAACAGCGTCGGGCTGTTCGCCCTGGCAGCCGGCAGCTTTGAGCATCTCCGGCATCTGCACCAGGCACTCGTTGCCAATCACGCTCTGGAAGTCGCGCACCATCATGGGGTAGGGGTGGGGGCCGGCCACCGTGCCGATGATGTAGAAGGTGTTGTCCACGTTGGCCACCCAGTCGCGCATGGCTTCGTTCAGCGCATCCTTCAGTGTCTTGCTGCCGCTCTCCACGGGCACCACGGTAGCGCCCAGCAGCTTCATGCGGTAGACATTGGGGCTTTGGCGCTTGACGTCCTCGCTGCCCATGTAGACCACGCACTCCAGGCCGTAGCGGGCGCAAATGGTGGCCGTGGCCACGCCGTGCTGGCCGGCGCCGGTTTCGGCAATCACGCGCGGCTTGCCCATGCGCTTGGCGAGCATGGCCTGGCCGATGGTGTTGTTGATCTTGTGCGCGCCGGTGTGGTTCAGGTCTTCGCGCTTGAGGAAGATCTGGGCGCCACCCATTTCGTGGCTCATACGGTCTGCGTGGTAGACCGGTGAGGGGCGGCCTACAAAGTGGGCCAGTTCGTACTGGAATTCGGCCATGAAAGCCGGATCGTGCTGGTACTTGGCGTAAGCGTCTTTCAGCTCATTGATGGCGTGGGTCAGCGTCTCGGAGACGAAGCTGCCGCCGTAGGGGCCAAAGTGGCCGCTCGCATCGGGTTGTTGGTAGGAATCCATGGTTCAGGCAATCTCTGCAAGGTGTCGGTCCGCCGCGCGCACGGCGGCGACAAACTGGTTGATTTTTTCGTGGTCCTTGATGCCCTTGAGCGGGGCACCGGTTGCATCGCAGGCCTCGACCCCGGAACTGACATCGACGGCCAGCGTCTTACAGCGCGGCCGTACCTGGGCGATTCCATCGCCCACGTTTGCAGGTGTGAGTCCACCACTCAAGACGAGGTGAGCGTTGACGCTTGGAGGAAGAAGTGACCAATTGAATGCCTTGCCGCCACCACCAAAACCGTCGACATGGGCGTCGAGCAGGATGGCCTGGGCGTGTGAGTAATCCTGGGCGTATTTTACGAGGTCGAAGGCCCGTGCGCCATCGCCCAGCGGAATACGGGCCGCGCGCAGCCAGGGGCGGTGGTTGCCCAGGGTGGCCGCCGCGCAGTCCTGTGGTGTCTCGTCACCATGAAACTGGACGGTAGCCCCCGCAATTCTTGCGCAGGCTGCTATGACTTCAGTAGCAGGTGCATTGACGAACAGCAGCACCGGCGTGATGAAAGGGGGTAAGCGTTTGGCCAGTTCAGCCGCACGCTCCACGCTGACCGCGCGCGGGCTTGGGGCGTACAGCACAAAGCCGATGGCATCGGCGCCGGCCGCCACGGCGGCGTCCACATCCTGCTCGCGGGTCAGGCCGCAGATCTTGATTCGGGTTCTCATGGGAGGCCATCATACGCAGGCGTGCGGTCTGGCATGCCCCAGTGGGCGTCGTAGCGGGGGCCCAGAAAATACAGCCCGTCGGGTGAAAAGGTGGGGGCGGCGGCCCGGCGGTCACGGGCTGCCAGCACCTCCAGCATCCACTCCGGGGGCTTTTTGCCCTGGCCTATCTGGACCAGGCAGCCCATGATGTTGCGGATCATGTGGTGCAAAAAGGCATTGGCTTCGAATTCCATGCGCCAATAGGCGCCGCGCTGGTGGATGCTGATGTCCAGCATGTTCTTGATCGGGCTCAGTGCCTGGCATTGCGACGCGCGAAAGGAGGTGAAGTCGTGTTCGCCCAGCAGGTAGCCGGCCGCCTGGCGCATGGCATCTGCGTCCAGTGGCCGAAAGGACCAGCCGACACGCCCTGCCTCCACGCTGGGGCGGATGGGGGACGTCAGCAGGACATAGGCGTAGCGCCGTGAAGTCGCGCAGGCCCGGCAGTGGAAGGCTTCGGTGGTCAGCACGGCCCACTGCACGGCAATGTCGCGCGGCAGGTTGGCGTTGGTGCCCCGGGTCCAGGCGTGGGCGTCGCGCTGGCGGTCAGTGTCAAAGTGCACCACCTGCATCAGTGCGTGCACGCCGGCATCGGTGCGGCCCGCGCACAGCGTGGAGACGCGCTGGGCGGTGAATTTGCCCAGCGCGGCTTCCAGTTTGTCCTGCACGGTCTGGCCCGAAAGCTGGCTTTGCCAGCCCTGGTATGCCTGCCCGTTGTAGCTGACGCCTAACGCAACCCTCACGACGATGTCAAACCTGTGTCAAAGCGCCGAAGGCACCCGCAAGGGATCAGCTCAACTTCGCCAGGGTGCGCTGGGCCTTGGCACGCATCTCGCCGCTGGATTCCGAGATCACCTCTTCAACCAGCGCACGGGCGCCGTCTTCGTCACCGATGGAAATGAACTCTTCGGCCAATGCCAGCTTGGTCTCCAGCGGGTCTTCCTGGCTGTCCAGAGGTGACTGGGTGGGCACCTCGCTGGGGGTATCGAGGTCGAGTGACAGGGAGCCCAGGTCGAATTCCAGCATGCCGGAGTCATTCCCGGCAGCCGGCGCCGGCGTTTCCTGGTGCACGGCCATGGGCGCGGTGGCGTCGAAATGGAGCGCCTTGCCCGCATCGCTGCCGGTGTCCGCGTCCAGGGAGAGGGAAATCTCCGGCAGCGGGGCTGGGGCGGCCTGTACGGGCGGTGTAGTGGGCGCGTCGTCGGACAGGTCAAAGTCCATAGACATGTCCAGCGGGGCTCCGGCGTCCATGGCTTCCATTTTGACGGTCGGTTCGGGCGGCGTCTGCGGGATGCTGCCACCGGTGATGTCGCTGATGGCGCTGACGGGTTCGTCATCCAGCGAGAAGTCCAGGTCCAGGTCCAGATCCATGCCCGGCGTGGGTGTTGCTACCTCGGCGCGGGTGGGCTGGGGAACAGTGCTGCTGGCAAACGCGGGTTTTTCCTGCACCGGCGCCGCAGGTGCGCCTGCGCCGTTGTCAGGCGTTCCGCCGGGTTGGTACATGGCATTGCTGGGGTCGAAGGACAATCCCATCTCGCAAATGCGGGTCCACTCCGGGCTGTTGGCGCTGGTGAGTTTGTAGGCTTGTGCGGCGGTGGATTCGAAGCTCAGGGCATCCCGCCGCTTGGCAAAAATTTCCAGCAATTTGGTGTGAATGGCCAGGCGACCGGGGTTGGTGCGCACGGCCTCCTTGAGGATTTCTTCCGCTTGCTGGTCACGTCCGTAAGCCAGGTAAACATCGGCCTCGGCCACGGGGTCTACATCGTCCGCTGCATCCAACTGGCTGGCCGAGTACACCATGGACGAGCCGGTGGCGTTCCCTTCGTTGGCGGTATCGATGCGCTGGCCGCCACTGGCACCGAAGAAGGAATCAGGCTGCAGCCGGCTCTCCAGAAAGGAGCTGTCCATGTCGGACGTGTTCTTCTTGCGCTGGCGCATCCGGTAGAAGCCAAAGCCGCCCAGCAGCGCGAGCAGACCGATGCCGCCCGCGGGTACCAGGGGGTTTTCCAGCAAGTCATCCATCAGGCTGGGCGGTTCTGCCGGGACGGGTACGGGCACCACCTTGGGTTTAGGCTTGGCCACCGCCGATGCGGTAGCCGCGGGAGCGGATGCCGCTGCCACAGGCGCTGAAGCGACCGCTGCGGGCGCGGATGCCACGACAGCCGGCGCCGAAGCGGCGGGCGCAGCAGGGGTGGCGGGCGCTGCTACAGCGGGTGCAACGGTGGGTTTGGGGGCTGAAGCGACCACCGTAGGGG
>JBAQKO010000345.1:0-2169 GCA_049301075.1 Rhodoferax sp.
GCCGTGGCCTGGGCGAACAGAGCCCACAGGGCATCCTGCTGGGCCATGGGCACGCGGCTGCTGTGGGTCAGTGCCTGGCGCAGGTCATCGGGCACGCTGACACCGTGGCGCTGGGCCGCTTCCAGAATGGCCTGGGTGAATCGCGCCGTAACACTGAAGTGGTCTTGCATGGTGGTCAATAACAGTGGCGGACCTGTCCTGAATGGACGTGCCCGCTGTCCCAAATGGAATGGGACGGAATGCCAAGTTTGCCCTAAAGTTTCGCCATACCCGAGGATCGGGGGGTTGCCGTTGTGCCGGGGCCCACCCGGACCCATGCTGAACGAGGAGACAACCCCATGGCACCCATTGATCAGGTCCACCTGAGCTTCAATCCCCAAACCCTGAGCGTGCTCAACGCGGTGCTGGGGCTGGTGATGTTCGGCGTGGCCCTTGAGTTGCGCGTTGACGACTTCAAGACCGCACTGCGCACTCCCAAAGCCCTGGCGCTGGGCCTGCTCGGCCACCATGTGCTGTTCCCGGCCATGACCTACGGGCTGATCTGGATTCTGCGGCCCGAGCCCAGCATTGCGCTGGGCATGATTCTGGTATCGAGTTGCCCGGCCGGGCACATCTCCAACTTTCTGGTGCACCTGTCCAAGGGCAACACCGCGCTGTCGGTCAGCGTGAGCGCGCTGTCCACCGTGGTGGCGCTATTCATGACGCCGCTGAACTTTGCCTTCTGGGGCAACCTGCACCCGATCACGGCCGGGCTGATGAAACAGGTCGCCATGAGCCCATGGGAAATGCTGGAAGTCATTGTCATGCTGCTGGGTGTGCCGCTGGTGCTGGGCATGGGGGTGGCGCGCCAGTACCCGGCTTTTGCGCACAAGCTGCAAAAGCCCATGAAGATACTGTCGCTGCTGATTCTGCTGGGCTTCATTGGTGGTGCGCTGGCGGCCAACTTCCAGCACTTCATGGCCTACATCCAGTTGGTGGTGGGCGTGGTGTTTGTACACAACCTGATGGCGCTGGCCACGGGCTATGGCCTGTCCACCCTGATTGGCCTGCCCGAACGCGACCGCCGTGCGATCACGTTCGAGATGGGCATCCAGAACTCGGGGCTGGGGCTGATCCTGATCTTCAACTTCTTCGATGGCCTGGGTGGCATGGCCATCGTCACGGCCTGGTGGGGCATCTGGCACATCGTGGCGGGCATGACCCTGGCAACCTACTGGAAAAACCGCGCGCCGCAGCCCGCACCGGTCACTGGAGCGCAGGCATGAGCCGCGTCCTCATCACCGGCGGCGGCGGTTACCTGGGCAGCCAGTTGGTGGCACGGCTGGCGGCGTTGCCCAGCGCCCAGCGCCCGGCGGTCATCGTGTCGCACGATATCCGCGAGCCCAAGACACGCCTGCCCGGCGTGGAGTACGCCGTGGCCGACATCCGCGCACCCGAGATTGCCGACATCATCGGCACGCACCGCATCGACACGGTGGTGCATCTGGCTTCCATCGTGACGCCGGGCAAGGGCAGCAACCGGGCCTTCGAATACGACGTGGACGTGAACGGCACGCACAACATGCTGGAAGCCTGCGTGCGCCACGGCGTTGGGCGCATTGTGGTCTCCTCCAGCGGTGCCGCCTACGGCTACCACGCCGACAACGCCGCCTGGCTGACCGAAGACATGCCGGTGCGCGGCAACGAGGTGTTTCCCTACGCGCACCACAAGCGGCTGGTGGAGGAAATGCTGGCCAGCTACCGCAAAACCCACCCGGAGCTGCAGCAGGTGGTGCTGCGCATTGGCACCATCCTGGGCGCCACCGTGCGCAACCAGATCACCGACCTGTTCGAGAAGCCCCGCCTGCTGGCCATCCGGGGTTCCGACAGCCCCTTTGTTTTCATCTGGGACCAGGACGTGGTGGGCATCATCCAGCGTGCGGTCTCCGACGGGCCGCCGGGCATCTACAACGTGGCGGGAGACGGCGCACTCACCATCCACCAGATTGCCCAGCGCCTGGGCAAACGTACGCTCCAGTTGCCCGCCTGGCTGCTCCAGGCCGCGCTGGCCCTGCTCAAGCCCCTGGGGCTGACCCAGTATGGCCCCGAGCAGTTGGACTTTCTGCGTTACCGCCCGGTGCTCCTGAACACCCGGCTCAAGACAGAGTTTGGCTACACGCCCACCTATAC
>JBAQKO010000346.1:0-6136 GCA_049301075.1 Rhodoferax sp.
ACATGGTGCTGCTGTGCAACCAGTCGACACCCAATAGCGAGGGCGGAGGCCGCGCGGTGGACGAGTTGATTGGTGGTCTGACGGAAGCCCAGCTTAAGGGCCATTGGCAGGCCCTGGAGGCCAGCGAAGCGCGCCGCCGCGCCTTGCTACCCCGTACACCGGCGCCCCATTGGGACGCGCTGATGGTGAGCCCGGCCTATATGCAGGCGCTGGACTGGTTGCCCTGATCTTTCGGTACCGCAACAGCGCCCCACCAGCCGCTCGGTACATCCAGGGCGGTGACTGTGCATGTGGCCAGGCGCTGCTGCAGCGCCGGGGTCCACTCGGTAAGCGCCATGCCCAGGCATTTGAGACGGGCTTCCAGAGCCGTCCATTCGCGGGCAAATGCTAACGCCCGCTGTGCGGGCGTCACCTGATTGATGCGGGCTTGTGCCTGTGGCCCAAGGTAGTCCCGCGCCACCGCCTCCCAGTCCGGCATCCAGCCGGCCCTTTCCCCTATGCGCATGACATCCACGCCGACGGGTCCGTACCGGTGAACAGCCGCCACGCTCAAGCCCGGTGCATGGCTCACGGATAGTCCGATGGATGTGCCGGGCAGGTCCAGGACCAGCGCCTGTCCCGGTTGCGCAACCAGTGGTAGCGTCGCTGCCGGTTGCTGCAGCAGCGCCGCCAGCAGGTCGCGCAAGGCCGCGCGCAGCTGCTCCCGTGCTGCGTGGCGCATTTCGGTGTCGGGCGTGGCGATGCGGATGACGGCGAGCGCCGGTGTGGAGCGCAACGCCGCTAGCGCGAGGGGCGCGGCTTCGGGCCAGGCATGTACCCACACACGGTGGTCCGACATGCTGCTGGGGTCAGTGGCGCTGGGGCGCCGCCGGGCAGCCGCGCCAGCTGCTGGCCGGGGGAATGAACTCACCCTTCATCACCAGCGTCAAGGGGCCCAATTGCGCGTTGTCGCCGACCACCGCGCCGTACAACACCGCGCTGCGCGGCCCCATGGTGACGCGTTGGCCGATGGTGACGTGGTCGATCTTCATCACGCGGTCTTCGAACAAATGGGTTTGCGGGCAGGCCAGTGCGTTCAGTTCGCTGTAGTCACCAATCGTGACGCAATCAAACTCGGTGATGTCGGTGGTGTCGATGTACACCCCCTTGCCGATGTGGCTGCCCAAAATATTCAGCGCCACGGGCAACCAGGGTGTGCCGCGCAGGTAGCGCATGAAGTTGGGCACGGCAATGCCTTCGTACAGGTTGGTCACGCCTTCGGACAACCACACAAACGGCGTCCACATCGGCACGCTGCACTGGCGGTAGCGCCGGATCAGCAGCCACTTGAGGATGACGATGAAAATGAAGGTGCCAACGCCATACAACAGGCCCGCCGCCGTGAGGTAGCTGGTGACGTCGACCCAGCGCCCCTCGCCCGCCATGGGCATCACATTGAGCACCACGGTGTAGCCGACCGAAATCACAATGGCGTGCGGCGAGACAATGCGGAAGGCCTCAATCAGGCCGCGCGCCAGCCGGCGAAACGGCGAGGGCCGGTAGGTCAGGTGTTCCGGGAAGCCGGTGGTCTGCTCCCGTGCTGGCAGGTGAATGGGTGGCGAGCCCAGCCAGGTGTCGCCATCGCGGATTTTGTCGTTGGCCGGCACGCTGGAGTGCACACCGATCAGCACGTTTTCCGGCAGGGTGGTGCCGTCGGGCACATAGGAGCCATTGCCGACAAAACTGCGCCTGGAGATCACCGTGGGGCGCATGGTCATCCAGCCGCCGTCGATGTGCTCATCACCCAGCATCACCGCATCGGCAATGAAGGTTTCGTCGCCAAGCGTGAGCATGTCGGGCACCAGGCCCAGCGCGGTCGAAATTTCGGCATCGCGCCCGACCTTGGCGCCCAGCAGGCGGTACCAGTACGGCGCATAGATGGTGGCGTACACGCCGTGCAGCACATGCAGGCTGGACTCCTGAATCTGGTTGACCAGCCACTTGGCACAGTACAGATTGCTGTGCACCGGTGAGGTACCGGGTTTGAGGCGCGGCAGCACCGTCCAGCGGATGCCAGCCGACAGCAGTGCAGTGCAGACAATCAGCACCCCGGCCGCCGGAAAGGCCAACACAAAATACTTGGCCAGTTGAAACGACAGGTCGCTGCCGGCCAGCATGGGGAACTGGTCCACATCGTCAATCCAGTCGATCAAAATAAAGCTGGGGAACACCGGCAGGAAAAACAGCGTGGTGATGAGCAATGCGCCCAGGAAGAAATACACCGCTTCGCTGACCGCGCGTGGGCGTGACAGAGCCGGGCGTGGCGGGTTCTTGGTCGTATCGAAGGCTCCGGTATCACGCCCCGGTGAGCCGCTCCAGATGCGCCCTGGCCCCACCGACTCGCCGTCGCTCAGTGCCGACTGGCCTTCCAGGTGGCCGTAAGCGCCGACCGCGGTGTTGCCTTCCAGAATGGCATAGGAGCCGATGCAGGCGTCCGGGCCGATGTGAATCGTGCCGATCAGCAACGCGCCGTGCTCCACCCGGGCGTTCTCAAAATTGGCGGCGTTGCCGATGCTGGTGCCGTCGCCGATGGACAGCAGGTCCGGCGCGCGCAAGGTCATGGAGCCGATGGTGACGTCATGCCCGACCTGGGCTCCGAGTGCGCGCAGCCACCAGGCGTACAGGGAGGAGCCGCTGAGCAAGTACGTGGGGGCGGACTCCACCAGCCGGTCGGCCAGCCACCAGCGGTAGTACATCACGCCCCACAGGGGGTAGCGTCCGGCCCGCAGGCGGCCGACGATCAGCCATTTGCCCACTATCGCCACGCCAAACTCCAGCAAGGTGGCCAGCAGGAAGGCGCCCGCCGACGCGGCAATGGCCAGCGCCAGCGAGTCGTCGGAATCGCCGGTGAAGAAGTGGTAGGTGAAGAAGGGCGCCAGCCACTGCGCCATGCGGATCGCTACCAAGCCGGGTACAGCGGCGGCTTGGGCGGCACCACAGGCCCAGCGTTTGAGGGCCGATGGCGGAGTCCAGTCGATATCGACCTGCGGGCCCGCCGCCGGGGGCGTATTCAAGACCTGGGCGATCAAGCCCACGGTGCGGTGGTGGTAAATGTCGCGCACCGTGATGTGGGCAAAGCGGGGATCGCTGCGCAGGGCGGATGCCAGGCGCGCCGCAAACAGGGAGTGGCCGCCCAGGTCCGAGAAAAAATCGGCACTGCGGACAATTGCTTCCCCGGGAAAGAGCTTGGCCAGGGCCGCGAACAGGGCTTCTTCGGCCGGGTTTTTCGGCGTGTCGGACGTGGCGGCGCCGGCGGTCACCACCGCCAGGGGGCGGGCTTTCAGGGCATTGCGGTCAATCTTGCCGGAGGTCAGGCGCGGCATCTCATGGAGCGGCTCAAAATGGCCGGGCACCATGTAGGGCGGCAGCAACTCGGCCAGTGCCGTGCGCAGGGCGGCACCGGAAACGGCCGTGCTGCCATCGGGCACGAAGAAGGCGATCAACTGGTCGATGCCCTCTTCCTGGCGCAGGATGACGGCTACGGTGCCGATACCGGGCTGGTGGGCCAAAGCGGCCTCGATCTCACCGAGCTCCACCCGAAACCCGCGGATCTTCACCTGGTCGTCGGTGCGGCCCAGGCATTGCACACAGCCATCGGCATCGATGCGTGCCAGGTCCCCGGTGCGGTACAGGCGCCGGTCGTGTGCGTGGCTACTCCAGGGGTTGGGCAGAAATTTCTCTGCCGTCAGCTCGGGGCGACCCAGGTAGCCGACCGCCACGCCCGGGCCGGTGATGCACAGCTCACCGACTTCGCCGCGCGGTACCAGCACCAGGCCGTTGTCCATCGCGGTGCTGATGACCAGCAGGCCGTAATTGGGCAAGGGCCGTCCGATGGTGACCGGCGCGTGGGCATGGAGTTCTGCCAGGCTGGCGGATACGGTGGCTTCGGTGGGGCCGTAGGTGTTGAAGACCTGGCGGCCTGGCGTGGCCCAGCGGTCGACCAGCGACTGCGGGCACATTTCACCGCCCAGGTTGATCAGGCGCAGTGTGGGCACGTCCTGGCTGAACAGGGCCAGCAGGGTGGGCACGGCGTGCAGCACCGTGACCTGGTGGTCGGCCAGCGCCAGTGGCAGAAGCTCGGGATCGGAGGCAATCTCCCTGGGCGCAATCCACAGCGTGGCGCCGACCAGGTAGCTGATCCAGATCTCTTCAAACGACATGTCGAAGGCGACCGAAAACCCCTGGTACACGCGGTCATCGCCGCGGATGCCCAGCAGGGCGTTCTCGCTGCGCAGAAAGTGGCAAATGCTGCCCTGGCTGATCTCGATGCCCTTGGGCTTGCCGGTGGAGCCCGAGGTGTAAATCACGTAGGCCGGGTGTGTGGGCAGCGCCCCGGTGCGGCGTGGCAGGTCTTGGGGCACGGGCAGGGGGCTGCGCAACTGCTCGGCTGTCCAGATGCCAGTGGCGGGGTGGGTCAGGTGGGGCGCGAATGCCGCGCACGTCACGATGCCCACCGCCTGGGCGTCTTCCAGGCACACGGCTATGCGTTCCACCGGTGCGTCGGCATCGAAAGGCAGCCAGGCGGCGCCGGTCTTGGCAATGCCGGCCTGCATCACCAGCAGGTCGATGCCGCGTGGCAGCCACAGGCCCACAATGTGCCCGGGCCGCACACCCGCGTGGATCAGGTGGGCGGCAACGCCATCGGCCTGCGTGTTCAGCGCCGCATAGCTCAGTTGCTGTTCACCATAAATCAAGGCCAGTTGGTTTGGGGCCCGGTTGGCCGTTGCTTCCAGCAGGTCGGCCAGGATTTCGGTTCGGATCAGCTCCGGTTGAAGGGGGCCTGGCAGGATGTCGAGGGGGTTGGCAGAGTTTGTCAGAGAAACCACAGAAATAGAGTCCATCCCCTTTCAGGGGGAGCGGTGCAGTCGGGGCGAGGACAGCGCCACGATCTGGTCGTTGGTGGCGGCGTCCACATTGGGGTGGCGTGCCAGCAGCTTGGCGGCCAGCAGCAGGGTGCGCAACTGCTGCACGTCGCGTACGGTGGGCGCTACTTTGATCTGGGCTATCGCGGCGTCGCTATTGCCGCTCTGGACCAGAGCGACTACCTTGGTAGCCCAAACGCTTTGACGTGACATGGCAGGTTTTCTGAATGCAGGTTGATGGGCAGGCTATTTTCGCACACAGCCCCGCAATCACGGCGCAATTAGCTATAAAAAATATAGCAAAACCCCTGCTTACTTGACCTTGACGTCCCCGGGCTGCACCCGTTTCACCAGGTAGGTGTCAAATTTGTCGTCATCCCAGCGCATGATCTGGATACTCAGGTTGGCGTCTTTCTTGGAGGTGAACACCAGGTAGTTGAACTCCAGGGTGGATGTTTTGTCGCCATCGCGTTCAAACACGCCGTCGTCCGACTCGGTGTCGGCGTATTGAAAGGGCGAACCCTCATACACCAACTCGCCTTTTTCACTCTCTTCCACTGCATCCAGGAATTTGCGCGGGCGATCCACCAGGTTTCTGAGGGATAGTTTTTTGACGGTGGTTTCAATCTTGACCGGGGACGTTGTGAAGTCCACGTACACAATTCCCTCCTGGCCATCGCGGTAGGTGCCCTCAATCTGGTACCAGACGGCGCCATCGGCGCGGATCGAGTGGACGTGGGTGATGGCCATTTCCCGCAGCGGCGCTTCGGCAGCCGGGTCCGCAACGCTTAGCACGGTGCCGGCCTTCAATTTGGGAATGTCGGAGGTGTCCAGGGCGTAACACGGCGCAAAGGCCACCCAGTAGCCCAGAAGCAACAGGGAACGTTTCAGGAATGGGTGCATGACCATGGTGGAACTCTCCTCGAATTTTTGTGGGAAATTCCATCATAGCCGTGGATGGGTATTGCGCAAACAGCTATTAAAAATGTAGCCAAACAGAGCAGGTCGACTGCTTGCCAAAGCCCACCGGTGCCCGACAATCAGGCCTTCTCCCATTCCGTTTGCGCCACCATGAACCCCGAAGACCTGCAGCTGCTGGTAACCCGCACCATGCCCTTTGGCAAACACCAGGGCATGCTGATTGCCGACTTGCCGGGAAACTACCTGAACTGGTTTGCGCGCGAAGGCTTTCCCAAGGGCGAGATCGGGCGCCTGCTGGCGCTGATGCACGAGAT
>JBAQKO010000347.1:0-1866 GCA_049301075.1 Rhodoferax sp.
TCGCGGGTGCCGGGTTGACCGCCCGGGGTGCCGTGGCGGGGGCGCCCGGCGACGCCAGCGATTGCAGGTACATGGCCATGGCGGTTGCGTCGGTGTCGGTCAGGTACTGGGTGCTGTGGTGCACCACTTCGGCCATGGGGCCGCTGACGCTGCCCGCCGGCGCCCGACCCGTCTTCAGCAACGCTACGATGTCGCCGGTGCTCCAGTTTGCGAGCCCGGCTTCCTGGGGTGAACGCAGCGACGGTGCATACCAGTTGCTTTCAGGGAGCATGCCGCCCGCGAAAGTCTGCTGTTTGCTGATGGCGCCCAGCGCATTGCGGCTGGAGTGGCACGCGCTGCAGTGGCCCAACCCTTGCACCAGGTAAGCGCCGCGTTTCCACTGTGGCGTCGGGTTTGCGTCGGCAGCTGGGGTCGCGGTATCTGCCGGTGAAAAATTCAGCCAGCGCCAGACGCGCAGGGCCAGTTGGGTGCTGAACGGCCAGCGCAGTGCATGGGGGGCGTTGGGTCGGGCTGAAGCCGGGAGGGTCTGCAGGTAGGCGTAGAGGGCATCGCTGTCCTCCCGCGTCACGTGGGTGTAGTGGGTGTAGGGAAACGCGGGGTAGAGCAGGTGCCCGTCGCGCGATTCGCCGTCGTGCAGGGCGCGCCAGAAGTCCTGGGGGGACCACAGGCCCACGCCCTGGTTTTTGTCGGGCGTGAGGTTGCTGGAGTACACGGAACCAAAGGGTGTGGCGATGCCCTTGCCACCGGCGTAGGGTTCGCCTCCCCGGGCGGTGTGGCACAGCGCACAGTTGCCGATGCGTGCGAGGTAGGAACCGCGCGCGATGGAGGTTTCGGCAACTGGTGGCGTTGGTGCTGGCGCGGGGCTGGCTGTGCTGCCGCAGGTCAGATCCGGGGCTCCAGCGGTGCGGGGTGGGGGCTTGTCGGCGGCATGGGACGGCCGGGGCACCGGCTGGGCTGCCAGCCAGTGCGTTACGGCGTTCACGTCGGTCACGCTCAGTTGCCGGGCAATGTCGGCCATGCAGTCGGGTGCCAGGCTGTGGCGTTGCCCGGTCTGCCAGCCACCCAGTTGGGCGTTCAGGTAGTCGCGGGGCAAGCCCAGCAGGCTGGGGGTGCTGGGCAGAACACCCGTGAGGGCCGTGCCATGGCATTGGGTGCAGGCTGGAATTTTGCGTGCGGCATCGCCGCGCGTGGCCAGCGCCTGTCCGCGTGCCATCAGGGCTGCACTGGCGGTGGAGGGCTTGGGCGGCGGGTACGGCAAATCCAGTGCGGAAAAATACGCGGCGATTTCCCGCAGGTAGGCATCGTCCAGCGTATCGATCAGGCCCGTCATCAGCGCATAGTGGCGCCGGCCTTCCCGGAAGTGGGTGAGCTGGTTGTACAGGTACCCGGCCGGCTTGCCCGCCAGCCGCGGGTAGTAGCCATCGGGCCCGGCCCGACCCTGCTCGCCGTGGCAGGCGGTGCACGCCAACGTGCGCTGGGCCATGGAGTCTTCAAAGGGAGCGGTGTTGCCGGTCGCGGCGGCCAGTGTCAGAAAGGTGCCCAAGACCAGGGAGATGAAACAGCGGTGCAATCGGAGCATGCCCCAAGCATACTGCTCAGGCGCTGGCCCACACCACCGGCTGGCCCTGGCTAAGCCACTGCGCATAGTGCGCGGCATAAACGTCCTCAATGCGCGGACGCTTGACCTTGAGCGTGGGCGTCACCATGCCGTTTTCCGGCGTCCATTGGGTGGTGATGACGACCAGGCAAGCGAGTTTTTCATGTGGCTCCAAGCGTGCATTGACGGTCTTGAGGTGGCGCTGGAGGGAGTCGGTCAAGGTCGTCCGGTAGTCCTGGGACGCACTTCTTGCCACGGCGTCCTGTGAC
>JBAQKO010000348.1:0-2809 GCA_049301075.1 Rhodoferax sp.
AGGCAGCGCTGGGCACGGCGGACTCGTCCGCGCAGGCGGCCATGACGCCCGCGCAATGCCAGCAGGCGATCGCCAACGGCCAGGAGCTGGTCAAGAGCCTGCCCGGCAACGCGCTGCTGCTGGGTGAAATGGGCATTGGCAATACCTCGGCGGCGTCCCTGCTGCTGGCCCGCCTGACCGGCCTGGACATTGCCCAGTGCACCGGCGCCGGCACCGGGCTGGATGCGCCGGCCGTGCTGCGCAAGACCGAGGTGCTGCGCGAAGTGCTGGCACGCCATGCCGGCGTGACGGCGCCGTTGGACGTGCTGGCGGCCATGGGCGGGCTGGAAATTGCCACCATGGTGGGGGCCGTGCTGCAAGCGGCCCACGAGCGCCGCGTCATCGTGGTGGACGGGTTCATCACCACCAGCGCCGTGCTGGTGGCCCACGCCCTGCAGCCGCAGGTGCTGCAGCGTTGCGTGTTTTCGCACCGCTCGGGCGAGCGCGGCCATGAGTTCATGCTGCAGCACCTGGGCGTGCAGGCACTGCTGGACCTGGGCCTGCGTCTGGGCGAAGGCTCCGGCGCCGCGCTGGCCTGGCCGCTGCTGCAGTCCGCCTGCGCCATCCTGCGCGAGATGGCCAGCTTTGAATCCGCCGGCGTGTCCGAGAAGTCGGATGTACCCGCCGTGACCGCCTGAACCGCAGGAGACGCCAACCCATGAACGCTGTGCGCCACTATCTGCTGGCCCTGCAGTTTTTCAGCCGCATTCCGGTCACCGGGCGGCTGGCGGACTGGGTGGGTTTCAGCCCCGCTTCGCTGCGCGCCAGTGCCGGGCATTTTCCCGGCGTGGGCGTGCTGGTGGGCGCGCTGGTGGCGGGGCTTACGGCCCTGCTGCTACTGGCGCTGCCGCCCAGCCCGTTTGCGCCGCTGGTGGCGGCCGTGCTGGGCACGGTGCTCAGCGTGATGGTGACCGGTGCCTTCCACGAAGACGGCCTGGCCGATGTGGCCGATGGCCTGGGCGGCAGCAGCGACCGCGCGCGTGCCCTGGTCATCATGAAAGACTCCCGCGTGGGCGCCTTCGGCGTGCTGGCGGTGGTGCTGGCGCTGCTGTCCAAGGTGGCGCTGCTGGCGCTGGTGGGTTCGGTCAGCCCCCATGCCATGGTGGTGGGCATTTTTGTGGCGCACGTGGTGTCACGCACCTGGCCGCTGCTGCAGATCCGCCTCATGCCGCATGTGGGCGACGCAGCGGGCTCCAAGTCCAAGCCGCTGGCCGACCAGATCAGCCGCGCCAGCCTGCTGACGGCGGGGGCCTGGTGTCTTGCCGCGCTGGTGCCCGTGTTCCTGGCCCACCCGGGCACCGTTCTGGTCGCCCCGCTGCTGGCTTCTGCGCTGGCGTTCCTGTACATGTGGCGCCTGCTGTGGCGCCGTCTGGGCGGGTTTACCGGCGACGGCCTGGGCGCCACGCAGCAGCTGTGCGAGCTGGCGTTTTATCTCGGGCTGGCCCTGGCGCTATGAAGCTGTGGCTGGTGCGCCATGCGCAGCCTCTGGTGGAGCCGGGTGTGTGCTACGGCGCGCTGGATGTGCCGGCAGATCCCCAGGCAACGCGGGACGCGGCCCGCGCGCTGGCGCAGGGCTTGCCGCAGGGGATCCGGCTGCTTCACTCGCCGCTACAAAGATGTGAGCAACTCACGCAGGCGTTGTGCGGCTTGCGGCCCGATTTGGTGCCGGAAATCGACGTGCGCCTGAAGGAAATGGACTTTGGCCAGTGGGAGGGCCAGCGTTGGGATGCGATCGCCCGCGCCGAGCTGGACGGCTGGACGGCGGCTTTTCCCACCTGGCGCTGTGGTGGCGCCGAGAGCGTGCAGGGTTTCATGACCCGCGTGGCCGCGGTGTGGGACGCAACACGGGCGTTGCAAGGCCCCGCAGTGTGGATTACCCATGCCGGGGTCATCCGCGCCGCCACGCTTCTGGCGCAGGGCCTGCGCACCCTGGAGCGTGCCGACCAGTGGCCCCAGGTTGCGCCGGCCTGGGGGCAGTGGCTGGAACAGGACCTTACGATCGGGCCATCCAGGCACGAACCGCAATGAAAGCATTCAACATGAGCACCATCACGATTTATCACAACCCCAAGTGCGGAACCTCGCGCAACACGCTGGCCATGATCCGCAACAGCGGCGTGGAACCCACCGTCATCGAATACCTGAAGACGCCACCGCAGCGTGCAACGCTGCTCGCCCTGATCCAGGCCAGCGGCCTGCCGGTGACCGCCATGGTGCGCAGCAAGGAGCCGGTGTTTGCCGAACTGCAGTTGGACCGCAGTGACGTGAGCGATGCCCAGCTGGTGGATGCCATGCTGGCCCATCCGGTTTTGATCAACCGGCCCATCGTGGTTACGCCGTTGGGAACGCGCCTGTGCCGCCCCTCGGAGTTGGTGCTCGATATCCTGCCCCAGCCGCAACAGGCGGCGTTCACCAAGGAGGATGGCGAGGTGGTGGTTAACGCCCGGGGCGAGCGCCCCCCGAGCTGACACGCGGCCCCCGTGGGTGCGCACGTCTGGCGGGCATCAGCCGGATGCCGTCAGCCCGTTTTCCAGCGCCTGTTGCAGCGCCGCGGCCAATGCCTGTGGGGTGAATGGTGCCGCAGCCAGGGCGTCGCAGGACACGGTGCGGCGCTGCAACACCGGCGCGTCCTGTGGGTTGCCCATGGCCTCGCACAGCAGGGACCAGGGCGGGGCACTCACCAAGGTGCCGGCCACCAGCAAGACCCCAGTGCGCTGGCGCCGCTGGGCCAACCCCACCAGCTTGCGCCCCTGGGCATCCACCAATTCCC